>JADFPD010000047.1 GCA_022562475.1 Chloroflexota bacterium | reverse complement strand
AGAAGACGGCAAGAACCTGAGCAACTTCAATATCTCAGTTGCCGTGGACAAAGATTTCATGGAGCGGGTCAAAGCGGGCCAGGAGTATGACTTGGTGAACCCGCGCACCGGGAAGGTCACGGGCCAGTTCAACGCCAAAGAGGTGTTCGAACTCCTGACCAACATGGCCTGGAAGACCGGCGATCCGGGGCTGATTTTCCTGGACCTGATCAACCGGGACAACCCCAACCCCCAGTTGGGCGAGATCGAAAGCACCAACCCTTGCGGCGAGCAGCCTCTGCTGCCCCACGAGTCCTGCAACCTGGCGTCCATCAACGTCGCCCGGATGGTCACCATCGCCAACGGCGACACGGTCATGAACTGGGAACGATTGGACGAGACAGTCGATATCGCCGTCCATATGTTGGACAACGTCATCGACATGAACCACTATCCCATCCCAGAGATCGACGAGATGAGCAAGAAGACCCGGCGCATCGGCCTCGGCGTCATGGGGTTCTCCGATCTGCTCATACAATTGGGCATCCGGTACGACTCCGAAGAGGCGCTGCAGACCGCTCGAGACCTGATGCGCCGCATCCTGGAGCGGACCCATCAAGCGTCCGCGGAACTGGCCCAGGTCCGGGGCACATTCCCGGCTTGGGAGGGCAGCATCTACAACCGGCCCGGCTCGGAGGGCGGCGTGCGCCCTATGCGCAACTCGGCCCCGACAACCATCGCGCCCACTGGGACCATCAGTATCATCGCCGGGGCTTCCAGTGGCATCGAGCCCCTGTTCGCCCTGAGCTACGTTCGCAACGTCATGGACAACACCAAGCTGGTGGAGGGCAACCCATACTTCGAGGCGGTGGCCCGTCAGGAAGGGTTCTACTCCGAAGAATTGATGGAAGACCTGGCCCGGACCGGCAGCCTGGAGGGCCTGGACATACCCGAGTGGGTCAAAGATGTCTTCCGGGTTTCCCATGACATCTCTCCCGAGTGGCACGTGAAGATGCAGGGCGCCGTGCAGGAATACATCGACAACTCGGTCTCAAAGACCATCAACTTCCCCAATGACGCCACCGTGGAAGACATAGCGGGCGCCTACATGCTGGCCTATGAGTTGGGCTGCAAGGGCATCACGGTCTACCGCGACGGCAGCAAGGAAGGCCAAGTGCTCAGCACCGGTGGGAGCGGACAAACAGGCACGGAAGAAGCTGAAGTCTTGACACCCCGCAAACGGCCACAGTCCATCCGCGGAGTCACCGAACGGGTGCGCACCGGCCACGGCAATATGTATGTAACCATCAACTTCGACGAGGCGGATACGCCCTTCGAGCTGTTCGGGAACCTGGGCAAGGCCGGCGGCTGCGACTCGGCCCAATTGGAAGCGATATCCCGCCTGGTGTCCCTGGCCCTGCGCTCGGGCATCGAGCCGGCCACGGTCATCGAGCAACTGCGGGGCATCACCTGCTGCCCGGCCTGGGACGAAGGCGTCTTGGTTCGGTCTGGCCCCGACGCGGTGGCCCTGGCGCTGGAACGCCACTCCGGCGGCGGTCAAGGACGCGAAGAGTCCGGCGCCTCCAGTGAAGTCCAGTTGAAATTCACGCCTCAGGTTATCACCAACGGAAACGGAAATGGCAATGGGCACGTCAGAGAGTTCTTGAACGCCCGCAAATGCCCGGAGTGCAATACCGCGGTCATCTTTGAAGAGGGATGCATCAAGTGCGTGGCGTGCGGCTGGAACAAGTGCGAGTAGCGGCCTTGTAAGAGCCGAGATCAGATACGGAGAGGGAAGATTAGAGGAAAGGGTACTTAAGAGACATTAATGGCGGGCCTGACTGGTGCAGGGTGGGTTGTGTGGAGGCCGACTGCTGCTGCGGCTAATCGAGTCTCATGTGTGGTGCGGTTCCTGTACCAGCCTGGCTGCCTTCCCAGAGCCCCCGGCGGCCAATGCCGGGGGCTCTTTTTGGGTCTTTTTAAACCGAAGAGCACCAACCATACCACACAGATCAAGGGGTTTAAAACCCTTCTCATGCTATAATTCCGGCGCATCTGGCCCCCTTGATTACATAACCATGCAAAATCCAACGATATTCGTCAGATAGCCCTCTAGGCTGCTATCTGTAACCCCAGATCGGGGCTGGAGGAAAACGTAATGACCCAAACACAAAAACCGGCCATCGCGATCACCATGGGCGACCCTTGCGGCATCGGCCCGGAGGTCGTGGTGAAAGCCATGGCCGACCCCCGGGTGTACGCTTCCTGCCGCCCGATGGTGGTGGGCAACGTCCACGCCATGGAGCAGGCGGTGTCTCTGACGGGCGTTCCTATGAAGATCAACGAGGCAGACGACCCCGCCGGCTCCGGACTGGAGCCGGGGGTCATCGACGTTGTGGACATCCACAACCTGAACCCCGAAGACATCACCGTGGGGGAGATCAACCCCATCTGCGGCAAGGCGGCCATGGAATGGGTTACCAAGGCCGGAGAACTGGCCTTGGCCGGCGTGGTGGACGCCCTGGCCACGGCGCCGTTGAATAAAGAAGCGGCCAGCCTGGCGGGTTATAAGTCCATCGGCCACATGGAACTGCTGCAAGAACTGACCAAGTCCAAACTGGTGGCTACCATGCTGATGTCAAAGAACCTGCGGGTGGTCCACTTAAGCACCCACCGGTCTCTCAGCCGGGCCTGCGAACTGGTCAAGAAAGACCGGGTCCTCGATTACCTGAAGCTCACCCACGATAGCTTCGTAAAGTTCGGATTCAAGGACCCACGAATCGCTGTCGCGGCCCTGAATCCCCACGGGAGCGACGGCGGTCTGATGGGTGATGAAGAGGCCGAGGAGATCGCACCGGCGATCGAGGCCGCCAGGAATGAAGGCATCAACGCCATCGGCCCCGTTCCGGCGGACATCATCTTCCATCAGGCCATCCAAGGCCAACATGACGTGGTCCTTTGCATGTACCATGACCAGGGCCACATCCCAGTCAAGGTCTACGGCTTCGAAGAGAGCATCACCGCCAACCTGGGCCTCCCCTTCGTGCGGACGTCCGTGGACCACGGCACCGCCTTCGACATCGCCGGCCAAGGCGTGGCCACCCATGAGAGTATGCTGGAGTCCATCCGGCTGGCGGTGGCTTTGGCCCTGGGCAACGGTCTGGGCGATCCCTAAACGGCGATTTAACGAACGCCATGGGCGCCGCCGCGGCTTTGGCTTCTAGCTTCGGTGATATAATGATGCCCGGCATTTACCCTTGGTTCCCATCGGGCATCGGCCTGTCTCCCGTTAGAAGGAAAGAAAAATGAAAGTGGCGTTTATCGGTGGAGGCAAGATGGCGGAAGCCATCCTCCACGGCGTCCTGTCCGGCAAGTTGGCGGCCCCCAAGGACATCAGCGTGGGCGAGCCTATTGCCGAACGGCGTGAGTATCTCTCCAGCAAGTTCGGCGTGACCGCGGACGCCGACAACCTCAAGACGGCCCAACAAGCCGACCTGGTGGTGTTGGCGGTCAAGCCGCAAGACCTCGGTTCCGTCATGGGCCAGTTGAAGGGGCATCTGGACTCCCAGCAGGCCGCGCTCTCCATAGTCGCCGGGGCCAAGATGGACACCTTGACCAAAGGCCTGGGCCACCAGGCAGTTGTCCGCGTGATGCCCAATTCCCCCGCACAGATAGGAGAGGGGATGTCCCTTTGGACCTGCTCGGAAGGGGTCGAGGACTCCAAACGGGAGATGGTCAAGGCGGTATTGGGGGCCATTGGCCAGGAGATTTACGTATCGGATGAGAAGTACATGGACATGGCCACCGCGCTGAGCGCCAGCGGGCCGGCCTATGTCTTTTTATTCATCGAAGCCTTGATCGACGCCGGTGTTTACGTCGGCATGCCCAGAGACATGGCCCGGACGCTGGCCCTGCAGACAGTATTCGGCAGCGCCAAGCTGGTCATGGACAGCGGCATGCATCCGGCTGAGTTGAAAGACATGGTTGTCTCTCCCGGGGGCACCACCGCCGAGGCCCTGCGGGTTCTGGAAGACAGGGGCGTTCCGGCGGCGATAATCAGCGCCGTGGATGCCGCATACCGGAAATCGGTCCAATTAGGACAAGAGTAGAGAGGTTAAATATTGGCCGGACTGCTGAACGCGATATTGACCCTTTTGACCATCGCCATATTTGCCCGGGTTATCCTCACATTCATTATTCCCTTGACCGGCGATAGGCCCCATCCCGTTCTCGTCACCATCAACACTATGGTGAACCAGGTTACCGAGCCGATCCTCGGACCAGTCCGCCGGAGCCTGCCCAGCTTCGGTGGTTTCGACTTCAGTCCCATGGCGGTACTGATCATCCTGATTCTGCTGCGCAGGGTCGTGAACGCAGTGTTTTAACGGTCATTTGCGGTCCATACTCTTCAGCCTTGACCAAGCAACTTCCGCTTCATAGAATGGCCTCAGATATTACATAGCTACTATCCATTTCATCTCTGGACCTATACCAAGATGCACCAACAAGAGATGCTGAAAGGCAATACCGATACGCTGCTCCTCGCCCTCCTGGAGAATGAGGCTATGTACGGCTATCAGATCGTGAAGGAAGTGGACCAGCGAAGCAGTGGATACTTCGCCTTCAAGGAAGGCACCCTCTACCCGGCGCTACACCGTCTCGAGAAGAGCAAGCTGATCGAAGGCCGTTGGGAAGATACCCCGAACAATGTGCGCCGGCGGTATTACCTGATCACCGCAAAGGGCCAAAAGGCCTTGATTGACCGGCTTTCGGAGTGGCAGCGCTTCACCAGCGCCATGAATTCCATAATGCTGCCCGGCGCGAGTCCCGAGGCCCAGTAGGCGGACGCCATGCCATTTGAGGTAACAAACTACCTTCATGCGTTGGCCCGGAGGCTCCACCTTGATCCCGCCCAGAAGGACGAGATCATTCAAGAGTTGGAGGCGCATCTGGAGGACAAGGCCGCCGAATTGGAGAGCCAAGGCGTGGACCACGAAACGGCCGTGGCCCGCGCCGTTCAGGAGATGGGTGCGCCCAACGCGGTCGCCCGGGGCATGTATGAGGTGCACAGCCCGGGAGTCTGGCGGGACGTGCTCCTGTCCACCATTCCCCACTTTTTGTTGGCTTCGCTCTTTGCGCTCCACCTGTGGAGCCATTACTTCTTGGTATCGTTGCTGCTCATCGCCATAGCGTTCGTGACCTGGCGTAACTGGCGTGCCGGCAGCCCCAGCAAATGGTCGTATTCCTGGATGGGCTATACTCTGGCGGCGCCCGCGCTCTCTTGGCTTTTGTCGTTGATCACCCTTGGCTACGGGGCTTGGACCCTGGTCACCACCGGACAATTGCCATTCAATGTGGTCCTGTTCTTCCTGCTCATCGGATACGTGCCGTTCTCCATGTGGATCATGGCAAACGTCATCTTCAAGATGGTCAAAAGAGACTGGCTGCTGGCTTCTCTCACCGCTCTGCCGTTCCCGTTCCTAACCTCGTGGATACTGTTCTTGAATTGGCAAGGCGGGCTCTGGAGCGAACATGCGGAGCGGATGCAGGATTCCGACACCGCCAGGGCGTTTATCTTCGTGGCCATGGCAGTTACCACGGCCGTTTTCTTGAAAGTTGGGCCCCGCTTGCTCCGCATCGGACTACTTACGGTGTCCACCTCCATCCTGGTGATCATCACGGCCGCGTCTTTGCCGGTTAGCCTGGACGCATTGGCCGTGGTCTTGATGATCGTCGCCTCGCTGGCATTCCTGCTGAGCCCGGCCATGTTGGAGTCCAAGATGGAACGCCGGCAGCTTGAGGCCGAGGCCTTTGGCGAAGTTCCGGACGCTTGACCATCGGACGCAGGGTATAGTTCGCCGTAAAAAATCAACGTAGAAATATGATCGTGAATAGCGGTCGCATTGTCCCCGATTGGCCCATCGCCGCGCTGGACGTGACAGATTGGACGACCAACTGAACAAAGACGTGGCATCCATGCGAAAGGTGTTGGACCAGGACCTGGTTGCCTCTCAACCTCGGATGCCGGAGCAGCCCCTATTGATTGCCATGTGCGGCCTGCCGGGCACGGGCAAGTCCTACTTCGCGGCCAAGCTGACCGAGCAGGTCCCGTTTCTGATCCTAGAAACCGACCGGCTGCGCAAAGTGCTGGTCGAGCATCCCAAGTACACCACCGCCGAGCACCGGCGGGTTTTCCGGTCTTGCTACCATCTGATCAATCACTACCTCATAAACGGCTACAGCGTTCTATTCGACGCCACCAATCTAAACGAAGAGTTTCGGACTTACCTTTACGATATTTCCAAGTCCACCGGCGCCCCATTGGCAGTGGTGCACGCCACCGCGCCCCTGAACACGGTCCGGCGCCGGCTGAAACAGCGCAAATCCGACCGGCACGCCGATACTTACTCCGACGCCGGATGGACGATCTACACGCGGCTGGCCCCGGTGGAAGAACCGGTGCGGCGGGAACACTACGCGTTGGACACCTCCAAGAATATCGCGCCGGTGCTGGAGCAGGTGATCGAATGGGCCAAGTCCGGCGGCCAAAACAAGATCTATTCGGAAGCAGGTGCATAGCATCGATGACGACGACACCAAAGCCCAGAACAGCCAAGGCGAAAAAATCCGCCAAACCCAACAAGACTAAGGCTTTGAAGATCGATGTCCGATCGGCCGACATCACCGGAATCGATACTCCAGCCTTGGTGGTTAATCTGTTCCGGGGGGTCAAGAAACCCGGCGGCGCCACCGGCGCGGTCGATAAAGCCCTGGGTGGAATCATCACCCAGTTGATCAAAGACGGAGAGATCAAGGGCAGCGTTGGGGAGACCACGCTGATCCACACCTTGGGCAAGATCAAGCCCAAGAGGGTGCTGGTGGCCGGACTGGGTCCCCAGGACAAGGTCGACGTACAAGTCGTGCGCCGGGTGTCGGCGGAAGTCGTCCGGTTCCTGCGCCGCAAGGGTATCTCCAGCGCCGCGACCATCGCTCATGGTGCCGGCGTCGGCGGTCTTGACCCCAAGTTGTCCGGCCAGGCCATCGCCGAGGGCACCCACCTGGGACTCTACAAGTTCGGGACCTACCTGACCAAGAACGGCGATACCACCAACGAATTCGAGAAACTGACGGTGGTGGAGTTGGATAAGACCCGGGCCAAGGCCATCGACGCCGGGGTCAAGCTCGGATGCACCTTGGCCAGGGCATCCATCACGGCCCGCGACATGGTCAATGAGCCGGCCAACCACATGACGCCGTCCCGCATGGCTGAAGCGGCCCAGAAAGTTGCGGGAGAGCAAGGTCTCAAGATAGAGATATTCGGCAATGCCGAGATGAAGAAGATGGGCATGGGCGCGTTTATGGGCGTGGCCCAGGGCACCGACGAACCGGCTAAGCTCATCGTCATGCGCTATGACGGAGACCCGGACAATCCGGAGAACAACCTGGGCCTCATCGGCAAGGGGATCACCTTCGACACCGGCGGGATATCCCTGAAACCCCCCGGCGGGATGGAAGCCATGAAGGGCGATATGGCCGGGGGAGCGGCGGTCATCGCCGCCATGGAGATCATCGGGCAGACCAGACCCAAGATAAACGTGTTGGCCGTGATCGCGGCGACGGAGAACATGCCCGGGGCTTCCGCTCAGCGGCCCGGAGACGTGGTGAGGGCCATGAACGGCAAGACCATCGAGGTGATCAACACCGACGCCGAAGGCCGCTTGGTGCTGGCCGACGCATTGTGTTACGCCCGGGAGCAGGGCATCACCCGCCTGGTCGACGTGGCGACCCTGACGGGGGCCATGGTGACCACGCTAGGCAAGGCCTGCACCGGTGTCATGGGCAACGACGACAAACTGGTCCAACAGACCATCGAGGCCGGTAAGAAGACGGGCGAGAAATTCTGGGAACTGCCCCTGTTCGACGAATACAAAGACCTGATCAAGAGCGACGTAGCCGACATGAAGAACAGCGGCGGACGCCAGGCCGGCTCCATCAGCGCTGCCCTCTTGTTGGCCGAGTTTGTGGACGGCGCCGCCTGGGTGCATCTGGACATCGCCGGCACTTCAACATCGGACAAGGTGTCCGGCTACCTGGTCAAAGGGGCCACCGGAGTGCCGGTTCGCACTCTGGCCCAATTAGCCTCGGACCTGGCCGCGGACTCCGACTACCAAGGTGTGCCCAAGAAGCCCCGCGGCAAATCCAAAACCAAGCAAAGGAGCGTGCCGTGACCAGTTCATACGAAACGATCGGCCGGCCGGTGGGCCGCGCCGAAGGGCCCGCAAAAGTCACCGGCCAGGCGGTCTTCCCCGCCGACGTGAACCTGCCCGGCACCCTGGTTGGCAAGTGCCTGCGCAGTCCATTCCCCTACGCCAAGATCGTGTCCATCGACGCCGACTCAGTGGCCGCTGCCCGGCAGGTGCCCGGCGTCCACGCGGTCTTGACCGCCGACGATATCCCGCCCCATCTGGTGGGCCGGATGCTGCGGGACTTGCCCATACTGGCCCGGGACGTGGTCCGCTTCGCTGGACAGAAGGTGGTGGCGGTCGCCGCCGAAGACGACGACATCGCCGAAGAGGCCCTTAACCTGATCGAGATCCAGTACGAAGAACTTGACCCCATCCTGGACCCGTCGGATTCCACCAAGCCCGGCGCGCCCGTCCTGCATCCGGACTTCGCTGACTATGCCGGGATCCCCGATGGCCCTCAACAACACCCCAATATCGCGGGGCAGGCCTCCTGGAAGCAGGGCGACGTGGAACAGGGCTTCGCTGAGGCTGATCTCATATTCGAACACACCTTCAGGACCAACCACCAGCACCAGGCCTACATAGAGCCCCACGCATCGGTGGTCTTCCTGGACAACAGCGGCCGGGTGCAGACCTGGGTGAACAGCAAGATGCCGTTCCAAGTGCGCCAGCAATTGTCGGAAGGCATCGACATGCCCACAGATCAGATCCGGGTCAATCCGACCACCATCGGCGGGGATTTCGGCGGCAAGGGCGGGTTCATGGACACTCACTTAGGCTTCTGGCTCTCCAAGACCACCGGCCGGCCGGTACGGATGACAATGACCTACATCGAGGAGCTGATGGCCGGCAACCCCCGCCACCCGGCGGTGATGACCTTCAAGACAGGGGTAAAAAAGGACGGGACGATCACGGCCCGCCAAGCTCACCTGGTCTATGACAGCGGCGGTTACGCGGCCTTCAAACCCCAGCGGGGAGTGACCTACGGCTCTCGATGCCTTGGGCCCTACAAGATACCCCACGGTCATATCGATTCCTATGTCGTCTACACCAACCAGGTCCCCTGCGGCAGCATGCGGGCGCCCGGCGACCCGCAGTCGATCTTCGCCGCCGAGGTGCAGATGGACCTGATCGCCCGGGAACTGGGCATGGACCCCTTGGAATTCCGGCGAAAGAACCTGGTCCAGGACGGCGACGCGTCGCCTCTGGGCCACCGCTGGCAAAACATCATGGCCATGCGGACATTGGATGCCGCCGTGAAGGAGGCCGAATACGAGGACGCCAAGCCTCAAACACCCGGCAAGCTCACCGGGCGGGGCATGGCGGTCTGCGAGAGGCACGTTGGGGCCGGGAGCTCAACCGTCAGGATATCCATCGACTCCGATGGGGCAGTCACGCTCTATACCGCCTTGCCCGACACCGGCTCCGGTTTTTACACCGTGCTGCGCCAGATTCTAGGGCAGGAACTGGGCGTGGCCTACGATGAGATCAAGCTAGAGCATTGGAGCACCGACGACGTGGCCTTCGACACCGGAGTGGGCGGCAGCCGGGTGACGCACGTCGCCGGCCAGGCGGTTTTTCGCGCCGCCCAAGAGCTGAAGCAGAGGATGGTGGCCATGGCAGCCGATCTGTTCGGCTGGCCGGAGGACGAGACCGGCTTCTCCCAAGGCCAGGTGACCACGCCGGGACAGACGCCGGTGAGTCTGGGCGATCTAGTCTCCCGCTCCGGCGGACTCTTGGAGGCCGACCACACCTATGACTCTGAGCGGGACGAAGATATCACGGTGTTCTGCGTCCAGATCGCCGAGGTGGACGTTGATGTGGAAACGGGACAAGTCCAATTGACCAAGTTCACCTCCGCCCACGACGTGGGGACGGTCCTGAACCCCTTGGGCCACCAGGGCCAGATCGACGGCACGGTGATGCAGGGTATCGGCTACGCCCTGACCGAGGAGTTGCGATACGACGAAGGCCACGTAACCACCCTTTCCATGGGCGACTACAAGATACCTACCATGCCTGACATGCCGGAACTCCGGACCGTGCTGGTGGCCAGTGAAAGTGGAGGCCCTTCGCCCTACGGAGGCAAGGCCATCGGAGAGCAGGGGATCAGTTCCGTGGCCCCGGCCATCGTAAACGCCATCTTGGACGCCACCGGTGTCAGCATCACGGAGATACCCGTCAGCTCGGAGAAGTTGTTCCGGGCCATGCATGACCGGGTTTCAGAAGAAGGACGCACCGCCGCCTAACCCGTGGTGTATAATTCCCGCTGATACAGTCTATGCCCTGAATGGCGACGGAGGATAACGACCATGCCGAGAATCGAATCTCTGGGACACGTGGGGATCTACGCCGAAGACCTGATGAAGATGCGGGACTTCTACACCCGGGTATTGGGCCTCACAATCTCGGATGAGGACCTGGAAGAGCGGGGGATGACCTTCTTAACCGCCGACAAGGACCGGGAGCACCACGAGTTCGTGCTGATGAAGGGCCGGGTGACCCGCGACGACGCCAAGGTTATCCAACAGATCTCTTTCATCGTTCCTTCTTTGGACGACCTGAAAGAGTTCCACGTCAGGCTTCTGGACGAAGGCGTGGAGATCGATCGCATCGTCAGTCACGGCATCGCTTTCGGCATGTATTTCTTCGACCCGGAAGGCAATCGCATCGAGTTGTACGTCAGGACTCCCTATAAGGTCCCTCAGCCTTTGGGAGACCCCATCGACCTTAGCATGTCCAACGAAGAACTCGAAGAGATCGCCAAGGCCCGCATCCCCGCCTAGATTCTCGTTGGGACATCCCGATGTCCCTCCGGACGCAATGATAAAAGGCCGAAAGGCGCGCCGCTTTCGTAGAAATTAGCGAGCCTGCCCTTCGGCCTTTTCCATTAGAATCTTAGCTAGAAGAAACATGAGCAGCGCCCAAACAGCACGCTACGAAGACCTTCCCCGCAGTTACCACATATTCAAGTGGCGGATACTGCTGGCGTTCGCCGGCTTCTACTTGTTTCTTTACCTGGGCCGCTTCAATTTCTGGCCCGTGGCCCCGTTGGTGAAAGAAGACCTTAGCCTCAGTAACTTTGAGATTGGCCTGGTTAACGCCATGCTCCTTTGGGGATTCGGCCTCGGCGACTTGTTCCACGGCCGGCTCGCCGAGACCTACGGGCTGCGGCTGTGGGTGATGATCGGCGCCATCCTCACGACCGTCTTAAACATCATCACCAGCTTTGCCACTTCGACGCTGACCATGGCCATTCCTTGGGGCATGGCCGGCTTCGTGAATGCCGCCTGCTGGTCTCCCGGCATCAGCATGGTCGCCCAATGGTGGCCCCGCCGCAACCGGGGGATGGCCATGGGCATCGTGGGCACGGCGACCGGGGGAGCGATGGTGTTGATGTGGTGGGTCTCCGGCTACGTGGGTGCGGAATGGGGCTGGCGGGCGGCCTTCCGCTATCCCCCGCTGATCATCGCCGTAATGGGCATCGCTTTTTATTTTATAGCCCGGGACCGGCCCGCCGACGTTGGCCTGCCCGACTACATCGAAGACGACGAGGTCTCGGCAGCGCCTGAGTCCTTGGACCCGGAGCGATTCAAAGGCCTTGGCCCCTACAAAGAACTGTTGTCCAATCCCAGGTTTTTGTTGGCCAGCCATGTTAAGGGCCTCGAGAATGTGGTGCGCTATGGCCTGACCACCTGGGTGCCCATCTACTACTTTGAAGAGGGCGGACTCTCCATCGAGTCCACCATTTTGCTCACCATATTGCTGCCGGTGGGATTTCTGATCGCCCCTCCGATCTCGGGGATCATCTCGGACCGCTATCTGAACAGCCGACGCCAGCCGATGGTCATCTTCTCCTGCGCCACCAGCGCCATCGTGCTGGTGGGCATCGCCTTGGCCCCGCCGGTCAATGTGACTTTGGGGGCCGTGCTGCTGTTGATTGGGGGGCTGTCCATGGGCATGTCTCCCTTGTCCGCCATGGCCGTGGACATCGCCGGGCGGCATATGTCCGGGACCGCTTCAGGCCTGCTGGACGCCCATGGTTACGCCTACGCCGGAGCCCAGGCCCTCATCTTTGCCGCCGTGTTGGACATGGTCGGCAGTCCCTGGCCCATCGTGTTCCTGTCCATGGCGGCCACCAGGGTGGTTTCGGGGATCATGATCTCTCGCGTCAAGGTCTGACTTCAGCGGGGTCCACGGAAAAAACGACATGAATGCAGCGCTGAGACGGTTCGTACTGGTGACGGTGAGATGGGCGTTCTTGGCGGTAGTGGTGCTCGCGTCCCTCCTCACGATCTTCATTGCGGTGACGCCCCAAGGCAAGGCCGCATTCAGGGCGGTCCTTTTCGTGCCCCAAGTATTGGATGTGCCCGTCAAACCGCAGCCATGGTTCACCGGCGATCCGGTCCGCCACGAAGTTACATATCCCCAGCAGACCGGGACCGGTGTGGCCGACGTTTACCGTATCGACGACGGCAAGCGCCGTGCTGCCGTGCTCCTGTTTCTGGGCGCTAATGCGGCCGGGCGAAATGATAAAGACGTGATTAACTTGGGCGAAGCTCTGGCCCGCGGCGGGTTCGTTGTCATGTTCCATTGGTCGCCCACAATGGCCTTGGAGGCCAACATCGATCCGGCTGAGGTAGACAACCTGGTCCGGGCGTTCCAATTCCTCGAACAACAAGAATGGGTGGACCCGGAGCGGGTTGGAATCGGCGGGTTTTGCGTCGGGGCTTCATTCTCATTGGTGGCGGCGGCGGACCCACGGATCAGAGACAGGGTGCGGTTCGTGAACGCCTTCGGGCCCTACTTCGACGCCAGAGACCTGCTGCTCCAGGTCGTCACCCGCTCCCGCCTCGACCAAGGCGTGCGGACTCCTTGGCAACCTGACCGGCTGACCCTTAAAGTATTCGCCAACGAGCTAATCGAGACTTTGGACGACCCGGCGGACATAGAAATTCTGACCAAGAAATACCTGGCTGGTGAGTCAAGTGACGCCCAGCCCGTAACGATTGCCGGCCGGAATGTAGCCCGGCTTCTGGAGGGAGTCTCGCCGGAAGAGGCGGCCGGACTGTACCTGGCCTTGCCAGAGGAATTCAGGGAAGCCATGGACCAAATCTCCCCCAGCCGTTATATGGACGACATCAAAGCCAGGTTGCTGGTCCTGCACGACCGGGACGACGAACTCGTGCCGTCGGCGGAGTCCCGGAGGCTAGCCGCGGCCATGGCCGGCCGGGGCGACATCCGGTATACCGAGCTTCTTTCCTTCGACCACGTGCGCCCCACCAGCGGGACCGGGGCCTGGCTGCTGATCAAAGAGGGTTTCAAGCTATATCGCCACATGTACGCGGTGATGCGCGCTGGGACCTGACAGATTCTAGGCGTGACCTCGGTCCGCTAAAGTTTTCTCTTATCGGCGTTGCCTGTCTTGACAGCACAACCCTTGATGCTAGAATTAGTAATCGCAAACGGTTGCAATAACTTGTATTCGCACTATCAGGGTGGGCAGCTATGATCAAGCACGAAAAGGCCATCGAAACCCTGCGTCTCAAGGGACACCGCCTGACGCCCCAACGGCTGATAGTGCTGTCGACGATCGCTTCGGGCGACGGACACATGGGGGTAGATGAGGTCTTCCAGGCCGCCAAGAAAGCCTACCCCTACATGGACATCGCCACCGTCTACCGGACGTTGCATCTGTTTAAAGAACTGGGCGTCGTGACCGAGGTGGCCATCGGCGACCGGCTGCATTTCGAGCTTACAGACCCCGAAGGACACCACCACCACATGGTCTGTAGGGCCTGCAACGGCGCGTTCAACCTCAGCCCGCATTATCTGGCGGAGTTCCGGGAAACCCTGAACAAGGAATTCGGGTTCGAACCAGACCTGGAGCATTTTGCCGTCAGTGGCGTGTGCGCCAAGTGCCAGGAAGCGGATAGGAAATCCGGCGGGAACCAAGGTTAGTGGAGCGCACATTTCTAGGTCCGAGAGTCTGGGCATCGCTCTTCGTTGCGCTGGCCATCGGCGCTTGCGGGGGCGGAGCAGATGATTTATCTCAAAACACCGGTCAGCAAGACAACCGGTTAAGGGTGGTGACCACGGTGTCGCCGATCACCAGCATCGTTGAGAACATCGGAGGGACGCAGATACGCTTGGAGGGTGTGGTACCCGAGGGCGTAAATTCCCACACCTTTGAGCCGACGCCGTCCATGGCGAAGCTCTTGGCCCAGGCCGATTTAATCATCTTAAACGGGCTGTTCCTGGAGGAACCGACCCTCGCTCTGGCTGAAGCCAACAAGAAAGCTGATGCCGTGATCCTGTCCCTGGGCGACCTGGCCGTCACCCCCGAAGAATGGCAATTCGATTTCACTTTTCCGGAGGCCGCGGGGCATCCTAATCCGCATCTCTGGCCGGACCCGAATCTGGGACTGCGCTACGCCGAGTTGGTTTACGACCAATTGGCGAAGATGGACCCGGACAACGCCGCATATTACGAAAAGAACCTGGCGTGGTTCAGTGTTCGGGTAGCCGCCTTGGACCAAGCCATCAGGACTGCGGTGGCGACGATTCCCGAGGAGAACCGCAAGCTGCTGACCTACCATGACTCCTGGGCCTATTTCGCCAAGCAGTACGGCATGGAGGTCATCGGGGCGGTCCAGCCGTCAAACTTCTCCCAGCCGTCCGTTAGAGAGGTCGCCAAATTGATCGACCAGGTCAAGGAACTCGGCCTGCCGGCGGTGTTCGGCTCCGAGGTTTTTTCCAGCGACGTGCTGGAGGCCATCGCCAGCGAGGCCGACGCCCAATTCATCGACGAACTGGCCGACGATGACCTGCCGGGAAAGCCCGGCGACCCGGAACACACTTATCTTGGACTGATGAAGCATAACTTGACTGTGATGGTCCCGGCCTTGGGCGGAGACGCCAGCTCATTGGCCGGCCTGGAGACCGGAAACGTGTTCGATGGGGCCAGCGGGGCCGTTTACCCGCAATAAGGGGAGAAAAGCATGTATCTGCACCCACGACTATTAGCCTTGGCCAAGGGCGTCAGGTGGCGGATCCTCCTGGCTGCCTTGGTAGGCATGCTGGCTGTCGTCGCCGGTATCGCCCGTTTGGCCGTCGCGGCGGTGGTCATCTTCAGAATCATCCATGAAGACGCCGCTTTTTCGTCGTTGGCTTGGCCCATCGCGGGAATGATATGCCTGATCTTGCTGCGGAGCGGGCTCCAGTACCTGCAAGAGGTGATCAGCCACCATACCGCCAGCGTCGTCAAAGTGGCGTTGCGGGAGAGGCTGTACAATCATTGCCTGGCATTGGGCCCCGGTTACTTCGACCAGAGCCGCACGGGCGATGTGTTGATGTCCCTTGCGGAGGGTGTGGAGCGTCTGGAAGCCTTCTTCGGCCGTTACCTGCCTCAGATGATTGTGGCGGCCCTGGCGCCGGTACTGATATTCGCGTTCATGGCCATGATCGACCTTCGGACCGGGCTGGTCTTCCTGGCCTTCGCCCTTTTGGTCCTGGTGCTGCCAAACCTGTTCCACCGGTGGACCCGCCGCAGCAGCATGGCCCGCAGAGACGCCTACGGGGCCCTGGGCGCCGACTTCCTGGACGCAGTGCAAGGGCTGCCGACGCTAAAGGCGTTCGGGCAGAGTCGGGCCCGAGGATTGTTGCTGGCCGAACGGGCTAGGACATTGTTCCGCACCACCATGGGCGTACTGGCCGCCAACAGCGCCACCAGCGCCCTGACGATCCTCGGCATCGCGTCCGGTGCAGCGGTGGCCTTGGCCTGGGGCGCGGTGCGGGTCAGCAACGACGAACTGGAACTGCGCGCGCTGCTCATCGTGCTCATGCTGGGTGTGGAGATATTCCGGCCCATGCGCGAGTTGGTCCAGCTATACCACGACGGCATGATCGCCATGTCATCAGCCGAGGGCATCTTCGACATCATGGATGCGCCGGTGGAAGTGCTGGATGTCTCTGCCGACCCAGACGCGGCCCCATCGGAATTAACGCCCGAAGTGACCTTCGAGGGCGTCAGCTACGCCTACAGCGGCGGACGGCGTCCGGCCCTGCACGACCTGTCGTTCACCCTGAACGCCGGCGAGACACTGGGCCTGGTGGGCCCCAGCGGCGCGGGCAAATCCACCATCGTCTGGTCGATACTGCGTTTCTTCGACCCCCAGAGCGGCCGCATCCTGCTGGGCGGGACTGATATCCGGGAGATACCCCTGAGCCGATTGCGCGAACAGGTGGCCGTGGTGACCCAGGACACCTACCTGTTCCACGGCACCGTGGCGGATAACCTCCGCTTCGGCGGACCCGGCGCGACCCAGGAGCAGATGGAAGCCGCGGCCAGAGCGGCCAACGCCCACGAATTCATCAGCCACCTGCCCCAAGGCTACGATACCGTGGTCGGCGAGCGGGCGGTGCGGCTGTCCGGCGGTCAGAAACAGCGCCTCGCCATCGCCAGGGCACTGCTGAAGGATGCGCCCATCCTGATCTTGGATGAGGCCCTTTCCAGCGTCGACGCCGAGAACGAGGCCGTGATTCAAGAGGCCCTGGACCACTTGATGGAGGGCCGTACCACGCTCATTATCGCCCACCGGCTCTCCAGCGTGGTCAAGGCTGACCGAATAATCGTGTTGGATGAAGGCCGGCTTGTTGAGTCCGGCGATCACGGTGAATTGGTTGCTGCCGGAGGGGTCTACGCCGAGTTGATGGCCCAGCAACAAGACTTGGAAGACAGACCGGGGGACGGGCATTCCGGAGGCTCAGAGCCATCCCACGGTCATGAAGCGCCTGCTCACGCTCAGGTCCAGGATGCGGCGGCCTTCGTGCCCCAACCGGCCCATCAGGGAGAAGGACACCATCACCATGCCGTCCCGTCGGGCGGGGCCGCACATGCCCCGGCGTCGTCCCTCGGCATCCTCACGGTCTGGCGCCGGCTGTTTCAGTTGGTGCGCCCTTGGCGGGGCGAATTGGCCGTGACATTTATGTTGGGACTGGCCCATCACAGTTCGATCATAGGGATCAGCGTGATCAGCGCCCTGTTGGTCGGGCAGGTGATCACGGGAGGCGAACTGACCGTGCTCTTATGGTTGCTGGGGGTGTTCGTGCCCCTGGCCGCGCTCTTCACCTGGGCGGAGTCCTGGGTGGCCCATGACCTGGCCTACCGGCTGTTGGCCGAGATGCGGGTGGATGTCTACAACAAACTGGACCCGCTGACCCCGGCCTACATGGTGCGGCGCCGCTCGGGAGACCTCGTTAGCATCGTCGGCGGTGACGTTGAGCTGGTGGAGTTCTTCTTCGCCCACACCATCACGCCGGCCTTCGTCGCCATACTGGTGCCGGCGGGAGTGCTTGCCACGCTGGCATTCGTCGCTTGGCCCATCGCATTGGCGCTTTCGCCCTTCCTGCTGGCGGTGGCCATCAGCCCATTCATGGCGCAGAAACGGTCCGAAGGACTGGGAGAGGAACTGCGCAGCCAATTGGGCGAGGTGCACGCCCATATGGTGGACAGCATCCAGGGGATGCGGGAGATAGCCGCATTTGGGCAGGGACCTGCCCGCACCGCCGAGATGGTGGACAATAGCTGGCGGTTCGCCCACTTTCAACTCCGTTTCCTCAAAGAGAGGGCGTTCCAGATCGGCTTCATCGAGGGCATGACCGCGCTGGGGGGGCTCGCTGTCCTGACCATGGGCGTCTGGCTCATGACCCAAGGCGACATCTCCCGGCCCCAGTTGATCCTGTCGGTGATACTATCCGTGGCGGCTTTCGCCCCCATCTCGGACATCGCACGGACGATCAAGCAACTGATGGAGACCCTGGCCGCGGCTCGGCGCCTGTTCGTGGTGCATGACGAGCCGGTGCCGGTCATGGATGGCCCCGGCGTTCACGCTCATGAGACCGGCCAAGCCGGCCAGAACGATCAGAACGGCAGGGCGCCGGCCATCAGCTTCGACCACGTTGGGTTCTCCTACGGCGTCGGCGAGGCCCAGGCCCTGCACGGAGTTAGCTTCGACGTTGAGGCCGGCCAGACCGTGGCCTTGGTCGGCCGGTCCGGAGCGGGTAAGACAACCTGCGCCAATCTGGTCATGCGGTTCTGGGACCCCGGCGAAGGCCACGTGCGCCTGAGCGGCCACGATCTGCGGGACTTCGAACTCGAGGACCTGCGGCGGCAGATCGCCCTGGTGTCCCAGGACACCTATCTCTTCAACGCCAGCATCCGGGACAACCTGAAGCTGGGCAAGATCGAGGCGTCGGACGAAGAGATAGAAGAAGCGGCCCGCCAGGCCAATGCCCACGATTTCATCACCGCCTTCCCGGACGGCTACAACACGATGGTCGGCGAGCGGGGGATGCAGCTCTCCGGCGGACAACGCCAGCGCATATCCATCGCCCGGGCAGTGCTGAAGAACGCCCCAGTGTTGATCTTGGACGAAGCAACTTCCCACCTGGACGCGGTCAACGAACGCCAGGTGCGGCAGGCCCTGGAAACACTCATGGAAGGCCGGACCACGGTGGTGATCGCCCACCGGCTGTCGACCATCAGAGACGCAGACCGGATAGTCGTGCTGGACGACGGCCACGCCGTGGAACAAGGCAGCCACCACGACCTGCTGGCGAGCCAAGGCCTTTATTTCCAATTGGTGTCCACCCAACTTTTCGGGGCGGCAACCGGAGCAGAACACAACGGACACGGTGACGACCACCACGGAGACCACGTGGAAGGCCATCACGGTGAGGAACACGATGACCATGCGGACCACCGGCCAGGGCCACTGCCGGGCATGCCGGACGTGGACCCGCATCACCACCATTAGCCAACGCCAGGCTTCAAAAATACACGCGGACCCACGCACCCGCTGAAAGGACAGAGACAAGGAAAACCATGCTGCACCCGATGCCACATCAGTCCGGGCCAGGAGAGCCCATCGTGGAGTTCAAAGCGGTCACCTGCGGCTACGAGAAGCAGGAGGTCCTAACCGATGTTAGCCTGAGAATCATGCCCGGCGACTTCGTGGGCCTGCTGGGCCCCAGCGGCTCCGGCAAGACCACCCTTTTGCGGACCGTGCTGGGAGCGGTAGACATCTATGCCGGCGAAGTGCTGGTCAACGGCGTCGCCACTTCCAAGAAGCGGCCCAGGGCCGGCTACGTGCCCCAATTAGAGACCATCGACTGGAACTTCCCGGTCACCGTGCAGGAAGTGGTGATGATGGGGCGCACGATGGAGAACCGGCTCTTTCCCTGGTACCGGAAAGAAGAGAAAGACCTCGCCGCCAAGATGATGGACCGCCTGGGCATCTTGGACCTGGCCAACCGGCACATCCGGGAACTGTCCGGCGGACAGCAGCAGCGGGTGTTCCTGGCCCGCGCCTTGATCAGCAGCCCCCGATTATTGCTGTTGGACGAGCCCACCTCCGGGGTGGACATCAAGACCAGGGACGATGTGATGCATCTGCTACACGACCTGAACCATGACGGCGTTACCATCATCATCACGACCCATGAGATCAACGCCGTGGCCGTTCATCTGCCTTGGATCGTGTGCCTGGCGGGGCGTATCTTGGCCGAAGGGCCGCCATCCGAAGTGATAACCACCGAGATCTTGCGGTTGACTTACGGCGCGGAGATGCCGGTGATCCATTACGAAGGCATGACGATCGTGGCCGAGAGCCCCCATTCGTACGGAAGAAACGGCGACCGAGACGGCAAAACATCCTTGCCACCCGTCCACGTACACGAGCCCGGCGGCAACCCAGAAGACGAGGCAGGTCACGTGCGTGAACACGGGTTCGACCCGGAGATAGAGGCCAGTCACGTTCGGGACCACCGGGCCGGTTCGGAGACCCACTCCAGCCACGACCATGCCCACATGCCCCGTTCGGATGGGGAAGACGGCCATTCTCACGAACACATGACTGATGCCGATGGGGCCGGCGCCGGCGGCGAGGCCAGCCATGTTTGAGCCCTTTGATTATCAGTTCTTCGTGCGGGGGATATTGGCCGCGACGCTGGTCGGCGGGCTGTGCGGCATGATCGGCGTGTACATCGTGTTGAAACGAATGTCATACATCGGTCATGGTCTGTCTCATGCTGTGTTGGGAGGGGCGGTGGTCAGCTTTGTTCTGTCCATCAACTTCCTGATAGGCGCCACCGTCTGGGGGTTTTTCTGCGCTCAATTGATCGCTCTCACGGCCAAGAAACGCAAGATTGCGGCAGATGCCGCCATCGGCGTGATAACCACCGCCAGCTTCGCCCTGGGCATCGTGTTGATCAGCCGTTACAAATCGTTCACCCGAGATTTCGAGGCCGCCCTCTTCGGCAACATCCTGGGCGTGAGTATGGGAGATTTGATGGCCATCGTGGTGGTCACGCTGATGACCATCGCCGTGCTGTTTGTGGCTTACAAGTATTTCTTGTTCGCGACATTTGACGGCGAGGTGGCCCAGTTCTACGGCGTACCCACCGGCTGGGTGGAAACCCTGTTCTCACTGGTGCTGGCGGCCACGATCGTGGTCTCCATGCAGGTTTTGGGGGTGCTGCTCATCGCCGGGGCCACGGTGATACCGCCCGTTGCCGCGAGGATGCTCAGCGACCGCTTCCGGACGGTGCTGCTGCTCTCCACCGGTTTGGGCGCCGCCTGCGGGTTCGTGGGCATCTACCTCAGCTTCTTCATCGACGTCTCGTCTGGGGCGGCCGTGGTATTGGTTGAAGCCGGGGTGTTCGCCCTGGTCATGGCCTACACCAGCTTCAGGCCGCGCCGGCTTCCCAACCCGATGCGGAACGTTCATCGATTCAGTGTGGGCCAACCCAGTCCGGGTGAGCCGGATTAGCGGATACAAAGGCGGCCGGGAAATACTCAAAAGCGACAAACTTGCATAAAGAAGGGAGTTTGAATTGTCCATCGAATCAGTAGCCATACTTAGCCCCGGCGACATGGGGCATGCCATCGGCCAACTCCTAAAAGAGCACGAACTGCGGGTCCTCACCTGCCTGGCGGGCCGCAGCACCCGGACGCGGGAGCTTTCCGAGCAGGCTGGAATCACTGACGTGGCCAACTTCAATGAATTGGTCGAGCAGTCCGACGTGTTGATGTCGGTGACCATCTCCGAGGCAGTGCCCGGTCTGTGCCGGGAGATCGCCGAAGCCGTGAAGGCCACCGGGACCGACCTGCTGTTCGCCGAATGCAACGCCATCGCCCCCGAACTGAGCAAGGAGATGGAGGGAGTGTTGATTGCAGGCGGCGCCCGGTATGTGGACGCATCCATAATCGGCGGGCCGCCCCGCAACGGCTCCAGCCCCAGGGTTTACGTCTCCGGAGATAACGCCGCCGAGTTCGAACAACTCCGCGACTTTGGCCTGGACGTCCGAAACCTGGGTCCCCAGTTGGGCCGGGCGTCAGGCATCAAGATGTGCTATGCCGCCATGACCAAGGGCACCACCGCGTTGCACGCCGAGCTGCTGATCGCCGCCGAGAAACTGGGCCTTACCAAGGAGTTGATGGCCGAGTTCAGCGGCAGCCAGCCGGCGGTGGTCCAGCGCATGGAAGGTTGGATGCCCACCATGCCGGCCAAGTCCCGCCGTTGGGTCAGCGAGATGGAAGAGATAGAGAAGACCTTCAGCGACCTGGGAATGACGCCCAATATATTCAAGGGCGTAGCCGACATGTACCGCATGATCGGCGCCACCCCCCTCGGCGACGAAAACCCCGAGACCCGCGACAAAGACCGGGACCTGGCAGAGACCATCCGCATCATCGCCGAATCTACCGGCGACTGAACCGGTTCCTGATAGGCCGAACGCGCTCTTTGGATACCGCCCCTCCTGTCCTTCCGCGAAAAGATGTCGAAGGATTGATGGTGGGACATCGTCAATCCTCGGCAGGCGGTTCGACGGGCTCGGGTTGAGCGATCACCACCAACCTCATGGTTTTTTAGTAGGTAGATGATATTGAGTCAGCTCTGCGAATCTTCGATCACGCCGATGAATGGTACGTTTTTCAATGCACTCATTGGATCGGCCTGCAAAGAGTTCCAAAGCTCCGACTATCGAATCGTGACCCAGCCATTTGACGTCCTCACCATAGCAACGGTGCAAATCAAGTGATGAACATCAATTAGGAATGATGCTTGGATCGGGTATTCCGTGCTGACCGGCCCATTACTCGTGGACCCGTCTAACTCACGCTGGGGGCGTACCTTGCAACGTGTAGCCCCATGACCAAGCCTAGGCAGGGACCGCTGCCGGTGATCGGTCTACTTGAGGGTGGAGAGGGTTTATCCGGTACCCTTCGTTGCTCAAGACCACTGTTCTGGACAAATGGGCAGGATCTGCGTGAACGATCGGTGACTTGGATGCCACGACAGGGATGTCTCTGCACAGCCCACACTGCAGACACGATACATAATCTCCGTATTGGTCGCTGCCGGTGGCCAGATCGCCGTTACACCTTGGGCATTGCTTCAAGAAATACATATGAGTCCTCCAAATTTCGTTGGGCGCCAAGACTATGCGGTCCACTGGATCGCGCCATCGACCAAGAATTGATCACCGCAGTCTAGGCATTCATGGACGATGCCGTAACCCGGTGTGCCGACCAGCCGAGTGTTGTGAGAGTTGCATACCCAACACCAAGTGGGTTGGCTTCGCCATTTCCATTCGGCGCTTGGCTGCGCCAACGCACGCCCAAGCATGATCTGGTAGATGATTGCGGCGTCCTTCACCGCAGATGCCGGGTCTTGCTCCAACGCCTCTGACAGCGCTCTTTTTAGCGCGGGACGGGCGTCTGGAT
>JADFPD010000046.1 GCA_022562475.1 Chloroflexota bacterium | reverse complement strand
GGACGGCAAGCTGGCCGACCCCAAGGCCATCGCCGGGCTTGAGGACTTGGGCCGGTCAGTGGTGGCCCTCCACAGGTCCCTGGCCGGAAACTCCGGTTCGGCCGGCCCGCCGCCATTGGCCGCCGGTTAGGCCGCCAGAATTACGATGAAACCTGTGCCGGTCCTCGCGGTCATCCTTTTGATCGGAGTCCTGGCCGCTTGTCAGTCGGATTCCGGCCAGGCCAAATCAACAGACGACGCGGGAGCGAATACAACCGAATCAACGGAGTCGGTGCGCCAAGTTGAGCGTAGTTTGTCCTCCAGCACTTCGGGCTTAAGCCCGTCTTCGATCTACTTCCCTCCGGATAGCGTGCAAGACCTGGTAAACAGGGTCGATGCCGTTGCCGTGGGAATGATTACCTCCGTCTCCGATTCAGTCCAAGAAGGGCCGTAAGACCTGGACCCCGAGTCGATTGGCGACCGGCCGGTCCCCAGCATTTGGGTTACCTACTACAAGATAGAACTGGAAGAAGTCCTCTTGGATGACGGAAATGTATCTTCAAATGCGCTCCTCCGTCTCGCCGGAAGGCATTCCCCATCATATCCGCAGGTAGGCGAGCGTTATTTGTTCGCCCTTGGGGTGAACCCTGACAGCAAGAGCTACGGCGTTTCCGGAGCTTGGAGCTTGGTGATTTTCGACGACGGTCCCGTCCGCAACTTCGACGGCACGCCGCTGGAGTACGATGGAGTGACCGACCAGGCGACGCTGAAAGCGCTGGTGCTATCCTCCCTGGCGGACCGAGTTAAGTTGCCACCCTCGGAGTGGCCAAGCCGGTTCAGGGAGTAATCCGCCACGCTTCTGCTTGCTTAACGCCTCAAACCAGATAGGCGTTAATTCCGCCGATTCTGTTATCGTTGAACAGCCATTCCAAAGCGCTGATACCCGCCTTCCCAGGCGGGTATCATTGTTTTGCGATTCGTTGATCCCGGCCCGGCCCGCCGCCTCTGGCCGCCCGGTAGCCATGAGACGATTTTAGTGGAAGCCATCGACATTACCCTTTCCCTGGAGACCGAGGCCGAGTCGGGAGAAATCGTCCCGTACGGCGTCCCCATCACCGCCTACCCCACGGGTTCGGGAGCGGTGATCGTCAACTCGCCGGGTTCGGGGGAGCTTAAGGACGGGCGGGACGGCCGCTGGCGAAACCTGGGACTGCACCTTCAAGAACGTGGGCTGGCCACGCTGGTAACCTACAACGCCCCTCGGCCCGACTTCCAGGTCCAGTTGGAATGGGAACCCTACTCTTACCGCGGTGCCAGTTGGAACAAGATTCTGATCGAAAGCTTATCTCACACCATAGACTGGTCGCTGGAGAACGCGGAGCAGTTGTGTGGCAGCGATACTCCGGCCGTATTTCTAACCGGGTTCTCCTCGGGCGGCTCGGCCGTGGGGGCCGTGGCTCACCGGTATCCCAGCGTACGGCGGATACTGCTGCTTTCCACCTACGACAGCGTGGGCGACCCCTTCTATGAGGGCGTCTCGGCCTTCACCGGCGACATCTACCTGGTCTACGGCGACGAAGACCCCATGGCCGGCTACTTGGCCCGGATACTGCGCACGGGGCAGTTTGCCGCCAGGTCCTTCTTGGTCAGAGAGGCCCCCGGATGCGGCCACCGCTTCGACGGCGAAGCCAACACCAGATTGATCACCCAGGCTTTCCACTGGGCCTTCGAAGGCGACAACAGCCAACCGCTGAACTCTGACGGCTGATAGCTGACGTCAAAATAAAACAACAAGGAAAACAACAAGGAAGGAAGAAATGCCAAGAGCAACCGTTTACCTGGGAGACCTCGCCGGACAGGCGCTGGTCAAGGGGACTTGGAAGTATGCCAGGGGTTACATTCCCGGCGAGCCCAATGAAGGACTAGTGGAGCAGATCGAGGGCAGCCCCGCCCGGCTGGCCGATTACGACGATTCGGGTTGGGAGACCTGCCACGACCTGGCCGAGCGCATGTCCCACGGGTTCAGCTTCATGTGGTACCGCATCAAGATCACCCTGCCGGAGGAAGTCGACGGAATCCCGATGAAGGGCGTGCGGGTGCAGTTCGAGACCTGCATCGATGATTACGGCGAGATCTGGATCGACGGCGAATGCAACCGCGACCGGGGCGCGATCCAGGGATTCAACGTCCCCCAGCGTGTGCTCCTCACCGACAATGCCGTCCCCGGCCAGCAGTACACCATCGCCCTTCTCGCCGCCAACGGCCCTCTCGCCGCCCCCGGCGGCACCGTCTTCTGCCGCTACGCCAACCTAGGGTTTGAGTGGACGGGGGTTTAGGTTAAAGAATTTGGTAGTCCACCCCACCCACCGGCCGGTATCGGGGCGACGCTGATCAGATAGCCGGACTGCCGGGCCGCGCACCCGTGGAGGCGGTCCGACATCTAACCCCTTCGAATAGTTCGGGCGCCGCTTTGGCGTCTATTGTTGCCAACTCGGCGTAGTTGATATGTATGCTTAAACCCTCTGGTTCGTTGACCGCGATTTTGATCGTGGGTATTACATTATTCCTTGCCTGCACCAACGGCTCGCCCACGCCGGCCACGCCTTCCGCGCCGGCGACCCAGACACCCATACCCCGTGCCACCAAAACTCTGCAGTCTGACGCACCGCCTCGGCTTAATCTCGCCAACCCCACCAGTTCCACCAACCGGGGAAATCCGGAACGGATCGGCGGCTACAACACAAATATAAGGTGGCTGTTCAAATCCGGCGGACAGATCAGGTCCAGACCCCGTGTGTCAGGAGACACGGTCTACGTCGGCAGCGACGGCGGACTTGGGACTCCCGGCTTCTACGCCATCTCCATCGAGACCGGAGAGCAACGATGGGTTTTTCCTACCAAGAACGGAGTCCAATCGTCGCCGGCCTTGGCGGATGGAGTGGTGTTCTTCGGTAGCCGGGACAAGAATTTTTACGCCTTGGACGCGCGGACCGGGCGAGAGGTCTGGCGGTTCGAGACCGGAGACTGGGTGGATTCCGACCCAGTGATCGTGGGCACGGCGGTGATATTTGGCAGCCGCGATGACAACGTCTACGCCCTCGACCTTGAGACCGGCTCGGAGATCTGGCGATTCTCCGCCGGAGATGAGGTTGTCTCTTCGCCAGCCGTCGCCGGAGGACTGGTCTACGTCGGCAGTAACGACGGCAGCATGTACGCCCTGGACGTTGCGACTGGCCAAGAGGAATGGCGGTTCGCCACCGGACGGCGAGTGGAATCATCCCCTTTGGTGGCTGACGGCCTGGTCTATTTCGGGAGCTTCGACCGGTTCCTGTACGCCCTTGACGCGGTCACTGGGGAGGTGGCGTGGCAGTTCGATGCCGAAGCCCGGGTGGTCTCTTCTCCGGCTGTTTTCGAGGGATCGGTGATCTTCGGCAGCGGCGATTCCCAACTGTACGCCCTGGACCTAAAGACCGGCCGCACCGTCTGGACATTCAGAACGTTGGACGAGATATTCTCGTCCCCGTCGGTCGAAGACGGGACGGTCTACGTCGGCAGCAACGACGGCAATTTCTACGCGGTGAACGCCCGGACCGGGCTGGAAGAGTGGCGGTTCAAGACCCCGGGCCAGGTGATCTCATCCGCGGCCATCCATCAGGGAGTCTTATATTTCGGCGACGCTGAGCGAACCTTATATGCATTGGAAGTATCAGCCGAGGTTAAAGCGCCGGTCCAGGATAGTTCGGACACGGTGATGTTCGGGTCCGGCCCCCGGCGCAGCGGTTTCTTCGAGACCCAGGCCCTGGACCGGTTCAACCGCGTCAAGTGGGCCTTCGAGACCATCGGCGAGAGAGGGACGTTCCGGCTGGCGGACATCAGTCCGGGGTTCGAATACCCAACCATCCGGCTAGCGTCCAGCGGCGGAGTGCGGTCTTCCCCGGCGCTGTCGGGCGGCGCCTTATTCTTCGGCAGTGAGGATGGGCACTTCTACGCGGTGGATGCCGAAACCGGCCAGGAGATCTGGAGCTTGGCCATCGAGCGGACCGGCGCCCAGATGGGAATAAGCCCCGTCGACTCTTCGCCTGCCGTGGCCGGCGGGGTGGTCTATTTCGGCAGTCTGGGCAATCACCTTTACGCGGTCGACGTCAAGAGTGGGCAGGAAAAATGGCGGTTCCGGACCGATGGCGGGGTGTTCTCTTCACCCCTGGTGACGGGGGGCGTGGCGTACGTCGGGAGTTGGGACTGGAATGTCTATGCCGTGGACGTTGCGACGGGGCGGGAGAAGTGGAGATTCCGGACCAATGACGAAGTTTGGTCCTCCCCGGCCACCGACGGAGATACTATCTTTATCGGCAGCGACGATGGGCGTCTTTACGCTCTGGACCTGCGAACAGGGGATGAGCGATGGAATTACCAGACCCAAGCCGCCGTGAGTTCGACGCCGGTCCTCGGCCAAGACACGGTCTACTTCGGAAGTTTCGACACCAATCTATACGCCTTGGACCGAGCCACCGGCGAACTTAAGTGGCGTTTTAAAACGGAAAACTCTATTCTGTCCTCTCCCGCCCTCCACGGCACGGCCGTCTACGTGGGAAGCCATGATGGAAACCTCTACGCGGTCGACGCCCGTTCCGGCCGGGAGCTATGGCGGTTCGCCACCGGGGGGGAGATAAAGTCTTCCCCGTCCATCGCCGGAGAGACCGTGGTCGTGGGCAGCTTTGACGGCAAGGTCTATGGCCTGGACGCGAAAACCGGGTTGGAGAGATGGCAATTTCTAACCCGAAATGATGTGTTCTCCTCTCCTTTCATCAGCGACGGCGTGGTATTTATCGGCAGCGACGACGGCCACGTTTACGCACTTGAGTGAGGTTGATTTGGCGCCCAGGGGCCAACCCTTATACTGGGGTCCTTGTGGTACCGGATCAGTCGAGAGAGGATGAGATGAGGCTTGAAAACAAGGTAGCTTTGATCAGCGGTGGGGCCCGGGGCATCGGCGCCGCGATATCCAGGATCTTCGCCCAAGAAGGCGCGAAGCTCGTCATCGGCGACGTTCTTGAGGAGGAAGGGCGCCGGACGGCGGCGGAGATCACCGACGGCGGAGGAGAATGCTTCTTCGTCCGCTTGGATGTCACCAGTGAGGCAGACTGGGGAAAGGCGGCCGGTGAAGTGATGGACCGGTTCGGAAGATTAGATATCCTCGTGAACAACGCCGGCATCTCCGCCCGGGGCAACGTCGAGGAAACCAGCGAAGCCGATTGGACCCGGACCATGGACGTAAACGTCAAAGGCGCGTTTTTGGGCAGCAGGCAGGCCATCCCGATCATGCGGACCGGAGGCGGTGGCTCCATCATAAACATATCTTCGGGGGCGGGTATCGCGCCCCAGCCCGGAACGTCGGGCGCCTACGCCGCCAGCAAGGGGGCGGTGCGGATATTCAGCAAATCCACGGCGGTCCAATACGCCAAAGAGAATATCCGGTGCAACTCGGTCCATCCCGGCCCCATCGAGACCGACATGCTCCGGGCGACCAGGCCCGACGATTCGGCTCTCGAAGTAATGATGGGACGAGTCCCGCTGGGCCGGTTCGGGCGGCCGGAAGAGATCGCCTACGGGGTGCTGTATCTGGCTTCCGACGAGTCGTCCTTCGTCACCGGCTCAGAGTTGGTCATCGACGGGGGCCGCACCGCACAGTGACGGGGCTGGGAATTCGCACAACCGGCTACCCAAAGCCTGGTTGACCTTTGGCCGAACGGGAACCTATAATTCGGCAAAATAGCATCCACCTTGCCGATACTCTGTATGGGCATTACAGATATCTAGAAACCTGATTCTGTCTTGAAAAAGGGGATACGCATGGCCACTCGAGCACCGTTTCTTACCACCCGCTTCGGCGGTTACTACCACCGCGAGATACCCCAAGAAGACGCCGAACTTACCCGCATCGGCCCGGGTACTCCCTGTGGTGAGTACCTGCGCCGTTTCTGGCAGCCGGTGACCTTCTCCGACGATCTCAAGGACCTGCCGGTGGCCCTGAAGATTCTCGGCGAGGAGTTGGTCGCGTTCCGGGACTTCAGCGGCCGGATCGGCCTGGTGGAAGCCCACTGTCCCCACCGGGGGACATCTCTGGAGTTTGGCTTAGTCTCAGAAACGGGCATCCGGTGCTGCTACCACGGTTGGCTGATCGATGTGGACGGGACCATCTTGGAGACGCCCGGTGAGCCGGCCGACAGCACCCTTAAGGACCGGCTCTGCCACGGCGCCTATCCGACCCATGAATACAACGGCACCATATTCGCCTATATGGGGCCGCCGGACCAGAAGCCTCCCTTCCCCATGTTCGACACCTACGAGCGTGAAGGCTACCGGCTCATGCCCGGCAAGAAGTACAACTACCCCTGCAACTGGCTGCAGATACTGGAGAACGCCATGGACCCGGTCCACACATCGTTCCTCCACACCATCGTTTCCGGGTCACAGTTCACCGAAGAGTTCGGCGTGATACCCGAACTGGACTTCATCGAGACACCGGCAGGCATGATCTATATCGCCACCCGCCGCATGGGCGACAACATCTGGGTGCGCATGGTGGAAAACATCATGCCCAACCTACAGCAGGTCGCGCCCATCTGGGAGGACGGCAAGAACCCCCATGACTTCGACGGTCCGATGATGAGCCGATGGATAGTTCCCCAGGACGACAATAACACCATGCTGCTGGAGTTCCGCCACATCGCCGTGGAGGAAGAGGGCACTCCGGCGTGGTGGATCGACCGGGAGCAGATGCTGCCGGCCCAGTTGCCCATCACCGAGAACCTGGAAGACCAGCAACGCCAACCCTCGGACTACGAAGCCCAGGTCAGCCAGCGGCCCATCGCCATCCATGGCCTGGAACACCTGGGGTCCACCGACCGGGGCATCACCATGTTCCGCAAGCTGGTTAAGGACGGCATCAAGGCGGTGCAAGAAGGGCGCGACCCGGACGTTTTGTCCCGCGACGACAAGCCGGTCCCGACCTATTGCAACGATACCGTTGTGTATTCGCCGGCAGTGGACAATGTCGAAGACGACATAAAGATGATGCGGGAGGTCGGCCGCAAGCTGGCCGAGGACTACATCGCAAACCCGCCGCTCTCAAAATAGCGCTGCATAGCAAAACGGTGTCGCGGACGAATCAGCCCAGGAACCGCTCCTGGGCTGGTTCTTTTATACCGCCTTGGGTTTGCCTGGCCTCCGTTCTAGAAGTACAATCCCCCAGACTCCCGGTTCGTGCGGCGATAACATTTCCAGAAGGGCTGGCATGACTAGCGAAACATCATCCATGGTCTCACTGCGCGGGGTGGACATGCCCCTTATCCGCAGGGGCTCAGGGCCCCCGGTCCTGGTGCTCCACGGCGGCGATGGGCCGGTGGACCATCTGCCCTTTGCCGAGCGTATCTCCGGAAGCTTTGAACTGCTGCATCCCACCCACCCCGGGTTCGACGGCACGCCCATCCCGGAGCATTTCGACGGCCTCCAAGACTTAATCTTTCTCTACCTGGACCTGATCGACTCCCTGGACCTCCAAGACGCCATCTTGGTGGGGTTTTCCATGGGCGGTTGGCTGGCCTCTGAGATCGCCGTTATGAGCACCGGCCGCTTCTCCAAGCTGGTTTTGGTGGACTCTGTGGGCATCAAGCCCGGCGGTCCATTCGACCGGGACATCGCCGACGTATTCGCCCTTTCCGTCGAGGAACTCCTGCAGGCCACCTGGCACGACCGGTCCCTGGCCCCGCTCCATGGGCAAATGACGGATGCAGAGCTTCAGATAATTGCGTCCGACAAGATCGCCCACGGTCTGTACACCTGGGAGCCGTACATGCATAATCCAAAACTCCGCTACCGCCTGCACCGCATTGATATCCCCACATTGCTGATCTGGGGTGAGAACGACGGTATCGTTAAGACCGAGTACGGCGCCGCGTTGCGGGACCTGATTCCCGGCGCGCGCATGTCCGTGATTCCCGAGGCAGGGCATCACCCGCACATCGAGCAGCCCGGCGAGTTCGCGGCACGTTTCCTAGATTTCGTGTCAGGTTAGCCGGCCGGGGACAGCCCCGGATTCTCCAAAAATTTAGATAGTAGGTGCCTGATTTGAGAGCCTGGTTTTTCACCGAAGACGCCTATCCCTACCTGCCCGATGCCGACTCTTACGAGTCCATACGGGTGAGCCTGCCCAACAAGCATTTCGACCCCGAGACCGGGGCCGATCTCTACAACATGTATCTGGACATGTGGTGCGCGGCTGATGAGATGGGCCTTAACATCATGAACAACGAGCACCACCAAACGGCCACCTGCATGGTCCCGGCAGCGCCCATCATGTTGGGTATCCTGGCCCGCGAGACCAAGAAAGCCCGCCTCCTGATCCTGGGCAACCCGGTTTCCAACCGCAGCCAGCCTGTCAGGGTGGCCGAGGAGATGGCCCTGATCGACGTGCTTTCCAGGGGCCGCCTCGAATGCGGTTTCGTGCGCGGGGTGCCCTATGAGACCGCCCCGGCCAACGTGTTCCCTTACCGGGGCACCGAGAAGCTATGGGAGGCCCACGACCTAATCATCAAGGCTTGGTCTCATCATGAAGGGCCGTTCAATTTCGAAGGACGCTGGTTCCACGCCCGGCAGGTCAACATCTGGCCCCGGCCCTTCCAGCAGCCCCACCCCCCGGTCTGGATAACCATGGGCAGCGCCGGGTCGGCGGCCCAGGTCGCCCAGCGTGGGCACGTGGGAGCGGTGTTCCTGGCCGGATATCCCAAGATTCGAGGGATATTCGACGGCTATCGGCAGGCCTATTCGGACACCCACGGTAAGGACATGCCCATCGACCGGCTGGCCTACTGCGCCCTGATCAGCGTGGGCAGGACCGAGAAAGAAGGACTGGACGTCGCGGAGAAGCTGCTCTGGTACATGACATCCAACAAGGTCCCGCCCCAATTCAGCAATCCGCCCGGCTATCATGCGCCGGCGATGGCGGCCACCATCATGCGGGGCAACAATTCCGGCACAGGCCTTCCGACGGCGACGACTCTCACCGAGCAGATGGCCCGGGGCAATGTCTTCGCCGGCACTCCGGACCAGGTTTACGGCCAGATCAAGAACTTCTACGAGTACTGCGGCGGCTTTGGCAACCTGATGATGATGAGCCAGGCCGGGTTCATGACCTTCGAGGAGACCCTGACGTCGATGAAGCTCTTCAGCGAGGAGGTATATCCTCGACTGAAGGAATTGACCGCCGGCTACGACCCTGGCGAGATGCAAGAGATCAGGGCGTCGCTGCCCGACGTGGAGAACATCGACGTCAGCGCACTGGGTTCTGAATTTGTGCGCTAGGCTTAGGAAAGGATATGGCCGCCCAACCTGAATCCCGCATTTCCGCCCAGATCAAGAACTCCGGACGGTGGATCAACAACCACCGCAGCGGGGCCTTTGCCGCGCTGACCTTTGCCGTCTCGGTTTCCTTGGCCCTTTTCTTCGGCCTCTCCAATATAAGCGAGCCTGACCCCAAAATGACCTATGAGATCGTGCGTGAGACGGACGTACTGGATGTCCGGACCCCAGTGGAAGAACTTCAGATCACCTTCCAGAACCAGGACATCCAGGGCGAGAACCTAAACCTGCGCATCTATGCCATGCGGGTGATCAATAACGGCGAAGTCGATATCCTGCAGACCCAATTCGACCAGGACCAGATCTGGGGCGTGCAGGTCATCGGCGGCCGAATCATCGAAGCAAGACCCATCGAGGCCAGCTCCGCCTATCTGAATGAAAAATCCAATCCGCAGGTCCTTGGCGAAAACATCGTCCAGTTCGACAAGGCCATCGTGGAAAAAGGGCAGTTCTTCGCCTTCAATATGCTGGTCGTCCACGGCAAGGACGTGACCCCCGAGATAGTTGCTTTGGGAAAGATCGCCGGCATCGATGAGATTGTGGTTACGCGGGTGCCGGTGGAGGTCGAGGGGCCCGGATTCCTTTCGGACCTCTTTGGTGGAGGCTGGGCGGTGCAGTTGGTCCGGGCCATTATGTTCCTGATGGGCGCCGCCGTGATACTGGGTCTGTTCGCCGCCTCCGTGGTGTCTTATTCCTACCTCACGGCGAAGATTCGCCGCCGCCGCATCGGCAACTCCGTGGTGATGAAGACCCTGACCAGCCAGAAACAGCGCGACCTTCTGGCCGAGGTCTATCTGAACCACGGCATGGACGGGGTCAGCGACCTACGGGAGAAACTGGGCAGTTCCGAGCGGCTGGAACTAGAGGCCGCCACCCGCGGTACGGTGGTGCTGGCCGGAGAGGCCGTATTCCGCATCCCGCCCGCCTACTACTCAGCCGCATCCTTGGAAGAGGCCGAGGTCCTGTCCCGCAAAGGAAGGAAAGGTTTTTCGCCCGACCCGGAGTTCCAACAACGGCTGGAACTTTTCCTGCAGGAACTGAGCACCAGCCGCCGCATCTTCTAGTCGCGGGACTCAAGCGTCGGCTGTAAACTAGTAGAGACTAAACGGTCCGAGTTCAAAACAAGGTGATGCAAGATGGACAATGATACCCAGACTAGCGGCCCCGGAGCGTTGACCCAAGAGAGCGTGGCTGGGTTCCGGGAAAGTTTCGACTCCGACCCCTCCAAACGGCTGGTGCAGAACGTCGTAACACAGCACGATGTCAACGACGTGGCCCTCAGCCATTCGATAGTCACCGAATCACCTCATTCGTTCTCCATCGTGCTCGACGATTGGTCCGTGACCAACCAGGCCAAGTCCGGCCGCTGCTGGATGTTCGCGGGCCTGAACCTGTGCCGCGTGGACACCAGAAACATCCTCAATGTGAAGGAGTTTGAATTCAGCCAGAACTATCTGATGTTCTGGGACAAACTGGAGCGGGCAAATTTTATCTTGGAAGCGATCATCGAGACCGCGGACCGGCCCTCCGACGACCGGACAGTTGCATTTCTGCTGCAGAACCCCATCGCCGACGGCGGCCAATGGGACATGTTCACGGCTTTGGTGGCCAAACACGGCGTCGTCCCCAAGAGCGCCATGACGGAGACCGAGAGTTCGGCCAACTCATCCCGGATGAACGCCAGCCTCAACTACCAGACCCGCCAGGGGGCCAAGCGGATCAGGGATGCCTATGCCGAGGAATCGGGCTTGGATGAACTGCGCCGCATCAAAGACAAGACCCTGAAAGTCATTTACGACATGCTTTGTATCCACCTGGGCACGCCGCCGACGGAGGTGGACTGGCAGTGGAAGGACAAAGACGGGGAGTTCACCCGGTCGGGGAAACTAACCCCGCTGGAGTTCGCCGAAAACTACCTGCAGACCGATATCCATGACTACGTCAGCTTGGTCCACGACCCCCGGGAGTCCAGCCCGGAGGGCGCCACCTTCACCGTGGAGTATCTGGGCAACGTGGTGGACGCCCCGGCCATCAGATATCTGAACGTCGACATCCAGCTCATGAAAGACATCGCCCAAAAGATGCTGGAGGACGGCAAGCCCGTCTGGATGGGGTGCGACACCGGAAAGCAGATGCACCGGGACCTGGGCCTGTGGGACGCCGGGCTTTTCGACTACGCGAGCGTCTACGGCGCCGATTTTTCGATGAACAAGGCCGACCGGTTGGAATACCACCAGACCAGCATGACCCACGCCATGATGTTCACCGGCGTTGACGTGGTGGACGGTGCGCCGCGGCGCTGGCGGGTGGAGAACAGTTGGGACGACAAAGTTGGAAACAAGGGCTTCTTCCTCATGAACGATTCCTGGTTCGCGGAGTACATGTTCGAGATCGCCGTTCCCAAGGAATACCTGCCGCCCCATCTCCAAAAGGCGCTAGAGCTCGAGCCCATAGTCCTGCCGGCGTGGGACCCCATGGGGTCGCTGGCCACTGGGTAGCCTGTCAAATCGAAATGGCTTTGCCTTCTGTCATTCTGAGGAGGCGGGAGCCGACGAAGAATCTCGTTGCTCGAATGAAAGCGCTGGCTGAGAGCAATGAGACCCCTCTCCTTCCCCGGAAGGATCGGGGTGACCGCAGACGGTGTGCTTTAAGAGATTGTGAAGCACAGCCAACCTAAGGGAAAGATAAATGGTCTTCCAATCTGAAATCATCGGACGATCGATCAGCCGTATCGACGGTCCGGACAAAGTGACCGGCGAAACGCTTTTTACCGCCGACGTAGTCCTGCCCGGCATGCTGACCGGCAAGATACTGCGCAGTCCCTACCCCCACGCCCGCGTCCGGGGCTTCGATACCTCAGCGGCCTGGGCCGTCCCCGGGGTCAAGGCGATCGTCACCGGAGAAGACGCCCGCGGTTTCTACCAGGGGAAAGTCCTGCGCGACTTGCCCGTCCTCTGCTGGGACCGGGTCCGCTACATCGGCGACCGCGTGGCTGCGGTGGCGGCGGAGACACCGGAGGCCGCCGAAGAAGCGCTCCTCCTGATAGATGTCGACTACGATGTGCTGCCGGCGGTATTCGACCCCGTGGAAGCCATGCAGCCCGGCGCCCCCCTGCTGCATGACGATGTGGCCGCTTACGAAGGCGCTCCCATGGACGTGCTGGCGCCGGATATCCACAACGGCCAGACCAGGCTCTATTGGACCAAGGGAGACCTCGATAAGGGTTTCGCGGAAGCCGACGTTGTTCTCGAGCACTCGTTCTCCATCCCCAGCCGTCACCAAGGCTATATCGAGCCCTTCGCCAGCGTCATAGCCATAGACGATGACGGGCGCATCCAGGCGTGGTGCTCCAGCAAAGCCCCGTTCCGGGCGCGCCGGCAATTGGCGCAAGCGGTTGGGATCGATGAACAGCAGATCAGGGTCAACGTAACCTCCATCGGGGGCGATTTCGGCGGCAAGGGCGACACGCGCGACCTGCCCATCGCCTACCTCCTGGCCAAGATGGCAGACCGGCCGGTCAAGATCGTGATGAGTTCCGTGGAAGAACTAACCGCCAGCAACCCGACCCACCCCACCTTCGTCACGGTCAAGTCGGGCGTGACACGTGAAGGCCGTCTGACCGCCCGGGAGGTCCGCACGGTGCACGCCAGCGGGGCCTACGGGGCCTTGAAGCCCAGGGCCTACCTCTCGACCCATCACTACGTCGGCGGCGGTTACCGGATACCCAACGCTTCCTTTGAGTTCTTGCAGGTCTACACCAACACCGTCCCCGGCGGTTACTTCCGGGCGCCGGGCGCCCACCAATACACCTTCGCCCTGGAGTGCCACACCGATTTGCTGGCCAAGGAACTGGGGATGGACCCGGCCGAATTCAGAAGGATAAACCTGATCGGTCCAGGTGAAGAAGACGGTCTCGGCCGGCCCATAGACGTCCTCAATATCCGGGAGGTGATGGAGGCCGCCCTGGAAGCGGCCGGGTGGGACCAACCCGAGGACAGGCCGGGTCACGGACGAGGAGTCGCCCTATTTGGCCGCCAGATCGGCGGCGGGGTCGCCGGGGCCGTGTTGACGGCAGAGGCGGACGGCTCGTTCTCGGTCATCAGTCCCACGGTGGACATCGGCACCGGCACCCACACCATCGAGAAACAGATGGTGGCCAGCGAGATGGAGGTCTCATTGGACCAGGTACGGGTGCGCGTCGGCGATACCGACAGTGTGCCCTACGATGAGGGCCCTCGGGCCAGCCGGGTGACCTACACCGAGGGCGGGGCGGTCATGAAAGCCTGCGCCCAGATGAAACAGGCCATCGCCGATGGCGCGGCGCTGCCCCTCACAATTACCGTCGAGCACGACGCCGAGGAGCGGGAAGACATAACCTACTTCAGCGCCCAGGTGGCCGAGGTCCAGGTGGACCGTGAGACCGGCCAGGTCAAGGTGCTGCGGTTGGTCACGGCCCATGATGTGGGCACCATCATCCATCCCCTGGCCCACCAGGGGCAGATCGACGGTGGGGTTATCACCGGTTTCGGCCTGGGCGTCACCGAGGAATTTGTGATGGACGGCGGCCAGATTGTGAACGGGAACATGGGAGATTACAAACTCCCGACGATCGCCGACATCCCTCCCCTGGAGACAGTGCTCATTCAGACCGGCGGCGGCGCCGGGCCCTACGAGGCCAAGGCCATCGGCGAGCTGGCCAACAACGCCACCGCGGCCGCCATCGCCAACGCCGTGGCCGACGCCGTCGGCTGCCGCCTCTTCGAACTCCCCATCACCGCCGACCGGGTATACAAGGCACTACGGAACACCGCGGAAAACATCTAACTTCCCCTCTCTTAGCAGTCAAAAAATATCTTGGACCAATCCCGGCGAGTCACCGTTAGGCCCGAGTTGACACTGTGTCCGGATGGAAATATCCTTACGAGATTAGTTAGCCGGATATGAAAAGCGGTTGATAGGCGAGTACAGATTCTGTCATGGGACCGGCAGGTGCGATGGCGCATGATTATCGACACCGATAATCTCAAGATTCCGTCGCAAGAATAGCGGCCTCGTCATCACGTCCATGGAAAAACGAACGGTCCATCAGGAGAGTGAACAGACATGACTACCTATGCGATTTTTGGCGCAGGTCCAGCAGGGCTTTATACGGCCTACCGGCTAGCCACCGGCCAGCTCGAAAACGGCGGGCAACTTGGACCAGGCGATAGTATCGAGCTGTACGAATGGGGCAATTATGCCTTTGAACCGGGCGACTTGGGCACCCGCCTGCCAGCGGGCCGCATCTGCAGCTATCACCATGAAGGAAAAGCGGAAGCCTCTTATATCGAGGTCGGCGGGATGCGCTTTCTCCAATGGGACCCGGGGAAGAGCGAGGGCCACCAGCTAGTCACGTATATGATTGATCGCCTAAAACTTTGCGGCGATGTCGTTCCGTTTCTGACCACGGAAGACCCCCTATTTTACCTGCGCGGCGAGAATTTCTATCAGGACCAATTGACCGACGGCTCAGTAACCGCGCCCTACAACACGCCGGGAAACAACCAGAAGCCGGTCGATGTTCTCTTCGGCAATATCTCCAAACTGATGACTTCCGGTAGCAAGGTTGGTGACCGGGAAGAGCAGTGTGAGTTCTATGCCTCCGGGATGTTGCCGGACACCACGAACTCATTCGTTTATCAAGCCGGAAATGTTGTCGGCAACATCGGTTATTGGAATTTCTTCTATGACCAGGCTGGGAATGAGGGGTTTAATTATGCCGCCGACGCCGGTGGCTACTCCTCCAATGTTATCAACTGGAATGCGGCAAACGCCGCCATATATAACGGAGAGTTCGCGCCGGGTGGAGCGTTTAAAACGCTCAAATCCGGGTATTCACAGCTTTTTGTGGAACTTTACGCCCAGGCCAAACAAGCCGCCGCGGCGCGGGGCATCCAGTTCGTGCTCTACCAAAGTTTGCGCCTTCATTCCATCTGGAGTGAAAACGGTGTGCCGACTTACCGTCTTGCCGCTGCGGATGCCCCCTTCGTCCCATTAGATCCAAAAACGACAGACAACGCGATTCTCGCCATGCCGCCGAATTCGGTGGAACTCATCGCACAGGCGACGCGTTACACGGATATGAGCGGGAAGATTGATTTCTTAAACGAAACAAATGTCGCGAACTACCTGGAGTCAGTGATCGAGCAGCCGTCATTGAAGGTGGCAATGTTCTTTGGCTCTGAATGGTGGAGGGACTCCAAATATCCACCAAAGCTCGTCAGTTCCGAGGGAACCGCTAACATATTTGGGCCAACGATCACCGATCTACCGTTGCGTCAGATCTACTATTTTGGGAACAATGCGCCGTCGCAGAGCGGTCAGGCCGTTTACGGCATGCTGGCCTCATACGATGATATGAGGTTCACCCAGTTCTGGAGGGAGATGGACCTGAATGTAACCGAGCGCAGGGAAACTCCCATCAGCAGGACCTATCAAGCCCTGGCAGGGGCCAAGGCTGCGACGCCTACCATGGAAAGGATGCTGCTCCTGGAGCTCGCGAAGGTCCACTACAACGACCCCGATGCCGTCTGGCAGATACCGAAGCCCTTGGAAACGGTGGTGATGGACTGGGGACTAAATCCCTTCGGCGCCGGCTATCACGCTTGGAAAGCCCACTTCGACATTGCCGACGTGATGCAGAAGATACGCCAGCCCGCAGCATTTGGCGGCGCCGCGAACAACGTATTCCTGATCGGCTCGGCTTTCTCCAACGACCAGGCCTGGGTGGAGGGGGCATTCTGTACGGCCGAATCCGTGCTCACCGATTACCTCGGGCTAGAGACGATCGCTGACACCGAGAAATATCCGCTGATCTGCGGCGGTCATTAGCCGGCGGACCTTACCGGCAATTCATAAAGGAGGAGATTCAGCATGGCTTATGATTCTGACATTATCGTTATCGGTGGCGGTCCGGTCGGCCTCTCCGCCGCATACAATGCCGCGAAGGCAGGGAAAAGCGTCCATGTGCTGGAGCGGTTCAACCTTTTCAACCAATCCGGGAGTTCCAATGACCTGGTGCGCATGTATCGGACCATGTACACCGAGGATTTCATGGCCGATCTAGCGTTTGATTCCCTGAAGATCTGGGATGAGTTGGAGACTGATGCCGGTCTGTCCTTGCGCTGGATGACCGGCCTTCTGAATTTCGGAGACCCCAATTACAAATCCGGGCCGGAGGGGACCCTGAAGGCGCCGATCAAAAACCTCAAGCGTCTCGGTTTGCGCTACAAGGAACTGACCGCGAAACAGATCATGGAGACCTACCCATTCCGCGGCCTGCCCTCAACTTTCGAAGGCATCTTTGCCTATGACGACGGCTGTATCAACGTGCCTTCCCTGCTGCGCACACTTTATCGTCTTGCGGTTGCCCACGGCACGGTGGTCACCACCCATGCCCGGGTATCCGGCATAGAGGTGGACGCAAGCTCCGTGACGGTCGGTTATACCAAAGACGGAGAAGAGAAAGAACTCACGGCCCAGAAATGCATCATCGCTGCCGGCGCCTTCACCAACGATGTCGTGGGCTCTGTCTCCCTGGACCTGAATCTCGAACTCTGGGAGATGGTCTATGAATACTACGCGACCAACCCGGGGCCGGGAGGCACGGTCTTCCCCAGCATGTGGTTCCAGTTCAAGGAACCAACCGACGGGAACCCGGCGCTTAGCAACCTGTTCTACGGGTTTCCAACGGTGCCCTGGGGGCCGCCAAACGTAGCACGGATCGCGGTGGACAATGCGGTTAACGTGGTCCGGAATCCCGCGGAACGGACGATTTCGCCCTCAGCGAATGACTTGACCATTACCGCGGAATTCGTGGCGGAGTACTGTATCGGGGTAGACGATAGGCCAAATTATGCCGGCACCTGTCTGCAAACCAATGTGCCGGACAACATGTACGTGCTGGACTTCCTGCCTGAAAGTGTCGGGGCCGGGCACAAGAACGTGGCCCTATTCACCGCCGGATGGGGGATGAAACTCGTCCCGCTCATCGGGCGCATACTTGCCCAATTAGTGGTTGATGGGAAAACACCGTACGACATATCCCATTTCAAGATCGACCGGCCGGGAGTGCTTACAGGCACTGCGCCATCGATGGCAAGCGCCATGGCAAGGGCCGGCTCAGACGCGCATTAAGGTCTAAGAACGGGGTTTCTTGAACGCGGTGTCCCGGTCACGCGGGGCCATTGCAGGACCCAAAAAACGCACCGGTCGATAGGACCGGTGCGTTTTTTAGTCGTGTCGCCTCGGTTTTGACCATCCCATTCAGTGCGCGGCCTAGCTAAATCGTGTCATAATACCGGCATCATTTTCGGTCTTACACCCGAATTACTTGACTGAGGGCTAAAGTAACCATCGGCGGACGCGTGAGCCTCCCATGAGCGACCAGAGGAAAACCAAGAAACAGCTAATTGATGAACTGGAGCAGGAACGAGAGCGCTCGGGCCTATTCCAGAGCCTGGTGGAAAACTCGCCCGACGCCATCGTCACGAGCGACGCCCAGGGCTTTATCACCTATTTCAGCCCAGGGGCGGAGGAGCTGAGCGGGTGGACGTCAGAAGAAATATTGAGCATGCGGGTTGCCGATTTTTATCCAGGCGGTGTTGAAGAAGCCCGGGAGGTGATGCGGCTTTTGCGGGAGGAAGGGCAGCTCCGGAACTACCAGTCGTCTTTCAACGCCAAAGATGGCAGCCTCATCGAAGTCTTTGCGTCCTTCTCCTTGCTCCACGATGCCAATGGCGAATTTTCCGGGACGCTCGTCGTTTGGAAAGACTTCAGCGAGCGGAGACAGGCAGAGGAGGCCCTGCTCGAGACCGAAGACCGATACCGTGGCTTGTTCGAAGACAGCCAAGATGCGATTGGGATCGTTACGGCGGATGGCATATTCGTCGACGTGAACCAGAGCTGGCTGGACCTCCTTGGCGCCACACGGGAGCAAGCCATGGAGATGAAGGCCGCTGACTTTTACGTCGACTCCGGCCGTGACCGCTTGATGGACGAGATGGCGCGTCATGGGACAGTGAGGGACTTCGAGGTAAAGATCCGGCGGCTGGACGGCCGGGAGATCTACGTTCAGCTAAACAACACCTCACGGCGGGCCAGCGACGGAACGTTGCTGTACCAGACAATGGCCCGCGACGTCACCCAGCGCAAGTGGTCCGAAGCGTTGGAAGAGGTGGTGCGGGAGTTCACCGCCACACTCGACTTCCAGGCGGTTGCCCAAAAGATCGCGGATAACGTCTGCACTCTGCTGGGTGCTCTGACCGTCAATGTCTTCCGCCTGGATAGAGAGACGGGCAACCTCGTGCCCATCAGCAGTTCCGGCGTACAGGTGTTCCAACCGGACTCGGCGTCCTCTCTATCTCCGGAAAGCGGCATCAGCGGGTTGGCGGTCCGGGAACGCCAGGCAGTGGTCTCCCAAGACCTGCTGTCCGATCCGCGGATCACCTACACCGCCGATGAGCGGGCTGCCATGGAGCGGGCGGGCGTCCGGCCTTCTCTGTCGGTGCCTTTGATGGTCAAAGACCGGGTCATAGGCACGGTTACTGTCGGGGCCGAGACCGGCCGGGAATTCAAAGAAGAAGATATTGCCCTGGTCCAGTCCTTCGCCGGACAGGCCGCCTTGGCCCTGGAAAACGCCCGGCTGTTGGACGAATCGCAGCGGGAGCGCCAGCGTTCCGAAGCCCTAAATGAAATCTCCAACCGCCTGGCCGGCGTCCATGACACCGATGAAGTGCTGGACCTGATCGTGAACGAGGCTGCCCGGCTTGTCGGCGCATCCGCCGCCTATATCCGGTTGCTGGAGGGTGATGAATTGGTGCCCTCCGCCGCCACGGAGTCCGCGACTGACTATCTTGCTAAAGCCGTTGAACTTAACCCGGCCAGAAAAGTGGAAGAAGGTGAGAACGTGATGGGCACGGTGATGGCTACCAAGAAACCCATCATCATCGAAGATGCAGCAGAGAGTGAATTGGTAACCCAAGACGAGCGGCTCAATATCCAACAACATGGTTTTCACGGGGCAGCAGTGGTCCCGCTGCTGGCTAATGACCGGTCAATAGGCGTGCTCAACGTGATTGACACGCGAATACGTCAATACACCGAAGACGAAGTCTCTCTGCTGACCGCCTTTGCCGACCAGGCGTCGCTGGCCTTGGAGAAAGCCCGGCTCTTAAACGAGGCAGAGCGGGAGAAGGAACGCTCGGACGCCCTTTACCGCATCTCCAACCAGCTGGCCGGGGCCCACGACACCAATGAAGTGCTGGATTTGATCGTGAACGAGTCGGCCAGACTAGTCGGCGCTTCAGCGGCCTATATCAGGTTGTTGGAGGGTGACGTATTGGTGCCCAGCGCCGTCACTGAATCGGCCAAAGAATTCGTGGCCAAAGTCGCCGAACTTTATCCGGCCCGAAAAGTGGAAATAGACGGGGCCGTGGCGGGTATCGTGATGGCGACCAAGAAACCCCTCTTGTTCGAGGACTCCACAGAGTCTGAGTTGATAGATTCAGACGAGAGGCTCAATATCCAACGGTATGGGTTCCATGGGGCGGCGATGGTCCCTCTTCTGGCCAATGACCGGTCTGTAGGCGTACTCATTGTCCTGGATAAACAGATACGCCGCTTCACTGACGATGAAGTCTCGCTACTGACCGCCTTCGCCGACCAGGCATCGCTGGCCTTCGAGAAAGCCCGGCTCTTAAACGAGGCAGAGCGGGATCAAGAACGCTCGGACGCCCTTTACCGCATCTCCAACCAACTGGCCGGGGCCCACGACACCAATGAAGTGCTGGACCTGATCGTGAACGAGGCTGCCCGGCTCGTCGGCGCATCTGCCGCCTATATCCGGTTGCTGCAGGGTGATGGATTGGTGCCCTCCTCCGCCACGGAGTCCGCGACTGACTTTCTTGCTAAAGCCGTCGAACTTAATCCGGTACAAAAAGTGAAAGAGGGTGAGAACGTGATGGGCACGTCTATGGCTACCAAGAAACCCATCATCCTCGAAGATTCCGCAGAGAGTGAGTTGATACCCCTAGACGAGCGGCTCAATATCCAACAACATGGTTTTCACGGGGCGGCGATGCTCCCTTTGCTGGCAAATGACCTCGCAATAGGTGTACTTGTTGTGATGGACCATCGCATACGCCGCTTCACCGAGGATGAAGTCTCTCTGTTGATGGCCTTTGCCGACCAGGCGTCGCTGGCCTTGGAGAAAGCCCGGCTCTTGAACGAGGCGGAGACCCGGGAGCGGCAGGCCATCCAACTCTATGAAGTGACCACTCAACTGGCCTCGAACCACGACCTAGACAGCGTGTTTGAGTTGATAACACGGCAGGCAGCACAACTAACCGGTGGGCGAGCAGGGATTTTATTCCAGTACGATGAAGCAAGAGGCGGACTTGTTGTCTCTACCATGTACAACTTAGGTCCGGAGATGCGGGACATGTTCGTTCGGGCGGGCGAGGGGAATGCCGGGCGTGCCTACGTGGAACGGCGCGCGATCTGGACCAATGACCTTCTGAGCGATTCTTCGGTTGTTTATTCGGATGATGATTCTCAAAAGATTGCTAATGACTGGGGAGCGCAATGGGGTGTGATCGGTGTGGTGGCCGCGCCGATCATCATTCGGGACGAAGTGTATGGAATCCTCGAAGTTGTTTTTGACCACCATCGAGACTTCACCAACGAGGAGGTCAACCTCGTCCAGAACCTGGCCGACAGCGCCGCCGTGGCCATCAACAACGCCCGATTCATCGAGGAGACTCAGGACGCCCGGGACGAAGCCACCCAGCTATACGAGATCACGGAACAGCTTGCCTCAAGTCCAGACATGGACACCGTGCTGGACCTCATTACCGCCAAAGCGACTGAGCTAATCGGGAGTAATGGCTCTGCAATTCTAAGGTTTGACGAGGCCAGCGATTCTCTCTTGTACGCTAAGACGCACAACAAAGCGCCAGTTCTTCTTGAGCAGTATTCTGGAAAACCGGGACTAGGTATCAATGGGGTCGCCTTTCAGGAAAGGCGACCGTTCTGGAGCAGCGATATCACCTCAGACCAGAGCGTTATCTGGGGCGAAGGAAAAGCACGCCGGGCGATTGATGAAGCGGGTTTGAGGGCCGTACTGGCGGTGCCCATCATCGTGCGAGACAAACCGTATGGCGTTTTGAACGTTAGCTATCTAGAAACCCACGACTTTACCGACGCCGAGGTCCAACTCCTTGAAAATCTAGCCGACAGCGCCGCAGTGGCCATCGGCAACGCCCGGTTCATCGAGGAGACCCAGCAGGCGCGGGACGAGGCCACCCAGTTATACGAGATCACGGAACAGCTCGCCTCCAGCACCGATATGGACAGCATACTTGACCTGATCACGCAAAAAGCCGTTGAGTTGCTGAAGCCCGATGGGTCAGGAATCTTGAGGTACGACAGCGAAAAAGGCGGGCTGGTGATTGCCCGAGGCCTGGATTTCCTGGAAAGATTGACCCCAGACCTCCTGATCTATCCTGGTGAAGGCACGACCGGGCGGGCGTTTCAACAACGCCAACCGCGTTGGTCCGGGGACCCATACCACGACGGCACTTTCAATTATTCGGACGAGACAACAGACAAAGCCATGAGGGAACTGAACCCACAATCCGCTTTGTCCGCCCCGATCATCATCCGGGACGAACCTTACGGGGTTTTGGTCGTCATCTACTACACGCCATACGACTTTCCGCAGCGGGAGATTCAACTGCTCCAGACTCTTGCAGACAGCGCGGCCGTGGCCATCGGCAATGCCCGGTTCATCGAGGAGACCCAGCGGGCGCGGGAGGCAGCCGAAGAAGCCAACCGGACCAAGAGCCAGTTCCTGGCCAACATGAGCCACGAGTTGCGCACTCCGCTGAACGCCATCATCGGCTTCGCCGAAATCATTCAGCATGCAATCTTCGGTCCCGCCGGACACGACAAGTACCGGGAATATGCCACCGACATCGCGCTGTCCGGGCGCGCCCTGCACGACAGGATCACCGACATTCTCGACTACGCCAACGTCGACTCGGAACGCTATCCGCTGACACTGGACGAGGTGGACATCGGCCGGATTGCCCGCGCTTGCATGGACCAGATCCGTGGCCACGCTTTTCGCCGCATGATCGAGCTCGATTGCGATTTGCCCGAATTGCCGCCTGCCCGGGCCGATGCGGCAGCGGTTAAGAGAATACTAACGATCCTGTTGTCGAATGCTCTGCGATACACCCCGGACGCAGGCGCGATCCGCATCGAGGCCAGAAGGGACGAGGACACGATCGTCCTTGGCGTTCACGACAACGGGTTGGGTTTGTCGGCGGACGAAGAGGCGCAGATCGGTCAACCCTTTGTCCGCTTCGCGCGCCCTGGCGCAGAGGGCGGAACCGGCCTGGGGCTGGGATTGGCAATGGCGATAGGCTTGGCGCGCCGCATGGGCGGCGCTTTGAGACTCGCTGGAGCGGCAGGCGAAGGCACATGGGCGGAATTACGACTGCCAATACAATAAGCGCGAACAGCGAAACCGTGCTCGACCAGGACATACTCGTCAAGCTGGAATCGGGCGTCGGCGGGGCGGTTGTCGTGCGTTTGTCGGCCCTTTTCTGCGCCGCCGTCGATTCACGCATCGTCGCGCTGCAACAGGCGCGCGAAGTGCGCGATTTCGAGACTCTGCGCCAAGTCGCCCATGACTGGATCAGCGACGCAGCCGCGCTTGGGGCCTTGCAGCTCTCGGCCGCGGCACGGCGCGTGGACACGGCGGCACTGGCGGGCGACGAAAACGCCTGGGCGGACACGCATCATCTGGCGGATTTGGCGCGCGCGGCGCAGGCAGCGCTGACAAAACGCTATGGCGAGGCGGCATGAAAACGGTTCTTGTCGTCGAGGACAATCCGCTGGTGCGCGAACTTATTGTCTCCTGCCTGGCAAAGCTTTCCGCGCGCGTCCGTGCCGTGAGCAGCGCCGAGGACGCCATCGAGGCGCTGCGCAACGACGGCAAGCCCGACCTCATCTTAATCGATGTGGTGTTGCCGCGGCGTTCCGGATCGGATCTCATCCGGCATTTGCGCAATCAAGACTTGACGCGCGATGTGCCGGCGGTC
>JADFPD010000045.1 GCA_022562475.1 Chloroflexota bacterium | reverse complement strand
GCACGCCCCGGCACCTGCAGCTACTTGATGCCCTGGGGTTTGAGCCGCCGCAGTTCGCCCATCTGCCCATGATCATGGGACCAGACCGGGCCAAGCTCTCCAAGCGGCACGGCGCCACGGCCATCGGCGAGTATGTGGATGAAGGTTACCTGCCGGAAGCGCTATCCAACTTCATGGTGCTGTTGGGATGGTCGCTGGACGACAAGACCGATGTCGTGTCGCCCCAGACCGTCATCGACAACTTCACATTGGACCGGGTCACCAAGTCGTCGGCGATATTCGACCAAGAGAAATTGCTCTGGATGAATGGGATGTACATCCGGGAACTCACTCCGGAACAACTGGCCGGCCGGATGGCGCCCTTCCTGGAGCGAGACCTGCCCAAAGACCTGCTGCCGGTGGACGTCGATTATCTGCGCCAGATCGCTCCATTGCTCCAAGAGCGTATCAAGCGTCTGGACGAGTCTGCTGACATCACTTCCTACTTTTTCAAGGCCGATGATGAGTTCGACGCCGGCACTTTGGTACAGAAGGGCATGGACCGGGATTCGACCCTGTCGGCCCTGAAAGCGGCGTTGGGCGACCTGAGCGGCGCCGATGATTTCCAGCATGAGAAGCTGGAGGAGCTACTGACGGCCACGGGGGAGAGACTGTCATTGTCCCGCCGCCAGTTCTTCGGGGTGCTGCGCGTCGCCGCTACCGGCCGGGCCGTGTCGCCCCCCCTGTTCGAAATGTTGGAGGTCTTGGGCAAGGAACGCACCGTGAGCCGGATTAAGAACGCCATCGAACGCCTAAGCGCCGCCGGTTAACGGGCTTAATGGCCATAAACACAGGATGAAACAAGAATGACGCAGGCTGCAACCTCGGTTGACTTCGTACGTGGCATAGTCGCCGACGACAACAGGACGGGCAAATTCGGCGGCCGGGTAATCACCCGGTTTCCGCCGGAGCCCAATGGTTATCTACACATAGGACACGCCAAGTCCGTCTGCCTGAACTTCGGGCTGGCCGCGGAATTCGGCGGCGTCTGCAACCTGCGGTTCGACGACACCAACCCCTCCAAAGAAGAAGTGGAATTCGTCCGCTCCATCCAGGAAGATGTCCACTGGTTGGGCTTTGATTGGGGCCGGAACCTTTTCTATGCCTCTGACTACTTCGAGCAGCTATTCGGCTACGCTGTTCAACTGATCGAAAAGGGCAAGGCGTATGTCTGCGACCTCACGCCCGAAGAGGTGAGGGAGTACCGGGGAAACCTGACGGAGCCCGGCCGGGAAAGCCCCTTCCGCAACCGGTCGATAGAGGAGAACCTGGACCTGTTCCGGCGCATGCGGGCGGGCGAGTTCGATGAGGGCGCCCGCACGCTCCGGGCCAAGATCGACATGGCCTCGCCCAACCTGAACCTCCGCGACCCGGTGCTCTACCGAATCCTAAATGAGACCCACCACCGCACCGGCGACGATTGGCCCATCTATCCCATGTACGACTTCGCCCACGGCCAGTCAGACTCCATCGAGAACGTCACCCACTCGGTGTGCACCTTGGAATTCGAGGACCATCGTCCCCTCTATGACTGGTTCCTGGATGAGCTGGAGATCCACCACGCCCAGCAGATCGAGTTCGCCCGGTTGAACATCACCCATACCGTGCTCAGCAAACGCCGGCTGTCCCAACTGGTTGATGAAGGACACGTGAACGGCTGGGACGACCCGCGCCTGCCGACTATTTCGGGACTGCGCCGCCGGGGTTACACCCCCGAGGCGATCAGGGATTTCTGCGACCGCATCGGCGTGGCCAAGCGCGACAACACGGTGGGCATCGCCCTGCTGGAGCATACCCTGAGGGATGATTTGAACAAGAGATCGCCCCGGGTCATGGGCGTTTTGGACCCCCTAAAGGTGGTGATCGAGAACTACCCTGAGGGCCAGTCCGAAGAGATCGTCTCGGTGAACAACCCGGAAGACATGAGCATGGGAGAGAGACGCATCCCATTCTCCCGCACCGTGTATATCGAGAAAGACGATTTCAGGGAAGAGCCTCCGCCCAAGTTCTACCGCCTGTCGCCGGGCCGGGAGATTCGCCTCAAGGACGCCTACTACATCACCTGTACCGGCGTGGTGAAGGACGAGGCCACCGGCGAGGTGATCGAGCTGCGCTGCACCTACGACCCCGAGACCGCCGGCGGGACATCATCCGACGGCCGGAAGGTCCGGGGCACCTCTCATTGGGTGTCTGCCGATCACGCGGTGGACGCCGAAGTCCGCATCTACGACCACCTGTTCTTGACGGAAGACCCTGACAACGTTCCGGACGGCGGAGATTTTATAGACAACCTTAACCCGGAGTCGTTGGTGGTCTTGAAGTCCTGCAAGCTGGAGCAGGGTCTGGACAAAGCCAAGCCGGGAGAGAGGTTCCAGTTCTTGCGGCAGGGATACTTCTGCGTCGACCCCGACTCCACGCCGGAAGCCCCCGTTTTCAACCGGACGGTGGCGCTGCGGGATACGTGGTCGCGTATGGACCAGGCCCGCCGCAGTTAAAATCCCGAGTTGGGCACTCAGAAGTTATCTCAATCCCCTGTGCGATCTGCAGTGGGCCCTTGGACAGGCCCAGAACGAACGGGGTTGATGGGTTCAAGACTTCCAATTCCAAGTTGAAAATAAAGCAACCGTTCGTGGTGAGCCCCGTCGAACCATGGACGCGCCGCAGTCAACCGAGCCACGGTGTGTTTCCGGGTAAGTACGGGAACCCAGGCAATCACGGTGGTTCTGCCGATCCATGACCTTCGCCAAGAGGCCCTTCGACAGGCTCAGGACGAACGGCAAATACGCTCGCTTCCGTTCGTGGTGTCCTTCCGGGGAAGGATGTCTAACCACCCTTCGGAATTGCATCCAAACCAAGCCGTCTCAGAGCCAATCAGTTGATCTGGTAAACCTGCAGGCGGTGGCGGAGGCTGTCGGCCACGTAGAGACGGCCTTGCCCGTCCAGCTTCACCGCCGAGGGGCCCCAGAAATATCCTTCCACGCCGGCGGATATCTCCCGGTCGCGCCGGGCCGGCGGGTCCAGTTCCGGAAACAGGTCCGCCTCGGACCGTAACCGCCCCTCTTCGGGGTTGACCGCGAAATAGTCGGCCGCCCATTTGGAATCGACCGATTCGCCGCGCAACGATGCCAGCAGGCTCCCGTCCGGCCCCAGCACCTTCACCCGTTCGTTGCCCCAATCGGCGACGTAGATGTTGCCATCGCCGTCCACGGCCAGGCCGGCCGGCCTGCGGATGGCGTCGCCCTGGGGAAGCCCGCCAAACTCTTCGATCAACACGCCGTCTGTACTGAAGCGCTGGATGCGGTCGTTGCCCCAGTCGGAGATATAAACGTCCCCGGAATCGGTCAGGGCCAGTCCCCAAGGCCCCTCGAACTGGCCGAGTCCGGGACCCCGTTGGCCCCAGGCTGAGATGAACTCGCCGTCGCGGGTGAACTTCTGCACCCTGTGGTTGCCGCTGTCAGTCAGCCACAGGTTGTCATCGGCGTCAAAAGCCAGGCTGGAAGGGTACTCAAGCTGCCCGTCGGCCGAGCCTTTTTCGCCCCACTTGCTCAGGAATTTCCCCTCTTTGTCGAATACGGTCACCCGCTGCAGGCCCTCGTCGGCGACGTACACCTGGTCTTGGCTGTCTATGGCGATAGAACTGGGCCACCAGAACTCCCCGTCGCCATGTCCGCCGGTGCCGAATTCCCCCAGGAACTCCTCGTCAAGGGTGCACATGGACACCCGTTTGGAGGGCAGCCGGACCGTCGTCTCTGGGCCGGCCCGGTTCAGGACATAGATAACGCCCTGGGAGTTAATGGCCAGGTCCACCGGGTTGGTGAACCCCCGTCCCACCGCGGTCAGGAAGCCGATGGTGTGGCTATATGTAAAGGTTTTGGTGGTGGTCATTTTAAGGAATCCAATCGCGTCGAATCGGGAACCCGGTCCGCCTAGCTGTCATTCTTAGGAGGCCTTCCCGGTGCATCGGGAAAGAATCTCGTTGTGCAATGAAGCCTCGTCTCGCTAAAGCAACTAGACCCTTCGATACACTCAAGGTGACGGTGGCGAACACCAGTTGGCATGATGGGTGCGATCGCCGCCAACACGGCTTAAGCCATCTGATATTCGCGGGTGGCTAGGATCACTTGGAGTAGTTCCACCACCTGCTGCTCCGAGCAGGACACGGCGTCTTCGGGGGTGAAACTTACTTCGCCCCAATTGGCCGCGAACTCAACAAGCCGCTCGTGGGTGCCGTCCGACACGTGGAGCGCGCCAACCAAGAGCAGACACTCATCGACCAACTCACCCGGCTGGTAGCTGTCTTGCCGGTCTTTCAGCCGTTGGATCATGGCCTGGACTCCCGGATGCAGGGCGTCGCCGATGACCAGCGCGGAGGAATTGACCCGCTCCACCAAGGTGCCTGTGTCCACCCATTCAGTGCCGGTATGCCAACCCTCAACCGTGGGCGGATTCAGGATCTCCTGACCCATGAAGTTGGCGTCGCTGGCCAGGTTGGTGATGTCCCATTGTGGGGTCGTGTAACTTCCGGCCAGCCGGGCGGTGCCGACCACCAACTCGGCCGGGCTCTTGACCTTGGCGTACCAAACGTCTTCTGATTTGAAATAGTCCGACAGGAAGAGGGCCCGCAGCATCGAGCGGATATCGCCGTTGGATTTGCGGTATTCTTCGGCCAGGAATCCGATGGCCTCCTCGTTGGGGGTGTCGGAAACGAAGTAGTTGTACAGCTTTCCGGCGATGAACCAACTGGTGGCGGGGCGCGTGGCGATGATGTCGATGATGTCTTCGCCGTTGAAGTTGCCGGTGTGGCCCAGGAAGCTCTTTTCGGTGTCGTCGTGGTCCTCCGGCCGGTACTCGAACTGCCAGTCGATGCGTCCCGAAGGCCAGATGGAGTCTCTGGACGCCCGGACGCTCATATATTCATCGTTGGCGATGGTCCAGCCGGTGAAGGCCCTGGCGCAATTCTTGACGTCGTCTTCGGTGTAGTTGCCGATGCCCATGGAGAATAGCTCCAGCAACTCCCGACCGTAGTTCTCATTGGGGGCGTCTTTGTGGTTGTCCTTGTTGTCCAGCCAGAAGATCATGGCCGGGTCGCGGGACAATTCCATCAATATATTGTGGAAGGACCCAAGGCCGTGGCGCCTGAAAGTGTCGGTCTGGTTGACCACGCCCTTGGCGTGGTTCAACTTGCCGTAGGCGGTGGCGAAGAGCCCGTGCCAGAACAGGGCGATCTTTTCCTCCAAGGGCCGCTTGGAGTTGATCATCTTGTACATCCAATAGTTCTGGGCGCTCTCGAAATACATCACGCTGTTCAGGTCGGGTTGGTACCTTCGGAACACGTCGTCGTCCCATTCGGGGGCGTCTTCGGGATGGAGCAACTCCTCAACGGTGGCCTCGTACCCCTTGGCCTGGTAGTCTTCCAACTCCTGAAGGGTGGCGCCGAAGCTGGCCCTCCGCAGCAGATGGGCCATGAGTCCAAGATTTTTATCCGCCATTAATGGCCTCCCAAACACGGCCGCGGTCCCGGTAATTAAAGATGGCGTGGCCGGGTGTTTCATGTTGAGCAGTATTGGATTTGGGGTAGTATAGCATCTCAAGAATCAGCCGAGATTAAGGCCACCTCCCCAAAGGATAGTGAGCATAATTTCGCCAATTCAGGCGTAAACTTGACCAATGTATTAAAAAAGTTTAATATTCCACAAAATACTGGCAAGGAATTCATCGAATTCCCCTTGACAGGGCGCGGTTCTTTTACATTAATGTGCTAGTGGGTCAACGGGAGAGAGTGGGGCGAGTGTTGTGATGTTGCCCGATGCGTACTCGAAGCCGGTGGCCGAGGTTTTTGGACCATCGGCTTTTCCTGTTTTATAAGGAGAACCAAGGAGGTAGGAATAACGAAAGACCAGTCAGCCGGCCGATGGCCGGACTCGGAGAAACATACCTAGAACGTGCCCGCCGGAAGCAGTTTAACCTGATCGGACATAGCCTGGGCCAAGAGCAATATTCTCTCTTATTAAAAAGAGACTCTGGCGAAACCCCCGGGGAAACCCGGCATATCCATATAACGACGGCGTCAGGTAATGACGGTACTGGGTGGGGCGGAACGTTCAATAATAATTGAATGAGGGGTTGGGTGTTACGATGATGACGACGGCCGTGAAGATCATCAGTGATGGGGTTATCAAGATGGACGGCGGGTCCATGTTCGGCCAGGTGCCTAAGGTCGCCTGGGAGAGCAGCGTGGTCACTGACCGCAAGAACCGGATGACCCTTGGGTTGAATTGCCTGCTGCTGCAAGTCAGCGGACAGAACGTTCTGGTGGACACCGGGATAGGCTCCAAAGAGATCGATCAAGATAAAGAGAACCTTGGGTTGGTGCCGAGCCGCCTGTTGAAGGGCTTAAAGGGCGTGGGGCTCACCCCCAAGGATATCAGCATAGTGGTGCTTTCCCATCTGCATTTTGACCATTCGGGCGGTTGCACCCGGCTGGACCGGGCCGGCAACCTAGTGCCCACTTTCCCCAAGGCCAAATACTACGTCCAGGCCAAGTGTTGGGAAGAGGCTTGTAATCCAAACGAACGTTGCCACGGCGTGCACCGGTCGGATAATTTCCTGCCCATAGAGGAGCGGGGCCAACTGGAGTTGCTGGACGGCGATACCGAGATCATGCCCGGCCTGAATGTGATCGTCACCGACGGCCATGCCCAAGGCCACCAGATGGTCATGTTCAACCATGGCGGCGAGCGGGTGGTGTTCCTGGGGGACCTCGTTCCCACGCCCCATCATTTGAACTTGGTTGCCATCTCCGCCTTTGACAGCTCCCCCGAGAAAACGCTGGAGCAGAAGCGGGACCTGTTGGGCCAGGCCGAGCGGGAAGGTTGGCTTTTAGTATTCTCCCACGGCCACGATATCAAAGCAGGATATCTGGAGCGCCGCGGCGAGATGGGCTATCTCAGGCCCGTCGAACTTTAAGGAAAACCGATAACCGGGTCTGAAAACCGGCTCGCTCGACCTGGCATTATGAGGATCGCTCCCGATGCGTCGGAAAAGGACCTCTTCGCGCGGTGAAGGCTGGTTCGATCAGTGCCATGAGACCCTTCGCTTCACTCAGCGTGACATTGCCATCGAGTGGGGCGACAAAAGAATCGGCAGGGATAATGCTAAGTTCGGCCCCGTCGGGCATCAGCTAGACGACTTCGGCTGTTAGGCAGTCTCCATCCAGGCCGGTCAACCGCACGTCTGTTATGGCGTTGCCCAGGTCCTGGCTGCTCTGCGTCCTGACCCTTAGGTAGTTGTCGGTAAGTCCGCTCCAGACCCCACCGGGATCCCGCCCTTTCGCCGGCTCCCATAGCACGGGTCTGGTCTGGCCCAGGGCCCCAAGGCGATACTCCCTCACCGCCGCGGCGGCCAACTCCAGCATCTCCCCGGTCCGTTCCTGTTTCTTTTTATCCTCGACCTGCCCGTTCAGATAAGCCGCCGACGTCCCCGGCCTGATGGAGTAGGGGAAGACGTGCATGTCGCTGAAGTCCATCGACGCGGCGAAGCTGTAGCTCTCGGCGAACTCCCTGACTCCCTCGCCGGGGAAGCCAACGATGACATCGGTGGTGATCCCCGCGTCCGGGACCTGCTCCCGCACCAACTCCACTGTCTCGGCGAAACGGGCGGTGTCGTAGCGGCGGCGCATGGACTGCAAGATGGCGTCGCTGCCGCTCTGCAACGGGATGTGGAAGTGGGGGCAGAGGCGAGGGTCGTGCCACAGGTCCAGCAGCTCCGGTGTGATCTCATGGGCTTGGAGCGAAGACACTCTCAGCCGGTCGATGGACGTTTCGGCCAAGACCCGTGTTATCAGCCCCCTTAGATCGATGCCGGCAAGGTCGAACCCATAAGTCCCCAGTTGAGTGCCGGTCAGCACCGCCTCCCGGCAGCCGTTTTCCGCCCGGCTGTTGATCTCGGCGATGATCTCTTCGGGCGGAATGCTCCGTTCCCGGCCCCGGACCTTGGGCACGATGCAGTAGGCGCAGACCTGGTCGCAACCTTCCTGAATCTTAACCATAGCCCGGCTTCGCCCCAGCGCCGTCGCCAGCGCCAGCGCCACAGGCGCGTTTACTGGGGCGGCATCTACGTCGAGAGTGGGAGAAATGTTCAGCACGGCGGCGACCGTGGAGACCAATATTTCTTTTTGGCGGTTGTCCAAGACTAAGGAGACTTCTTTCATCGCGGTGAGGTCGTCTTTGGACCGTTGGGCGTAGCAGCCGGTGGCCACTACCAGGGCATCGGGGTTGGCGCGGCGGGCTCGGCGCAGGTATTGGCGGGCCTTGGAGTCGGCGTTGGCGGTAACGGTGCAGGAATTTAGCACCACCACGTCGGCCCGGGCGGCGGACCTAACGAGAGTGAAACCGGCCTGTTGGAACTGACGGGCCAGCACCTGGCTGTCGGCTTGGTTCAACTTACAGCCGTGGGTGTGTATTGCGACGGTAGGGCTGTCTGGATTCATCTTAAGAAGCCGCGGTCCATCTCTTCCAGTTCGTCGGGTTCGTCCAGGTCGCCTCGCAGCAATGAGCTGATCAGGTCTCCTCCGGGGGCCATGTCCCAGAGCCGCTCGACAGCCCCGGTGACATCCTCCAGGGTGGCCACCAGATGGTCGGCCCTGATGCGGGACTCACGTACTTGCTCGGCGGTCTCGCCGAAGGACGCAAGTTTGCTGAAGGCCTCCCGGATCCGCCGGTCCCGCTTCTCTTGGCCCAGTTGTTGGGCATAGTCTTCAACGGCTTTCAGGCCGTCCAATTCCCGGCCCCGGCCCAAGGCCACGCCCTTCACCGCCAGGGTCAGGCTGCCCCACAGCAATTCTTCGCAGCGGCCCCAGCGGCCGCCGCGTATCTCATCCAGGGCGTCTTGCAGCAACCGTAGGCTCTGGCCCCGGTAGCGCACCAGGCGGTCTTCGTCTTTCTTGCTCAACTCTGGCATAGGTCCGACTACGATTCTACCACCGGGGCCTGGCCGAATAACCTGAGCGTGGCAAACCTGGTTGCCAAATCATTTCCCCGGTGGCAACATAGGTGCTTGCCACGCCCTGGTCAGGAGAGAAAAACAGTGACCACAGATTCCTTCCGCTTCGTCGGATATCCCGTCCGGGTCCATGCCGGGCCCGACGCCATCAGCAGCCTGGCCGGCGAGGTCGACCGTCTCAAGGCCCAGCGCGTTTTAGTCGTCTGCGGGCAGTCCGTGGCCGAAAAGACCGACCTGATTGACCGGATAAAAATGGCGTTGGGCGACCGGGTGGCAGGGGTGTTTTCCGGCGGCAAGACCGGTTCGCCGGTAACCTCCGTGCTTGAGGGCGTTGCGGCGGCACGGGAGGTTGACGCCGACGGCATCGTGGCTGTCGGCGGCGGCAGCGCCGTGGTCACCGCCCGGGGCATCACCATCCTGCTGGCCGAGAAAGGGACGGCCCAGGAACTGTGCACCCAATATCCCGAAGGAAAGCCCCCGGTCAGCCCACGGTTGATGGCGCCCAAGATTCCCAACTTTATCGTTCTCACCACGGCCACCACAGCGGTGACCCGCGCCGGCACCGCCCTGATCGACCCGGAATCGGGACACCGGTTGGAGTTGTTCGACCCCAAGACCCGTCCGGCCGCCGTGATCTGGGATGAGCAGGCCCTTTTAACGGCCTCGCCCCAGCTCTGCTTGAATGCCTCGGCGTCGTGCTTCACCGGCGTGGCTTCGGCGCTGCAACGCACGGGCCTAAACCCATTGGCGGAAAGCGACCTGTTGGAGGCCCTGCGGCTGTTGCTGGACAACCTGCCGCTGGTGAATTCCGATCCTAAGAATCCGGCGGTGCGCATCAACTTATGCGCGGCGGCGTTCCTCTACAACCGGGCCACCGACGCCGGGGCCGGTGGCAGCGCGTTGGGAGTTGTCACCGCCCTGGCCCATTCGCTGGACACCCGCTATCCGGAATGCGGCCACGGGGACGCCTACTCCATCGTGACTGCCCCCGGCATGCGGTTCAACGCCGAGTCCAATGCAGCCGGCCAGGCCAGCTTTGCCAAGGCGATGGGAGTCAAGAAAGAGGGGATGGACGACCGCCGAGCAGCGGCGGCCGCAGCCGACGCCATCGAGGCGTTGTTCAAGGGACTGGGCCTGCCGGTGAGGCTGAGCGAAGTGGGCGTCCCCGAGGACGGCATCGAGGTCATCGCCGAGGACGCCATGACTGATTTTGGGCTACACCGCAACGTCCGCAAGATTCAGGACGTGGACGAGTTGAAGGGAATCTTGACGAGCGTTAAGTAACGGGATTATCCAGCTACAAAAATCTAGAGGGAAACTATGAAGTACGACTACATCATTGTTGGGGCCGGCTCCGCGGGTAGCGTTCTTGCCACGAGGCTGTCCGAAGACCCGGATAAGACGATCTTGTTGTTGGAGGCGGGCCCGGATTACCCCGACTTCGAGCACCTGCCCGAGGACCTCAAGAAGGGCTACAACGTCTGGCGGTCGGCCTACGGACCCCATAGCTGGGACTACCGCGCCACCGCAACCCCGCTGCAACCGGAACCGATCATCATCCCCAGAGGCAAGGCCACCGGCGGCTCCAGCGCCATCAACGGCCAGGTGGTTTTCCGGGGGCTTCCCGAGGACTACGACCAGTGGGCCGAGTGGGGCAACGACGAGTGGGCCTACACCAAGATCCTGCCCTACTTCCGCAAGATGGAGAACGACTGGGACTTCCCCGGCGACGACTTCCATGGCAATGAGGGCCCCCTGCCCGTTAGGCGCTTCAAGCGGGAGGAATGGATCCCCGTCGCCGAAGGGTTCTACCAGGCCTGTATCGGCGTGGGATTCCCCGAGGACCCCGACCAGAACAGCCCCGACTCGACTGGCGTGGCGGCCCGGCCCCTGAACAATATCGACGGTATCCGTATGAGCACGGCCCTGACCTACTTGAACCTGGCCCGGCACCGGCTCAACATCACCATCCGCGGCGGCGTCGCTATCAGGCGGGTCCTGTTTGAGGGCAACCGGGCTGTGGGCGTGGAGGCCGAGAGCGGCGGCGAGATATTCAATGTCGAAGGGGGCGAGATAATCCTTTCCGGCGGGGCCATCGGCTCGCCCCAGGCCCTGCTGCTGTCGGGCGTGGGCCCAGCCAAGGAACTGGAGCGCCTGGGCATAAACGTGGTCCATGACCTTCCAGGCGTGGGCAAGAACCTGCGCGACCACCCAGCGGCGTACATGCTGTTCAAAGGGGAGGGCGACCCGCCCGACATCGACACCCCAAATGTTCAGGTGGGCCTACGCTTCAGTCTTCCCGGGTCGCCCACCAGAGGCGATTTCCAGATGACGCCCACCTTGATGAGCAGTGAGCACCGCCCAGCCAGCGTGACCTATGAAGGCGACACCTTCCATTTTGGAATCAGCGTCGCCTTGCAGAACGCCACCTCGGCCGGCGAATTGACCCTGAATTCCACCGATCCCCACGAACAACCCTACCTGAACTACGACTATTTCACGGCCGATTACGACCGGGAGCGGATGCGCGGCGCGCTGCGCATGGCGGAAAAGGTCGCCGATCATCCGGCCTTCTCGGCGCATGTCGTGGAACAGATAAACCCCACCAAAGAGGTACTGGCGGACGATGTGGCCCTGGACCGGTGGATCATGACTAACTGCTACACCCAGCACCACATCTCGGGCACCTGCAAGATGGGGCCGGGTTCCGACCGGATGGCCGTTGTCGACCAGTACAGCCATGTCCACGGGCTGGAGGGACTGCGGGTCATCGACGCTTCGATCATGCCCGACGTTATCCGCGCCAACACCAACGCCACCACCATCATGATCGCCGAGCGGGTCGCCGACTGGATCAAAGAGGGGCGCTGAGCTTTCCCGCCGGAGTATGGGCAACACCCGCAGTCGGTTCGCCACCCATTCGTCATTCCGGTAAAAAGCGGAACCCAGAGACCCCCGCTCCAAATAGACCGATTACCGTAGGGGCGGGTTTCTAACCCGCCCATCTGATGGTTGACCAAATCGCCTACGCCAAGACCCGCCTCGAGTGCGGCGTCCTTCCGGTGAAAACCGGAACGCCGATGGGGGCTGCCACACTACCCAACCGGCCCGGCAGCGGCTAAAATTACTAGTGGCCCGGCAAAACTCCCACGCTTTAGGACGGTACCTATATGTCCACGCGCCCCAAATTTAGGATCGAACGGGACTCCATGGGTGAGATGGAAGTCCCCGCTGACGCCCTGTATGGGGCATCGACCATGCGGGCGGTGTTGAACTTCCCCATCAGCGGCCTGCGCTTCCCCCGGCCGTTCATCCGGGCCCTGGGCCTGATCAAACAGGCCGCGGCCAAGACCAATATGTCCTTGGGGCTGCTGGACGAGAAGACCGGCAACGCCGTGGCCGCCGCCGCGCAAGAGGTCATCGACGGCACGCTTGATGAGCACTTCGTTCTGGACATCTTCCAGACCGGTTCCGGCACCTCCACCAACACCAACGCCAACGAGGTCATCGCTAACCGGGCCAGCCAGATCCTGGGCGGAGACCTGGGCTCCAAACTGGTGCACCCTAACGACCACGTGAACCTGGGCCAGTCATCCAACGACGTCATTCCCACGGCCATCCACCTGGCGGCGCTACTTTCGATCAAAGAGGACCTGATACCGGCGCTGGAATCTCTGGCCGGCGAGTTGAACAAGAAGGCGGAAGAGTTCTGGCCCGTGGTCAAGACCGGCCGCACCCACCTTCAAGACGCCACTCCGGTCCGTTTGGGGCAGGAGTTCAAGGGCTTTGCCGGGCAGGCCGAATACAGCGTGCAGCGGTTGCACCGGGCCCAAGAGGCGTTGGCTGAGGTTGCATTGGGCGGCACCGCCGTTGGTACCGGTGTGAACACCCACGAGGAGTTCTCCCAGCGGACGTGTAAGACCATTTCCGAGGCCTCCGGGGTATTGATCAAGGAAACGGCTAGCCACTTCCAGGCGCAGGCCTCTCTGGATGCTCTGGTTGAGGCCAGCGGAGAACTTAAGACCATCGCCATCAGCCTGCACAAGATCGCCAACGACATCCGGTTCATCGCTTCGGGACCCAGGGCGGGACTGGGAGAGATCACACTGCCTGAGGTACAGCCGGGCAGTTCCATAATGCCGGGCAAGATCAACCCGGTGATCTCGGAGTCGGTGATCCAGGTGGTGGCCCAAGTGGTGGGCAACGACGCCTCGGTGGCAATGGCCGGGCTGGGCGGCTATTTCGAGTTGAACACCATGATGCCCGTGGCGGCCCACAACATCCTGCAGTCCATATCGCTGTTGGCGGCCTCGGCCCACAACTTCGCCGACCAGTGCGTCAAGGGAATCACGGCGACCAGCGTGGGGCCGGACATGGTGGAGAAGGGTCTGATGCTGGGCACGGCCCTGGCGCCGGCCATCGGCTACGACGCAGCGGCGGCCATCGCCAAAGAAGCTGCGGCCAAGGGCACGACCATCAGGGAGATGGCCAAAGAGAAGACCGACCTGACCGACGCCGAATTGGACGAATTGCTCGACCTGGAGAGTATGACTGAGCCGGGTATCGGGGCCGGAGGGCCAGGCGGCGGGGGCTAGTCTCTGCTAGCTCCCCGACACTTCTTCTTCGAATAGCGGCAGGCCAAGTTCGGTGGCCCTCATGAGGCATTCGAGGCAGCGGTCGGCGGCGGCGTGGCCTGCGGAAGACCAGAGGTTCTCTGACCGCCTGCCGCAGAGATAGCCGGGCTCGACGTTCTCGATCCCCGTGTTCTCCAGATAATGGACGGACCCGGTCTTGCTCTTGTTGGCCCACCACCACCGGGTGATGCTGGCGTCCAGCTTGTCCAGAAACGTCTTGAATTTGTCCTGCCAGCCGTCCTCGGGCATCAGCACCAGCCAGCGGCCATGCTCCGAGCCCGGGTCTCGCTCGGCCTTTAATTCGCCGCTCCTGATATATTCCCGGATATCGCGCTGGGAGATATTCAGGCGGCGGGAAGCGTCTTGAATGGTTAGTTTTTCCACTCGGGCTCCGTTAATCTTCCCAGGCAACGGCCGGAACCTCGCTTAGGTCACAGTTCTTAAGGCCGTGGCCGGGTCTTCCACGGTATCGGCCAGAGAGCCACCCGGGGGGACCATGGGATAGACGTTGGCCGTCGAGTCTACCACGAACTCGATCAGAAACGGCCCTTCGTGGGCTTGGGCCTGCCGCAGGGCGGGCAGAACATCTTCATATTCCGTGACCCTGACCGCGCCTACGCCGTAAGCCTCGGCCAACTTGATGAAGTCGGGGCCGCTTACCGGGACCGCCTTCAAATGGTTATCGAAATACATCTCCTGCCATTGGCGCACCATTCCCAGGTAGCCATTGTTGATCAGAACGATCTTCACCGGCAGCTTCTCTTCCGAGAGGGTGACGAGTTCCTGGAGAGTCATCTGAAAGCCGCCGTCGCCGGCGACGGACCACACGGGAGCGCCGGGCTTACCGACCTGGGCCCCAAGCGCCGCAGGCAGCTCGAAGCCCATGGCTCCAAGTCCGCCCGATGACACGAATGTGTTTGCGTGGTTGAAGGACAGGAATTGGGCGGCCCACATCTGGTGTTGGCCCACTCCGGTCACCACGATCGTCTCCGGGTCTTCTTGGACCAACGTATCCAGGGCGCTTATGACCTGTTGCGCCTGCAGCGTGTCGCTGGCCGGGATGGCGAGGGATGGGTGGTCCTGCTTCAGGTTCTCGATGTACTGCATCCAGTCGGGCCGTGGCGTGTTGTTCACCATCGGGGCCAGCTTCCGGAGGAGGGCCTTGGCGTCTCCGACCAAAGCGACCTCCACAGGCACGTTGCGGCCGATCTGGGTGGGATCGATATCCATGTGGATGATCCGGGCATGAGGGGCGAAGGTGTCCACCTTGCCGGTGACCCGGTCATCGAAGCGCATGCCCACGCCGACGATCAAGTCGGCCTGGTCCACCGATATATTGTTCCAGTACATCCCGTGCATCCCCAGCATGCCCATGCTTAGGGGATGGCCGCCCGGGAAACTGCCCAGGCCCAACAGCGTGGTGATCACCGGGATGCCGGAGCGCTCAGCCAATGACAGGAGTTCTTTGTTGGCCCCGGATGTCATCACTCCGTGACCGCTGATGATCAACGGCCGCTCGGCCTCGTTGATCAACCGGGCTGCTTCCTTCAGCCGCTCCGAGGCCTCTTCGGATACCTCGGGCATCCGGACGGCGGTCACCTCGGGAAACACGGCGTCGGTGAGCTCTAGCTGAACGTCTCTGGGCACGTCGATCAGCACCGGTCCCGGACGGCCTTCCTGGGCGATGCGGAACGCTTCACGGACCGTTTCAGCCAGGTCGCCGGGAGTCATCACCATGAAAGTTTGCTTGGTGGTGGAGGCCGCGATGGAGCAGATGTCGCATTCTTGGAAAGCCTCGCTTCCCAAAGCTGCCCGGGCGACTTGGCCGGTGATTGCGACCATGGGCACCGAGTCGGCCTTGGCCCCCATGATGCCCGTGACCAGGTTAGTTGCTCCGGGGCCGGAGGTGGCGACACAAACGCCGACCTTGCCGGTGACTCTGGAATAGCCGTCGGCGGCGTGGGCCGCGGCCTGTTCGTGGCGCACCAAGATGTGGCGAAGTTGTGGGTAGGACCAGAGCGCGTCGTAGAAGGGCAGAATCGCACCGCCGGGATAGCCGAAGAGCACGTCGACACCCTCTCGGAGCAGGCTTTCGCAGATGATCTCCGCGCCTTTAAGTTTCCTTTTTGGTTCCATATCCGTTCGGCAGCCTCCATAAATGGTAGGACTTTCTCCTGCAGAGAAAGGCGCCGGAAGAGCTGCTGCCGGGCAATAAAAAAGCCCCATCCCAACATAGGGACGGGACGTTACATTCCCGCGGTACCACCCTATTTGTCCCGAATTGATCGGGACCTCTCTAGCAGGACACCAACATGTCCCGTCTTTCTTAACGGGGGAACGAACCCCGGCCCGGCCTACTTGCCTTCTTTCATCTACAGAAGGGTTTCAACTGGCGGCTCCGGAGGGATTTTCGGTCAGCTTCGGCGCGCCTGCTTTCACCATACCAGGCTCGCTAGGCGCCTACCCCTGCCTACTCGTCTCCATCACAGCCTTTGATATAAAAGATTAACAAAGGGCACCCACAGTGTCAATATATCTTGCCTGGCTCTGGTGAATGGTTCCGCCGATTCGCGGGGCAGTAGGCGTTCTTTTGGGGACTCAATTTATGTCTTAGTAGGCATCTGCCGCTTCTGCCTCGTGTGGCCTATAATAGTGTAGCTTTTTGAAGGAGCAACCTTTGTACGGAGATCCAACCAAACTTCCGCCCGTTGGGCGGCGGCCAAAACGGCCCAAGGACCAGTCGAGAACAAGGCTCGGCACGCCGGTGGCCCTCTCGCGGAGCCTGAACCAAAACCTGCAACAAGGTTTGTATTCCGGATTGTTTCAGGGCTTCACGACTCCGGCGAAGGCCGGGGCCGGCCATCGGGCAAGCCTTCAGAGCCCTCTTCCGGGCACAGTTGAGACCCCCGGTCCCGAAAAACCCTTATCCGGAATCACCATCCGTAAAGTAGGCCTGCTCTCCGGCGAGTCGGTTAGCCACACTTTTTGTCCCGAGGAAGGTCTGGTTGCCACGCCTCCTGAAGCGGGCCGGATGCTTTTGTTGACCAACCAACGTGTCATCGCATTCGGGCAAAGCGACGGCATGAGACAGACCGTGCTGATGCCGTTGGAAGAGGTCAAAGCCGTGGCGGTAAACGTGGGACACCGCAGCAAGGGCACGTTGTTCCAGGGCGGGCTGATGGTTGTGGCCGCCGTCTTTTTCTACGTGTTGCTCGCCTATTGGCTGACCGGCCGGATAGATGGACCCACCGTGCCGATCATCCGCATGGACCTGGTGGCCTTTGTGGTTTTTCTGGCCGTCCTAACCGGGGTTGCCTTGTTGGCCCAGGTCTACTTCGCAAAGCCCGACGGCGAGGTAACGTTCCAAGGAGACGGAGTAAAGCTTACATTTCCGTTCAGGGGAGAAACGGCCGAGGACGAGATATACCAGGTGGTGAACGCGGCTTTCGCCGCCCGGCAAACAGTCGTGGGTGAATCCAGACTACAATATCCCGGACTGGGACCGGACCAGCTGCCTCAAAACCGTTGATCACCTAGCATCCGGACCTAGATGCCGTGTTCTGCTGTCACTCCGAGTCCCGATTCTATAGGGACGAGGGGTCTCATTGCTCTGGCGGAACGTGCCTGCACCGCGAAACGAGATTCTTCGCCGGCCTCCAGCGCTCCTCGGAATGACAGCATCGAGGCAAAATTCCGTGCGGCGAGGGGACTTTTCTTCTACCCCAAAGGCAGTCCAGGGTCTACGTCAATGTCCATAGGCGTTTCTTCGCCACGCTGGTATTGGAAGTAACCGCAGGCCGCGATCATGGCCCCGTTATCGGTACATAGGACCGCCGGTGGAATGATCACCGGAAGGGGCGAGCGTTTGATGATTTCCTCACGCAGCCGGGCATTGGCCGTTACGCCACCCCCCAGCACCAAGCCCTTGACTCGGTATTTGGCCGCCATTTCCACCAGCTTGGCCGAAATAACGTCCACCACCGATTCCTGGAACGCCGCAGCTAATTCGCGCACCAATCTTTCCTGGTCCACGCCCTCTTTGATCGATGGATAGATCCCCCGGTCCTGGGCCAGGTGCAGCAGAGCGGTCTTGACGCCGCTGAAACTGAAGTCCAGGGTGTCTTTCATCCAAGCCCTGGGCAGGTTCTCTTCTCCAGCGGCGCCCTCGGAGACCCGTTGTATCTCCGGTCCCCCCGGAAACCCCAAGCCCAGGATTCGGGCTGCTTTATCGAAGGCTTCACCGGCGGCGTCGTCCCGAGTGCGCCCCACCAACTTATATCGCCCGTGACCCTCCATCAATAGGAGGTCGGTGTGGCCTCCTGAAGCCACCAAGCAGGCCAACGGGAAGCCGGGGTCGCTCTCCAAGTCTCCATTGGCGAGCCAGGACGCGTAGATGTGTCCCTCCAAGTGGTTCACGCCGATCATTGGCACTCCCAGGGAGTAGGCGATGGCTTTGGCGGCGTTAACACCGGTGATCAAAGACCCGGCCAGTCCCGGCCCGAAGGTCACGGCTATAGCGTCCATGTCCTCAAGCCCCAGTCCTGAGTCGGCCGCCGCCTGTTCCAGGACCGGAACCAAATCTCGAACATGCTGCCGGGATGCAAGCTCCGGCACGACACCGCCGTGAGGCGAATGCAGCTCTGCCTGGGACGATATGACGTTGGAGAGGAGGGTGCGCCCGTCTACAACCACTCCCGCCGCGGTCTCGTCACATGAGGTTTCAATACCCAATATCTTTATCGCCATGAAGGGTCGGTCGTCCTTGGGGATTTTGGGTGCGTAAATGGCCTCTGGATGGGCGGTCTCAATCCAACTTTACACTAATTTACGCCCGATGCTATCATCCTGAATAGGCCCGATATTGCCGATGGGCAACTTTTCGTGGCCTTTGGAGGTGGCTTCCGATTATGGATGCCGGTGATTTATGGCGATTAGCGCTATTGGTAGTTTGTCTCGGTCTATCCGGATTCTTCTCCGCTTCTGAAACCGCGTTTATCGCTCTGCCTAGAGCGCGTCTGATGCACTTGGTCCGAAGCGGCCGGCCCGGCGCCGACCGGGTCTCCCACATTATCCAGCGCCCAGAGCGGTTCTTGGCGACCGTGCTTCTGGGCAACAACCTGGTGAACACCGCAGCCGCGGCGCTGGCCACCGTGCTGGCCTTGAATCTGATCAACAATCAGTCTCTGTCCGTCTTGGCCGCAACCGCCGGTGTGACTACACTCTTGTTGTTATTCGGCGAGACCGTGCCCAAGAACGTCGCGTGGCACCGCTCCGAGCGGGTCGCATTCGCCGTTTCCCGGCCGATACGGATGGTGGAGTTCACCCTTTCTCCGGTGGTGACCCTGCTCCAGTTTTTCAGCACCATGACCAACCGGGCCCTCGGCATCTCTTCTGCAACGCCTCCGATAGGCGAGGAAGAGATACGCACCATGATCGCCGCCGGGGCCCAGACCGGCGCCGTGGATGCCGGGGAAGCCGCTCTATTGGAGAAGGTGTTCCGCTTTGGCGACCGTCAGATGCGGGAGATCATGACGCCCCGGCCGGAGATCGTCTGGATCGAGCAGGGCGCCAGCCTGAAAGAATTCTTGGCCGTCTACACCGAACACACCCATACCCGGTTCCCGGTGTATGACGGTTCCATGGAGAACGTGCTCGGCGTGATTTCGGTGAAGGACGTCCTCGCTGGAGTGGAGGAACTCCGGTCTGACGCCTCTAGCAGCGTCACGGACCAGCTCAGGCCCGCTTTCTTCGTTCCGGAGACCAAAAGCGTCAGCGAGACCTTCAACGTCATGAGGGAAGGCGGGCATAGCGTGGTGCTCACCGTGGACGAGTTCGGCGGCATCGCCGGGCTGGCCACATTGAAGCAGATGATGGCTATAATCGTAGGCCAGTTGGGTGAAGAAGGCGTTGCTCCGGAAGAGCCGGTAACGGCCCTGGGCCGCGACGCTTTCCGCATGGACGCCGGACTGGCCATATCCGATATCAACGAAGAGCTGGGACTGGGGATTCCTGAGGGAGACTACCAGACCCTGGCTGGGTTCATCCTAGACCGGCTGGGCAGCATCCCAGAGGTCGGAGACGTCATGGAATTCGGCAACCTGCGGATCACCATCAAGGCCATGGAACGCGTCAAGATCGAGGAAGTGGAATTGCGGCGCTTGGACTCCGGGCCTGGGTCGAATACCCGCCCGAATGGGGCTAACCGGTGAAATTCATTCTAGTGCGCCACGGCGAGACCGAGTGGAATAAATTGGGCAGATTCCAAGGCCACCAGGACATCAGCCTGAACGAGCGCGGCCTGGCCCAGGCAAAGGACACGGCCAAAGCCGCCGCCGATTGGGGCCACTGCGCCATCTACTCGAGCCCTCTGGTCCGGACCGTACAGGTGGCCGAAGAGATCGCCAAGGTAACTCCGATGCCGGTGTCCAAACAACCGGGGCTGAAAGAGCTCAGTCTGGGCGAATTGGAAGGGGTTACCGGGGAGGAGATGCGCAACGGTTGGCCCGAGGTGTTCGAGGCCTGGAGATCGAGTCCTGAGAAGATTTCAATGCCCAACGGAGAATCTCTAGCCCAACTCCGTGGCCGGGCCTGGCAGGTCATCTTGGATATCGAGCAGAAACATTCCGGGGACGAAACCGTGGTGGTCATCTCCCACAACTTCGCCATCCGGTCCATCGTCGGTGAGCTGCTGGGAGTGCCTCTGGAGCACTTCCACCGTATGTCGTTGAACCTGGCTTCGGTGTGCACATTCGATAGCGACGAGTGGGGCCGGCGGCTCACCGGGTATAACTCCACCGGCCACCTCTCCCCCGAAAACCGGTAGCCGGAGGTTATCGTGGCCAATGCCGCCGAACTGGAACGCAAGGTGGCGGCCGCCCTCCGGCGGGCCGGCTACTCCAACACCGGCGTAACCTTGGTCGTCGGTGCGTCCGGAGGCCCGGACTCCTGTGCCTTGCTATACGCCCTGGACCGGCTCAAAAACGCTCACGGCCTTTCCCTCCATGTTGCCCACCTGAACCACAACTTTAGGGGCCAAGAAGCCGAGGACGACGCCGTGTTCGTGGCCGAGATCGCCAAGGAACTGGGGCTTCCGGTGACCGTGGTCAAAGAGGACCCCCATGAGTACCAGAAAAAGCGCGGCATCTCGTCCTTTGAACAGGGGGCGCGGGAGATGCGTTATGGGTTCATGGCCCGGGTCGCCGGCGAGGCCGGCGCCAGGGCGGTGACCGTGGGCCATACCGCCGACGATCTGGCGGAGACGGTGCTCCTCCACGTCCTCCGGGGCACCGGATTGTACGGGCTGCGCGGCATGGGCGAGGTCTCGGAGTGGCCCTGGCCGGCCGGTGCCGGGGGACTGCAGCTTTTCCGGCCTCTGCTGGACGTGACCAAGGACCAGACCGCCGAATACTGCCGTGAGATCGGGCGAACCTACCGGGAGGACAGCGGAAACTATCTGTGGCGATTCACACGGAACAAGGTGCGCCAAGACCTGATGCCCCGCTTGGCCCAAGACTACAACCCCCAAGTGCGAAACGCCCTGGTCCGGCTGGCCCGCACCGCCGCCGAAGAAGTGGACTTCGTTGAACAGGAACTTGATAAGGTATGGGCTGATGTGGCGGTCCGATCTGATGGCGGGGTGCGGTTTTCCAAACGCGCTCTCAATCAGCTACATCCATTGTTGCAGCGTCTCGCCTTCAGGCGCGGCTACATCCTGGTGACCGGAGACGCCACCCGGCTCAGGGAAAGTCATATGACGGCCATGGAGGACCTGGCGCTGGGGGAACGCGGCGGACGCTCCCTCGAGCTGCCGGGAGGGGTGACACTCCGCCAAGAATACGCGGAATTAGTGCTGTCACGGAGTCAAGGACCGGACTGCCCGTATCCGGAGCTTGACGGCGAATATCCCATCAGGTTGCCGGTCGAAACTGGAGTGGAAACCATGGCGCCGGCCGGTCCTTGGCTCGTCACGATGCAGGCCGGCACGGCCACGGAACCGCCGGATTGGGCGGCCGCCGGGGCCAGGGACGAGTGGACTGCCTGCTTGGGCCGGAAGTCCATCGGCGAGGCGGCGACGGTACGGGCGTGGCGGCCCGGAGACCGGATACAACCCCTAGGGATGCGGGGGCGGAAAAAGTTGCAGGACCTGTTCACGGACCTACGCGTGCCCCGGCCTTGGCGGGGGAGGGTGCCTCTATTGGAATGTGAGGCTGGGATCGCTTGGGTAGTGGGTCACCGCATCGCCGACTGGGCCAATGTGGGCCCTGGCGCCGGTGAACAAATGCTCTGGATACGTTTCAGCCGGGACCAAGACCAAACGATTTAGATTTAGGTGCCCATGAGGCGGGAGGGGTTGTCCTTCACCAGCATGCCCACTTCCACTTCTTCCAGGCCGGCCCGCAGCATGGTGGCGATGCCCATGCGCATACCCTCGGCCGGCATCGGGTGAAAGTCCTGTCCGAAGTCGGTGCTCAAGATGCATCTCTCAGGGCCGATGGCCGAGATCGTCTTGGACAGTTCCTTGGGATCCAGCCGGTGGGTGGTCGGCATCATCACGTGCAGACAATGCTCGATGTACGCCCCCATCCCAGCCAGTTCTTTCATGTCTTCAAGTGTCATTCCGGTCCAGAACGACATGGTGGTGCCGTGGGTGACCACTACCCTTTGGATCCCCACATTTCGCGCCTCCGCCACCAGCGCCATGCTCTCAGCGGTGGAGATGTGGCCTGTGGCCAAGACCATGTCGTGGGACTTGATCAAATCCAGGATGGGATGGACCTCCGGCACCAGGTTCCCGGAGCTGTCCAGAAGGCAGATGCCGCCTTCCAAGCCCTTTGCTTCCCGGTCCGCCTTGGCTGCGTAGGTGGGCATCCAGACGATCCGGCCTCCCATGTTGGCCGTGGCTTCCACCGCATGGATGTTGAGGCCGCCCACTTCCAGGTCCAGGGCAATACCTCCTAAAATGGTGACACCGGGTACCAGGTCACTGGTGGTGGCGGCAACGGGATGGGTGGGGTACTCATGGCTCTTCAGCACAACCCCCTGCATCCCCAGTTCCTTGGCCTGTTCGGCAATCTTAACCGCGCCGGCCCGGCGTTCGACCTTGGGGTCGGGGCTGAAGTGGACGTGTATGTCCAGGGCGCCTTCCAGTATGCGGTCTACATTGCTCAAGGTCTCACCATGCCGTTGAAAATCGGGGCTCAGGAAAAGCCGGGCAGGCGTCGATTAGGGGTGCGCAAAGAGGTCTTGACGCGCCCGTTTCGAGGCTGGCGCCAGCATAATTCAGGCGTCAACGGGTGTCAAGAGAAATGCTTCCGGCTGGGTCATTCACCAGCGGCGTCACCGGTTGCCTCCGGTGGGCCCGGTTGGTAGCATGTTGATACCCTCGGCAGGAGGCGGTGATGGACCTGGGACTAAAGGGCAGAGTGGCCATAATCGGCGGCGGCAGCAAAGGGTTGGGCCGGGCCTGCGCCGATTCCTTGGCCCAAGAAGGCGCGGACCTGGTTATCTGCAGCCGCAATGCCCAAGAGCTGGACCGGGCCGCCGGGGAGATCAACGAGGCTTCGGGGGTCGAGGTCTTGGCAGTGGCTGGAGACCTCTCGCGATTGCCGGATATCCAGGCGCTGGTGAAGAGAACGGTCGACCACTTTGGCCGTCTGGACGTCTTGGTCAACAACTCGGGCGGCCCACCAGCGGGCCGGGCGGCGGACACCACCGAAGAGGTCTGGCATCAGGCCATCGACATGGCCCTTTTATTTTTCATCCGCATGAGCCGCGAATCGGTCCCCCACATGAAAGATGGACGGTGGGGAAGGATAATAAACATCCTCGCAAGCTCGGTCTTCCAGCCCATCGATAATCTGGTGACATCCGGCGTTACCCGCATGGGAGCGGTGGCCTTCGCCAAGAGCCTGGCCGACGAAGTAGGCCGGGACAACATCCTGGTGAACAACGTGGCCCC
>JADFPD010000044.1 GCA_022562475.1 Chloroflexota bacterium | reverse complement strand
CACTTCCTCGGTGTCGCCGTCGGGGTTGGCGGACACTGCTTGGCGTTCATCGTTCAGTTCAAATGCCTTGGTTGCGATGGTGATGCACATCGCATTGCCCACGCAGATATCGTGGTCAACGGACACCGAAATCTTTCTTGCCATGGTGTTTTTAACCCCGCAGTTTGAGCGTTAAGGCCCGGACTGTCAGCCTGGAGGTCCAAGCGATTCCACCAGGTTCATGGCCTTGGCGGCTGTGCCTGAAATCCAGCCTGATTTCCAGGATGGGCGCATTCTATCAGCGGGGAAATGGCCGGTCAACCGAGCGTCGGAGCCGGCGTCTCCGGTCAGCCCCATTTTGGCCGCCGGAAAGGTTTTGGCGGGCCGCCGGGCAAGCTCGGAAATTTCTTCCTGGGCTGAAGGTGGGACCGGTCAGCCTCGCCGCCCGGCATGGTTGGCGCTATGACCCGCCATCCCTTCTTGTAAAGATCATGTGGCATGTTGTCGCTGTCCATATATTCGGAGTTTCTAGCTCACGGCATCGTAGGTTTTGGATAGGGGCACTTTATGTAACTGGCCCACAAACGTTTTGACCGCCATGGTCCGTAGTTCTGGGAACGTTCCTTCCGTGAGGCCGAATTTCTTGTAGAGTGAATCCGAATGTTTCGCCATTTGCATCTGGTCCAAGTGCAGTGTCACGCAGATCCGACCATCGTCATACCCCGCGGCCATGAGACTGATCAAGTCTTCCTCGCCGGGGCTCAAATGTATTTCGAGCGCGGCGGAGTGTTCGCGAAAAAGCTCGGCCATTCTTCGGACGATTCCCGAGTCTATAACGGTGTCGCCTTGATGGACGGCTTCGACTATGCGTACCAGAGCCGCGATGTCGGAAATCGAATGTTTGAGCAGATAGGCTTTCCGGTCCACGCCGTTTCGCATTAGATTGGCAACGTAGGTGAGGTCGTCATAGGCCGAGATCACCACGATGGCCGTGTTGGGTTGATGCTTTCTAATCTCGTGGGCCACCTGGAGGCCGTCCACTTTGGGCATTCGCACGTCCAGGATCGCCACATCCGGCGCTGTTTCGGCCGCGCTCCGGACCGCTTCCGCCCCGTTCGACGCCATCGCCACGACCCGCATGCTGGATTCAGATTCAAGGATCCGCTTGTAGGCCGTCCGCATGAATTCAGAGTCGTCGGCGATCAGGACCTGTAAATGCCCCATCTGTTTCACTTCCGGGTAAAGGTCGGTAATTCAAAGGCGGATCTGGTCTGGGTTGCCTGGCTCCGCCTCCAGCCCACGCCCAGATTGGTTCATGCCCTACCCTATCTGTATAGAGTGTTTCTGTCTTAATAGCAATTTCTGATGCCAACTCGGGCACGGAAATCGTGTTCCAGCCCGCCGGGGACAGAGCGGTGTCCGAAGGACGGTCACCGGACTTTGGCCAGGGCCAGCGGGCTCCGTTAGATCAACTAGCGCCCGTTGACGAGCTCATTATGCCATGTTATTATTCGCCGCCTCCCAGAGTGTCGTGCGCCAAGGGAAGTCGGATCCATCGGAAAATTCCAGGCTGAATCAAGGCGAAACTCCGGTCGCTGGCACTCGATTGGCTGACAACCTGCAAGGGCGGAATTCTATGGCGGATATGACGCTAACCACCATTGGGGGGAAGACGCACCCATTCTACACGCGGGTCGCTGTCGCTGGGCTCCTGCTCAATGGATTAGTGTCTCTTGTTTTCGCTGTCCTCAGCCTGATCGATGGTGAGGCCTCTACCGTAGCGTTTTTCATAATTTACATGGCGCTATCCGCCATCTCTGTTGGCCTGATGTGGCGGTTTAATAAGTGGGCATTGGTAGTTGGGGCGATATGGGGATTTGTCAATCTATGGTGGGGTTGGTTTCTGATCCTTGCTCTCAGCTACCCCAACAGCTTTTTCGATTTTGTGATGCCGCTTCTATTGACGTTCTCCGCGCTCTTGACCGGCGTAGGGGCCACTGTCGCGCTTGTCCAGCAGCGCCGCGGCACCGCACGGATTGCAGCCACACGCACCGAGCGGAGGACCTTTGGAGCCATTGCCATCGTCTTGCTGGGGATCGTTATTTTATCGGGAATTTTGCATATCGCGGGGCGAACGACTGGTTCCGCCGAAGCTAAAGCCGGAGCGACGGTGGTGCAAATGAAGAACAGCTACTTGGCGCCAGAGAGGCTGGAATTACGGGTCGGCGAAACGGCGATTATTCTGCTAAAAAACAATGACTTCTTTTTGCATACCTTCGAAATAGACGAGTTCGCGATTGAGCGCACAGTTCTGCCGTTCGGCGAACTACTGATTGAACTGCGGCCAACCAACACTGGAGAGTTCACATTCCGCTCCAAAGCATATATGACCGGCGACATGGAAGGGACACTGGTGGTTACGAAATAGGTGCGCTTGGACTGGTACTATCCAGAGAACGGCATAATCTCCTCAAGTTTGGCGTGCGAAACATAAAACTGACCTAGAGAGGTCAAATATCAAACGACTACCTTGTCGATTTCGGTGCTGTCAACGGCAAGGTAAGCGTATTTCAATCGCTCCAGAGGAAGGGAAGAATCACCGGACTTTAGCCAGGGCCAGCGGGCTCCGTTCCATCAGATCGTGCACCTTGCCGTTGACCATGAGTTCCGCCGTCATCTCGGCAAGCACCGCCGCCATGAGAAAGCCGTCGGTGCTGGGCACCGCGAGGTAGATTCCGTCGATTCCCGGCAACCGGCCGACCAGGGGTATGCGGGCCGGGGTGGAGGCGGCGAAGGCGGCGATGGTCTCAACCCCGGATGGTTGGAAACCGGGCAGTATCTCGGCCACCTGAGCCAACAACCAATCGCGCGCTTCCGCGGAGGGCTTGGCATCAAACCCGTCCGGGAGGAACCTGCTTCCGGCGTGCACAAGCCCGTCTCGCCGGCAGACGATGTTCACCCCGTTCCAGCGTACGGCGCAGTTCAACGGGGCCGCCGGACCCAGGCCAAGGTGTAGTTTCTGGAGGCCGTAGGGTTCCACCGGCAGGTCGTAGCCCAGCCATTCAGAGACGGCTTTGGCGGTCCAGGCGCCCATGGCCAGGACGACCGACGAACACTCCAAGGAACTGCCGTCTTGAAGCTTAATGCCCCTGATGCGCCCACCGGCAACGGCTAATCCCACGGCCTGCTTCTGCCGCTGGATCGCAACTCCCTCTGTTTCGGCCGTATTGGCCAGGGCCGTATTTAACAGTTTGGGGTCCATCTGGATGCAGTCTTGGTGGAGCATGCCGCCGATGATCGAACCAGAGAGACGGGGCTCGGTCTCCCGGGCCGTTTGGCCGTCCACCCATTCGGCTTTGAGTCCGGCGTTCGTCACGTCGCCCAAGATGCGGCGGACCTCGTGTTCCTCGTCCTCACTGGTGGCGGCGTAGAGGTAGCGGACGTCCTGTTCACGGTAATCGATCCCGCCGGCTTCTTTGATCCTGGGCAGATGCTCGCGCCAAAGGGCGAGACTCTCCGCCCCCAGAGCAATCTTGAAGGCGTCGTCGTCGCCCGAAGCAGGCTGGATGTTCCCCGCCGAATTCCCCGTCGCCCCCGCGCCCGGTCCCTCTTGCTCCAGAAGGGTCACCGGCACACCCATTCCCGCCAGCCGGTAGGCTACGAAACAGCCAACCACCCCGCCGCCCACCACGGCCACTGTTCCATCCAGGTTGTTCTGTGAGTTGGTCATGATCTACTCGGGGCTAACGTCGACGATGACCTTGCCGATAACGCCGTTCTCGACGGCCAGATGGGCATCTTTCAACCGCTCCAGAGGAAAGTGTGGGCCGGCAAATGGGGTTAATTTGTCCTGATCGAGCCACGAAGTGATGTCGGCTACGGCGGCGGCCTTGGCGGGCTCGGGCATGTCATAGACCAACACCATGCGGACCGTGACATTGGAGGAGTTGAACTTGAGAGGCACGGATGGCGCTTGAGTGCTGCCCGCGGCGTAGACCGCCAACACGCCGGAACTCTTCAGGACCTGCTGGCTCACCGGGAAATTGGCCGCCATGTCCACCTCGACGATGAGATCGACACCAGAACCACCGGTGAGGTCGAAGACCTTCTCAGCCGTGTCCCCTTCGCGGTAGTTGATGGTGTGGCCGGCGCCGGCAGCCAGGGCGATCTGGGCCTTCTCATCCGAGCTTACGGTGCTGATGACGGTCGCGCCGCCCAGCCTGGCCATCTGGACCGCGTAGTGGCCCACGGCGCCCGCTCCGCCCGTGACCAAGACTGTCTTTCCGGTGACCGGTCCGTCGGAGAAGACGCAGCGGTGCGCGGTCATGGCCGGAACGCCAAGCCCCGCGGCCGCAGCGAAACCGGTGTTCTCGGAAAGGCGGACGGCGTGCTCACTGGGCTGGACGGTGTACTCCGCGCCGGTGCCGAAGGGACGGCCGAATTGGGACTCGAACAGCCAGACCCGCTCGCCGGTCCGAGACTGGTCGACTCCTGGGCCAACGGAGTCGATCACGCCGGCCCCGTCTTGATTCGGAATGACTCTGGGAAACTCCATCGGGCTGGTCAGCCCCTGACGGCGCTTCCAATCGGACGGATTAACGCCCGAGGCTATCATGCGGACCCGGACCTCGCCCGCGCCCGGCTGGGGGTCTGGCATATCGCCGTATTCGAGGATGTCCGCGGCGCCGTTACGTTCGTACCAGACAGCTTTCATGGTTTACAACGCCTATGTCCGGGTTGCGTAGTCCGACTTGGCCCGGTCGATGGCCTTCACCCGTCCGGCGGCGAGCAACTCTTGGTGCTCATAGGCCCACTGGTTGGATGCGGCGGTGCTGACGGTGGTGCCCTGGAACTGGGGCATGACGTACCGGGCCAGCAACTCGAAGCTGTGAAGGACCTGTTCCCTTTGCGCCCAGTCGATGGTCTGGACCATGAAACCGCCGAAGCCGCCGCTCCGCTCTTCGAGCCTGCGGATGCCGGCGATGCAGTCGTCGGGGTCGCCGATGATCCAGGTGCCGTTGTCCACCATCGCGTCGATGATCTTTTCAGGGGGGCCGTCAATGACCGGGTCCCGGCCCATGGTGTGCTCAAAATACTCAGCCTGGTAGCGGCCTGCGCCCAGTCTGGCCTGCTCGAAAGCCTCTTTCCTGGTCTCGGCGATGTGCACGGGGATCACCAGACGCCAGTCGTCCCGGTTGACCACCTTGTTGTGCTCGGCGGCCGACTCCTCGGCAACGGCCCACAGCGCGGCTAGGTCAGATTCCGGGGCGCCGGGGTCCCGGGGCCGCGTGATGGTCAGCACCGACGCCCCGTACTTCCCCGCCAGGGCGACGCCGGCCGGAGACTGGACCGAGGCTGCGGAGATGTGCATATGGGGCTTGGTGTAAGGACGGAGTTGGAGCATGGCCTCGCGGAGTTCGAACCAGTCGCTCTTGTAGGTGATGGGCTCGGTCTCGGTCATCAGGCGCAGGATGATACCCAAGGCTTCGTCCATGCGCTGGCGCTGCACGGTGGGGTCGATGCCCAACATATAGGCGTCGCCGGGCAGCGCGCCGGGGCCCACGCCCATCATCACCCGTCCGTGGGTCATGTGGTCAAGCTGCACCATCCGGTTGGCGACCATGAAAGGATGGTGGTAAGGCAGGCTGATCACTCCGGTGCCAAGCTTGATGTGCTTGGTGCGGTCCGCGGCCACGGCTATGAATATCTCCGGGGAGGAGATGGTCTCCCAACCGGCGCTGTGGTGCTCACCGATCCAGGCTTCGTCATAGCCCAGGTGGTCCAGCCACTGCACCAATTCCAAGTCGCGGTCGATGGCCAATGTGGGATTCTCGCCAACCCGGTGGAAAGGTCCCATGAATATTCCGAATTTCATCCGCTCTGGTAGGGCCATGTCGTTCTACTCTCCTAGCTGTTTAGCCCACGGCTTTGGCAACGTCCGGGTAGACATAAAATAGCCGCGGTGGGTGATTGGGCGCATTATAGCCGTACCCACTTTGCATTGCCAACGCTGGGACGCAGGGCGGGTCCGTTACAAAGAGTCCACGGGACTATCAACGTGGGCCTGGGTTAGATTGACGCGGCCTGTTGCCGGTAGTAATCTACTGCCTGCCCTCGGGCATCACGACCGTGCCGGAACAATCACCGGTTCCGAGACTTAAGTTAGATTTGGGAGGACTTCTCATGCCGTACGAAGGATTAATAGCGGAAACCGTGCTCATCAATGGACACGAAGGAGACCAGGTCGATGCCTACCTGGCGCGGCCCCTTGGCGCCGGCCCCGTCGGCAGCGTGGTCTTGATCCATCACATGCCTGGTTGGGACGCAGCCTCCAAAGAGATGGCCCGCAAGCTGGCCTACAACGGCTTCGCAACGATCTCTCCCAACCTCCACTTCCGGGAAGGCAAGGGCGATCCCACGGCCAACAGCACCAGCATCCGCGAGGCAGGCGGCATGCCCGACGTGCGCACCATGGGTGATGTGGAAGCGGCCATGCGGTACCTGCGCAGCTTGCCCTACGTCAACGGCAAGGTTGGGATCATCGGGTTCTGTTCCGGCGGACGCCAGACCTATCTGGCCGCCTGCACCCTAAAGAATGTCGATGCCGCGGTGGACTGCTGGGGCGGCGGGGTAACCAAGGGGAAGGACGAACTCAGCCCCGCCATGCCCAAGTGGCCCGTTGAGTTTACTGACGGATTAAACTGCCCAATGTTGGGCCTATTTGGGGAAGAGGACGGCAGACCGTCGCCGGCCGACGTGGCTGAGACCGAGGCGGAATTGAAGCGTCTGAACAAGAACTACGAGTTCCACATGTACCCCGGCGCCGGCCACGGGTTCTTCGCCGTGGACCGGTCCAGCTACCACCAGGAGTCAGCCACGGACGGCTGGGAGAAGGTGATCTCCTTCTTCGGGAAGCACCTGAGCTAATCCGGACTGGCTATAGAGCACGAGAAATGGGGCTGCCGTGAGGCAGCCCCATTTTCGTCATTCTAGAGAATGCTGGAATGACGATGGCGTAGGGGCGGGTTTCCAACCCGCTCTGCCATTGGTAAACGACCTTTTTGCCGATCAGCGCCTTCTGCGTACTGCATTTACTAGGGGGCAATTTCGTTTCGGCCAAGATCGAGAATGCGAATATAGGCCGGTTAAAAACCGGCGCCTAACGGTGCGATATTTGATGGACAAGATTTCGGAATAAAAATCTCTAGCCGTTTACCCATACGTTCGTGGTGAGCCCGTCGAACCACCTGCCAGGCATCAATCATCTGTCACTGAGAGGTCCTTCGACAGGCTCAGGACGAGCGGTTTAGGCACAGCGCTTTCGCGGTCTCGGTCAATGGGGCATTCACCGCAATAACGAGAGGTTGCGAAATCTGCCGTTCCAGCGGATTATGTATCCAGTATTTTATCTGCCGGTCAAAGTAAGAGTGGACCGGCATTCCGGAAGGAGAGAACATGGCTGAGATCGTTTTGGGCCTCGGCACTTCCCACAGCCCCATGCTGAGCCTGCCAAGCGAGATGTGGAGCGACTACGCAGCCCGCGACAAGACCAATCCGATGCTGCTGTCCCTCGAGGACGGCTCTACCAAGACCTACGAAGAGCTTCTGGAGACGGCCGACCCGGCCATCGCCACCAGGTTGACCCCAGAGAACTTCCAGGCGCAGTACGAGGCTTGCCAAAGGGGCATAGTGGCCCTGGAAGAAGCCATGCTTGAGGCAGACCCCGACGTGGTGGTGATCGTCGGCGACGACCAGGAAGAGCTGTTCTTCGACGACAACATGCCCCCTGTTCTCCATCTACTGGGGCGACGCCATGCACCTCATCCCTCGGGGCCAAGGCGACAATGTACCGCCGGCCACCAAGGCCTCCTCCTGGGGCTACGGCACGGAGGAGATGGATGTTCCGGTGGACTCGGAACTGAGCCTGCATCTCATCAAGAGCCTGATCGAGGACGACTTCGATATCGCCCAGTCCCGCTACATGAACAAAGAGGCTGGAGGGTCCGTCGGACCCATCGGCTACCTGAAAGAGCCGATCGTCACCGAACGCAGGCCCCAGGCGATGCCCCACGCCTATTCTTACGTAATCAAACGGGTCATGAACAAGAAGATCAGGCCCATCGTGCCCATCACCCAGAACACCTTCTATCCGCCCAACACGCCCAGCCCCCGGCGCTGCTACAACCTGGGCAGGGCGGTAGCCAAGGCGGTCAAGAACTGGGACAGCGACAAGAAGGTCGCGGTGGTGGGGTCCGGCGGTCTTAGCCATTTCTTGGTGGACGAAGAGATCGACCAAATGGCCATCAAAGGCATGAAGGAAAAAGACGCCGATCTTTTGGCTTCCCTGCCCAGGCACCGCTTGAACTCCGGCAGTTCGGAGATCCTCAACTGGATCACCGCGGCCGGAGCCTGCGAACACCTGGACATGGAGGTGGTGGAGTACGTTCCGGTCTACCGTTCTCCCGCCGGCACCGGCGGCGGCTGGGGATTCGCTATCTGGCAGTGACCCAAACGGTGTGATCAAGATTTGATGAACGGCCCGCCCGGAGGTTGAGTCCAGGCGGGCCGGTCTGAGTCCGGGATAAATCGAGGTTTGTCCGAGGTTTTTCAATGCCACAGGCCCCGCGCGACGAATGGGTGACAGTTGACGGTTTGAGCTTCCATTACCGGGACTGGGGCGGGTCTGGCCGGCCTTTGCTGCTGCTCCATGGCCTGGCTTCCACCTGCCACATCTGGGATATGGTGGCGCCCATCTTGGCCCGGGACCACGCGGTGATCGCCTTGGACCTACGGGGTCACGGCGAAAGCGCCAAGCCCAACCATGGCTTCGACTTCGCCTCGGTGACCCAAGACGTGCTCGGGGTCATCGAACACCTGGGTGGAGCGGCCCCGGTGCTGGTCGGCCATTCATGGGGCGGGAGTGTCGCCCTGGAGTTGGCAGTGCGGGCCCCAGATTCGTTGCCGGGCATGGCCTGGATCGACGGAGGAATGATCAACACATCGGCCCGGTATTCGAGTGTCGAGGACGCGAAATTGGAGATGTCTCCGCCCGACTTCAGTGGAGTGAAGGTAGCGAGTTTCTTGGAACGGGTGCGCACCCGCCAACAAGGCGCCGGAATGATGCCGGGGTCAACCGACGTGGTGATGGCCAACTTCGAGGTGACGGAAGACCAGACCATCAAAGCCAGGCTCACCCGGGCCAACCACCTGCGAATCATCGAAGCCCTCTGGGACCACCACCCAGACGAGCTCTACAAGCGGGTACAATGCCCAGTGTTGATCATGCCGGCCCGTCAGCAGAGCAACGCGGCCGCCCAAGACGGGGGCCAACGGCGGTTCATGTCGGTGGAAGAGGCGGAGGAAATGTTGCCGAACAGCAAGACGGTCTGGCTTGAGGACTGCGTCCACGACGTGCCCATCCAAAGGCCGGAACTTGTCGCGGACCTGTTAACGAGCCATTTGGCGGACGGTTTTTTCGGCTAAGCGTGATGACGATTGGGGCGCTGATAGTTTAGAAAGGAGTCGTAAACATGGCCCAAGTGGACTACTCGGTCCTGGACGACCCCAACATATCCATGAGCTCCTTTTATCCCCGGCAGGGCTGGACGCCCATTCCGGAAGGAGTGCAGGACTACACGGTAAATGTCGGCGACGACATCGGCCTGTCCTGCCGGTTCTTTCCCGTGGGCAATAACAGCCCCACCATCTTGTTCTTTTACGGCAACGGCGAAACAGCCATCGACTATGACTCCATCGCGCCGATGTACAACCAGATCGGGATCAATTTCTTCGTCGCCGATTACCGGGGTTACGGTAAAAGCGGCGGCTCTCCGTCCTTCACCACTATGCTCGCCGACGCCAACACCGTGCTTGAGGCCATGCGGATTGTGCTGGGAGCCAGCGGTTTTCAGGGGCCGGTCTATGTGATGGGCCGCTCCATGGGTCGGCATTCCGCCTTTGAACTGGCCGCCAAGGAGGACCCGGCGATAAACGGCGTGATCATCGAAAGCGGACGGCCCAGCCTGGGTCAGTTCACCGGAGGGCTGGGCCCGCAACAGGCCGCCGAATTGGAAGAAGCCTACCGGGCCAAGGCGGCGTCCATATCCATCCCTGTATTGGTGATTCACGGCGAGATGGACGCGCTGGCGCCCCTCGATGACGCCGAGGAGATGTTCCGGGATTTCGCGTCCACCGAGAAAAAGATGCTGGTGATACCCGGAGCGGGCCATAACGACCTACTTTTCAAGGGCATGGACGAGTACTTCACTGCCATCAGAGACTTTGTCTTCGGGTGAAACATCGGCCCGCATCAGGCGATTGTCCGTACATAACTGAGATAGGAGACTGAGACATGGAAGCCACCTGTGTGACCCACATCGGAGTTTGCGTCCGGGACATGGCGGAGTCCTTGAAGTTCTACCGGGACGCTCTCGGAATGAAGGTCATCGGCGAGAAGATCACCGACATCACCGAGGGCGGGACCCAAACGGCGCGCCTGGACAACTACGCGCTCGAACGCAACACCCGCCATTGGGTCAGCCTGGCCTACGGCGAAGGCGCGACCCCCACCCTGACACTGACCAGCCATCCGGGGGAGAAGACCGATGGCACACCCATCATGCTTGACCAAGTGGGCATCAGCCACATATCCTTTGGCGTTGCCGACGTGGCCGGCCTGGCCGACGAATTGGCGGCCAAAGGGTACGAACTGGCCGGTTCCAGGGAGTCCTACGCCGATGCCAACGGCGAGATCCGGAGCATCTACGTCCGCGACCCCGACGGCATCCTGGTCCAGTTCAACACCCCCTGAACCGGAATGAAACTTCATTTTCCAAAACAAAGCTGGATTTTGGCAAACAAAGGAAGAATCGAAAATGGTTAAGATGACCGGCGGACAGGCGTTGGCCAAGTCCCTATACCGGGAGGGCGTCCGGGTGATATTCGGACTGCCCGGCGTCCAGCTCTACCACATGATGGACGGCTTGTACGACGAGCCGGGCATCCGGTTCATCACGGTCCGCCACGAACAGGCCACCACCTACATGGCCGACGGCTACGCCCGCGCCAGTGGCGAGATCGGCACCGCGATGATGGTGCCCGGACCCGGTCTGCTGAACGCATCGTCGGGCATCGCCACCGCCTACTCCGCATCGTCGCCGGTGTTGGTGGTCTGTGGACAGATCGAGCGCGACGAGATCGGCGGCGACCGCGGCATGCTTCACGAGGTGAACGACCAACTGGAAGCCATCAGCCCGGTCACCAAGTGGGCCCACCGCATCATGGACCCAGCGGAAGTGCCGGAGGCGGTCCACCAGGCCTTCCATCACCTCAGGAACGGCCGGCCTCGTCCGGTGGAGATCGAGATCCCCCCGGAGACGCTGGCGGAAGTAGCCGACGTGGAACTGCTGGAACCCGAGGCGCCTCGCCCTGTGGCAGCCAGCAAGGAACAGATCGAAGCGGCGGCGGCGGCCTTGGCCGGAGCGTCCAATCCATTGATCTGGGCCGGTGGCGGCGTGATCTCCTCTCAGGGCTCGGAGGCTCTGACGAAACTGGCCGAGTTCCTTCAGGCGCCCGTGGTCACCACCGCAGAGGGCAAGGGCGCGATCTCGGACCACCATCCCTTGGCCCTGGGCGCGCTATGGCTGCGCAACGACACCGTCGCCAGAAAACAGTCCGGCCACGACGTGATACTGGCCGTGGGAACTAGACTGGTCACCTCCCAATGGATCGACGGCCAACAGGTGGTCCAGATCGACGTGGACCCCGAAGAGATCGGCCGCCATTACGAGAACACCCTGAGGGTGGAGGGCGACGCCCGTCTGACCATGGAGGACCTCCTAACCGCCCTGTCGGCCAAGACCCAGGCGAAGGAAGACCGGACGGCCGAAGTGGCGGCACAGAAAGCCCAGCGGTCCGAAGACATCATTAAGGTTGAGCCCCAGGGAGGGCTGTTGGAAGCGGTCCGGAAGGCCATGCCCGAAGACGGCATCCTGATCTCCGGCATGACTCAACTGGGCTACTACAGCCGTGCCCACTACCCCGTCTACGAGCCGCGAACATTCATCACCTCATCGTATTCAGGGAATCTGGGCTATGCCTACCCCACCGCATTGGGGGCCAAGGTCGCCCAGCCGGACAAGGCGGTGGTCTGCCTATCTGGCGACGGCGGCTTCATGTTCAACTCCCAGGAGATGTCCACCGCCGTGGCGCACAAGATCAACGTGGTGGTGGTGGTCTTCAACGACAACGCATTCGGAAACGTGAAGCGCGACCAGATGAACCAGTTCAATGGCCGCACCATCGGAGCTGATCTGCACAACCCCGACTTCGTGAAGCTGGCGGAGGCCTACGGGGTCAAGGCCTTCGTGGCCAACGGCCCAGCCGAGTTGGAGTCTACCCTCAAAGAGGCGTTGACCCTGGACGTCCCGGTGCTGATCGAAGTGCCGGTGGGACCGATGCCGTCGCCGTTCTTCAAGCCGTCTTAAGTAATTGCGTCCAAGCCTGCTTGACATGAAAATCGGCAGGCCATAGCCTTCACGTTACATCAAGGCCTCAGACGGGCCGGGCTAAGGTGACCCATGACCGCCACAGAAAAAACCAAACTGATCGTCCTGGACCCAACGGCTGCACCCCGGGAGATGGTCCAAGCCATGGCCCCGGCGTTGGACGGCCTGGGCGGGCAGTCCCTTGGGTTCTTGTGGAACAACAAGCCCAACGGGGACCTCCTCTTTGAACGGCTGGAGAAGCTGCTGCGGGAGAAATACGAGATCGCGGACGTGGTCCACAAGCGCAAACCCACGGCATCTCTACCAGCCGAGGACTCGGTGCTGGACGAACTGGCCGGTTCTGTACAGGCGGTGATCGTCGGGCTGGCGGATTGAGGGTCCTGCACGTCGTGGAGTATCCACGACGCGGTAGAATTGGAGAAGCGCGGCGTCCGCACCGTGGTGGTGGGCACCGACCGATTCAAACGACTGGGCGAAGTGGAGCGGCGTTCTTTGGGGATGGCGGAACTGACCATGGCCATCGTTGAGCACCCCCTGGGCGGGCTGCAGGCCGAGGCGCTGCTGGCCAAGGCCGACGGTCTGCTGGAACAGGTGGTCAAGGGTTTGACCGGAAGCCGCTAAAAGAGCCTCTATATGGACTGACAACGAAGGGCGGCCCACAACCGGGCCGCCCCTGTTATTAGGGGGGAACGATTTGGCCGATCTAATCTCCGGCCGGCTGGAAGTCGACGACGATTTCGAGGCAGTCCAGGACCTCTATCTCGAGCGCGGCTGGACCGACGGTCTTCCGGTCGTGCCGCCCACTCCGGAGCGGGTGGAGGCCATGCTTGCGACGACCCCTCTAAGTCCCCAGGACATCATCGGTGAGATGCCGCCCATATGGGGATCGGCGACGGTGGAGAAACTGGCCGTGAACGCGGTGATGGCCGGCTGCCGGGCCGAATACCTGCCGGTGGTGATCGCCGCCGTCGAGGCCATGTGCGACCCGGTTTTTAACCTCTATGCCATCCAGGCCACCACGCACCCCTGCGCCCCGTTGATCATCGTAAATGGGCCCATCTGCGACGAGTTGGGCCTGCACAGCGGTTCGGGAGCTTACGGTCCTGGATGGCAGCCCAACGCCACCATCGGCCGGGCGGTCCGGCTGGTGCAACTGAACGTGGGCGGGGCCTATCCGGGCGTTGGCGACATGTCCACCCAGGGCGCGCCCTCCAAGTACACCTACTGCGTGGCTGAAAACGAGGAGGCAAACCCCTGGGAACCCCTCCATATCGAGCGGGGATTTCGGGCTGATCAGAGCACGGTGACCGTGCTGGCCGGTGAGCCGCCCCACAACATCAACGACCACTCGGGCAGAACTGCCGAAGACATCCTGACAATCATCTCCGGCGCCATATCCATCACCGGGGCCAACAACGCCTACACCGGCGGCGAGACCCTGCTGGCCCTGGGCCCGGAGCATGCCGCCACCATCGCCGGCGACGGCTTCGGCAAGCGGGAGATCAGGGAATGGCTGCATAGGAACGCCCGCATCCCGCTGGAGCGGTACACCCACGAGACCATGATGGAGCGGTTCGGAAGGATACCCGGCGGCCCGGTGCCCATGGTGGTGGAGCCGGACCTGCTCATGATCATCGTCCTGGGCGGCCCCGGCAAACACTCGTCCTGGGTGCCAACCTTCGGCGGCACCACCCACTCGGCGACCAAGGAGATACGGCATCTCTAGAGGTTGATATCTTCCCGGACCTACGTCCCCCCTTCGTCGTTCCGGCGAATGCTGGAATCCAGGTCCCCAAGCTAAGAAATGATTCAGCCATTGTAGGCGCGTCCCGATGGAATCGGGACGCTTGGCCGAAAGGAGACCAGTTTCGAATTCCTGGACCAGTCTGCAAAAATGCCCTACTTCGCCGCACACCGGCCTAGCATTGACCGAATGAGGTAATCCTGAAACCAGCCCTATTGATTGGTGAATCACCTCTTTTGATGCCGCGTTGTTGCACTTGGACGGCAACTTAATTCCAAGCAGATGGAGGGGATCTATGGCCGATGGACCCAACATTGATCTCATCGTGCCGCGCTATGAGGAGATTCCCGCCTTTTATCAAGCGGCTGACCAGATGGGATTCCACGCTCTGTGGTTCACCGAGATGCTGTTCAGCCAGGGATGGAGGGGTCTGCGTAGCCGGGACCGCGTGAGCGCCCTGAGCGCCGCCGCCGCGGCAACATCGAGCATACGGCTGGGGACGGCGCTTTTGGGGAATATGGATTCGATATTGTCTTTTGCCACGGAGACAGCCAACCTGGACATCCTTTCCCAAGGGCGGCTGAGCCTGGGACTGTCCCAGCACCGCTGGCCCGACGAAGGCATTTCGGATGGCCGTTGGCCCAGGATAGGCGGCCGCTTGGAAGAAACTATCACGCTCTTGAAGCGATTGTGGAGCGGGGACGAGGTCTCATTCAAGGGCAGTCATAACAATTTGGAAAAGGCCTCCATCGACGTTAGGCCGGCCCAGGAAGGGGGTATCCCGGTCTTCGTTGCCGGGGTCACCAGCGCGGCGGTCAACCTGGCCGCCACCTTGGCCGATGGCTGGGTCCACCCATCCGGAGGTATTCCCTACGGCGCCGCGCGAGGTTGCGATTACATCAGGCAGGGCGCCGCCAAAGCAGGGCGGGACCCGGACTCCTTGGAACTGGGAAAGATCATTTATCTTGCCATAGACGACAGCCGCTTCCGTGCTAAGGCCAGGGCCCGTAATCGTATCGCACCGCTTTTACGATCGTTTTATGGCGGCTACGACGTCGACAATTGGTGCGCCTTTGGACCGCCGTCCGAGTGCGCCGCCTTCATTCGAGGCTTTCTTGATGCGGGGATAACGACGGTGATGTTATGCCTGGTGCCGGCCGATATCGAACATCTCGAGCGGCTGCACCACGAGGTAGTGCCCTTGCTGAAGTGATTTGTACTTCCCATTGCCCCTACCCTTGCCGACCCAACGGTATAAATACTTTCCAAGCTGAACAATCGAGCAACAACAGTTGATTGACTCGGCATCTTTGCGCAACTAAACTTTCACTAACAAGCAGCCGCTTTAGGAGGACGAGTATGTCAAATAAGGGTTTCTCTCACATAGGACTTTCCACTCTGGATTTGGACAAGACCAGGGATTTCTACGAGAACGTTTTGGGTTTCAAAGTCGTGCGCTGCGACATCATCAAGATCAAAGAGGGCGGCTACATCCGCCATATGTTCGTTGAGATAGGGCATGACCAGATGATCGCGTTCATGGAGCCCAACAACGTGGATGCGATACCAGCGGACTACGACGCCGGCATCAACGACGGCCTGGGCGTCCCGGGAGCGTTCTATCACTTCGCATTCGAGGCCGGCTCGGAGGCGGCGTTGGAGGCCAAGCGGGTGGAGTTGATCGACAAAGGCCAGACGGTCACCGACATCGTTGACCATGAGTGGGCCAAGTCCATCTACTTGAAGGACCCCAACGGCATCTCGCTGGAATTCTGTTGTCTCACGCGGGACGTCGGCAACGAGGACGACGTCACCATGCAAGAAAGGGCTGAGATCTCCATCGAAAGGTGGCTCGGAGACAACTACATCCAGGGCCGGATCAGCGCACGAGCGCCGGAGCCTGCTCTCACCAGCGACTGATTCTTCCTGGTAAGCATCAGAGATCAGCCACCGTTAATGGGCTTACTTCAAAAATGTCGTTCTGAGGAGCGCCCCCGACGGGTCGGGATAGAATCTTTCAAGCATGGCCTTGGCAGACCCTTCGCTTCGCACAGGGTGACATATGGGCAGCGCCATACAGATCTGGATACTAGGTGTGGTCGATACCTCAGAGGCAAACCCCCGTCGAAAGGCGGGGGTTTTATGTTCCAAACGACTTGAAGAGGAGCAGCTATGGCCGGGAATTTTCTTGGCAGCACCGTGGTCGGCAGTTATCCTCAACCCGATTGTTGATTGACCGTGAAGCCCTATCCCACATCGTTCCCAGGGTGCGGCAAACAGGCCTCTGGCGCGTTTCCGACGAGTACTTGGAGGCGGCCCAAGACGACGCCACACTGCTGGCCATCGGTGAGATGGAACGGGCCGGCGTGGAGTTGATCACGGACGGAGAGATCAGACGCGAGAGCTACTCCAACCGGTTCGCCACCGCCCTGGACGGCATCGACATCGAGAATCCCGGCCAGGTCATTGGAAGAAGCGGCCAGCCGACCGTGGTGCCGAGGGTCGTGGGTCCCATCAAGCGAGACCGGCCGGTACAGGTCCGGGACGTGGAGTTCCTGCGGGCCAACACAACCCGCCGCATCAAGGTGACGGTCCCCGGCCCGTTCACCATGTCCCAGCAGGTCCAGAATGACTACTACCCGGACCGGGCGTCGCTGGCCATGGACTATGCGGTGGCCGTGAACGTCGAAGTAAAAGCCCTCTTCGAGGCTGGAGCGGACGTCGTTCAGTTGGACGAGCCGTGGCTGCAGGCCCACGCCAGCGATGCCAGGGAATTCGGCGTCCCGGCCATCAACAGGGCGTTGGAAGGCGTGGCCGGGACCACCGGTCTTCACCTGTGTTTCGGCTACGCGGCGGTGGTCAAGAACAAGCCGTCCGAGTACGCCTTCTTGGCCGAGCTGGAGGAATCGGCGGCCGACTCGATCTCCATCGAAGCGGCGCAGCCGCGGTTGGACCTCTCGGTGTTGGCTCAATTCCCAAGCAAGACCATCGTAGTGGGCGTGTTGGACCTGGGAGATGCCGCCGTTGAATCGCCGGAGACGGTCGCGGCGAGGGTCAGGGAGGCGTTGAAATTCCTGCCGCCGGAACGGCTGATGCTGGCCCCCGACTGCGGCATGAAATACCTGCCCAGGGACATTGCCTTCGGCAAGCTGCAAGCCATGGTGCGGGGTGTGGAGTTGGTTCGGGAGTCACTGCGGTGACGGCGATTGAAATTAAAGGCTATTCGGCGAAGCCTGAATTGGTCTGTCGTGGAGATCGACTCTCATCAGTTTCTAATGTTTACCAGCCCCATCATTCGAAGACTACGAGGACTCGCGACCCGTGGAACGACGGTATTTCTCCAGGGAGTCCTTGGATAGATATTTCTCTTCCAACTCGCGCTGCTTCGCCACCTGCCCGTCTCACTGACCAAAATACTCTACTGGGTAACCACAAAATTGCCAAACATGGTGAAGTTATGGCCGGGGAAGGTGCACACAAATTGGTAGGTGCCAGAAAGGGGAGCGGTAAAACGCACCGCACCCATTTGTCCAGGTTTCAGCAACCTGGTATGAGCAATAACGTCCGGGTCATCGGGCTGGACCCAGCCGTTGTCGGGGCCTGCCTCAAGTCCTCGCTCAGCGCAGAGGTCCTTCTTTCCCGCCTTGCACAATACCCAATTATGCTGGCTGATGTTTGAAACGTTGTTGAAGCACAGCACCACCTCGGAGCCGGCGGCGACCTCAAACCTGCCTTTGTCGAACTCGAGCGCGTCGCCGTTCACGCTGATATCTAGGGTAGGTTCTTGGCAGTCTGGCGGCGGAGGGGGAGTTTCACACGGCGGCGGGAAGAATTCGGAGAATCCCGCAGTCACCCTTTTGTCCGAGTCCATGATGATTTCAACCGTTCGGGTCGACCCCTGAACGTCTCCAGACCATCCTGTGAAGCTCCAATATGGTGTGTCCAAACACTTATGGCGTACCGAAGGACCTGCTGTCAGCTTAACTACTGTCCCGGATGGGTACCTATCGTTCCCTCCCGGGCTTGGCTCAATCATAACCCCGCCGCCAGAGTAGTGGGGTCCGACTGCAACTTTTAGAGTGTAGCCGCCGGGAGGCGGAGGCGGGGCAGTGGGTGCGCCTGCCCCACCGCAGGCGGCGACGAAGAACAGGATGGCACCAAGGAGTCCGCCGAACAGCAACGCGTTGCGTCTAACTGCTCTTCCTTGCACAGACCCCCGCAAGGTCTTCCAGGCGCGGAGGCGACTCAAATTGAGACCCGCCAGGGCAGCTGTCCAGGGTAGGTAGCTCGGGTGGTTCATTCGTTACTCCTCTACGACTCACTTCTCGCTCGCGATGCGCGCTGCTTGAGTAACAAGATGCAGGAACTCCGTGACGTCGGGGTCGTCCGGCAAACAAGCGGCTCACCCGCCCGGCCACGGCACTCACGTCCTCCATACTGCCTTCTAAGGCCCAGTAGCTCTCACGCAGTATCTCGGCGTACTCCGCCACCGCCGCGTCAAGCTGGAACCGGGGAGACGCCTCCTCGAAGGCTGCGCTGATCTGGCCGCGATAGAATTCGCGGCTGATCTCCATCACATCGCCCGTATCGGGGTCCTCGTACCTCACGTTCACCGTGGCCACGCGGCCCTCGACCCCAGGGAGCAGCTTCAGCTCGTATAGGGCCGTCACGCTGTGGCCGGCACCCACTTCGCCCGCGTCCACCGACGCCCTCGATCAAACAAATAAGCCCCAGCCCTTCCGCGAAAGGACTGGGGCTTATCCGATTGCGGCCGAGGTTAGAGGCCCATGGCGTAGCAGGCGCGGCGGGGGTCACCGCCCGTGCTTAGGTGGCCGGTCTGCGGGTCCCGCACCGACACGGTGGCGCCCATGCCGCAGTTGACGGCCCAGGCGATGTCGTGGCCTCTGGCTCTCAGGGCGTCGGCGGTGCTTTCGGGGATCCCCGGCTCCAGGTCTAATCGTCCGGGAAGGTAGGTGTGGGGGTAGAACGAGTTCACCACGTTCTGGGTGGCGAAACGGGGAGCTTCCACAGCTTGCTGTGGGTCCATGCCGAAGACCAGCGTGTTCAACATGAGCTGCACGTTGGCTTGGGCCTGGTTGTCGCCGCCGGGACAGCCGATGGTCATCACCGGTTGGCCGGCTTTGCGGACCACGAAATTTATCAGCGTGGTGCGAGGCCGTTTACCCGGCTCGACCACGTTGGGGTGACCCTCTTCGCAGTTGAACATCTCGATGCGGGTGCTGAGCGTACAGCCCAACTCCGGGAAGAACACCGACTTGGCGAACGCGCCTCCGCTGATGGTGCCGCAGACCATATTCCCCTGGTCGTCCAACACCGAAACGTGGGTCGTGCCCTCGTGGGAAGAGGAATCGGACGCCCCATTGCCGGATGCGGCTATTCCTGCCGTAGCGGGGACATGGCCGTTGCTCCGGGAGAACTTCCAGGGGTCGCCGGGGGCCGCTTGCTCGGGGAGCGCGCGCTCCGGGTCGATCAGTCCGACCCGCTCGGCCGCGTACTCCTTGGAAATCAGGCCGTCGATGGGGACCTCGGCGTATTCCGGGTCGGCGTAATAGGCTTCGCGGTCTCCGAACGCCAGCTTTAATGCTTCAGTGACGGTGTGGATGTATTCGGGGCTGTTGTGGCCCATGGCCTTCAGGTCGAAGTGCTCCAAGATGTTCAGGGTCTGCTGGACCATGGGGGCCTGAGTCCAGGTGTCGTGACCGAGAATCTCGTGGCCCTCGAAGGTGCTGGAAACGGGCTCGCCGAACGGGCTCTGGTAATTGGCCAGGTCGTCCATGGACAGGATGCCGCCGACATCAGCCGAGGAATCCACGATGGTCTTGGCGACGGACCCCTTGTAGAAAACGTCCCGAGCCGCCTGCAAACCGGCCAACCGGTCGCCGGGAACGGCGGCGGATGACATGGCTTTCAGCGTGTTGGCCAGGCCCGATTGGACCAGCAGGGAACCGGGCTCAGGGACCTGTTTTTTGTCGTAGAAAACGTCCCAGCCGCCGGGAGGGTAGTTGTCGAACTGTATGGGCGTGTCGGCGGATTTCAGGCGGTTCAGCATGTATTCGTAGTTGGGGATGCCGTTCTCGGCGTAGTCGATGGCCGGGGCCAAGACCTCGTCGATGGTCATGCTGCCGTAGCGTTCCACAAGCGAGATATACGCTGCGACGATACCTGGGACGGTGAATGAAAGATGGGCCTGCTTGCCCGGCCCGGTGGGGATGCGGTCTAGTCCCTGTGACTTGTAGAAGTCGGCAGTGGCCTTGCCCGGCGCGACGCCTTGTCCGCTGAGGGAGAGCGTCTTGTCGCTGGCGGCGTCGTAGAGCATGAACACGCCCTCGGCCGCGAGGGAATAGGAAGCGATGGGCTCGATCACGGCTGCAGCAAAACCGGCGGCGGCGATGGCGTCGAAGGCGTTTCCGCCATTTAGGAGCATCCGCATCCCGGCCATCGACGTGAGGTAGTGACCGCTGGAGATGACGCCCTTGGTGGACCGGACCACCGGACGCCCGGTGACGGGGAGGTTGATGTCGCCTTGTTCCAATTCGTGAACGGCTTGTTGGCGGGCCATGAACAACTCCTAGTGATTAACTTTTAGTCGTGGGAAGCGCCCGGAGAATTACACGAATCAGGCATGCTCACAGGCGGACGGACTGGGAAAAATGGTCGGGGTGAGAGGATTTGAACCTCCGGCCTCTGCGTGCCGATAGTGATATTATGGTATGAAAGGCGTTTCACCTAGTTTCATCAATATTACCAGCAGTAACGACACTTGAATACTACACTCAAAACTAAAAGGGCAGTTGGTTACCTCAGAGTCTCCACACCTGGCCAGACCGGGAACAATCACAGTTCGCTCGAGACCCAAGAGAGCAGGTACAAGGAATACTGCCAACGGAACGAACTTCTACCTGTATGCCAGTTTGTGGACGTGGTGTCGGGACGTCGTGACGACCGGAAAGAATACCGGCGCATGGTCGAATACGTATTACAAGGAAATGCTGATGTCATCGTCGTCCAGTACCTTGATCGCTTCGGACGTAACCCGAGAGAGATATTGCAGCGTTACTGGGAATTGCAAGATGCCGGTGTCTCGGTCGTGGCGACAGACGAAGATATAAATGAAGAACTGATCCTGCTTATCAAAGCCGGGATCGCCGGCGCCGAGAGCCGGCGGACTTCAGAAAGGGCACGTCGTTGACCTAGAGGCGGGGAGTCTGTCCGTCCCTGAGGCTCTGGGTCACTCAAGTGTCAGCATCACCTAGATTTGTATTCACACGTACTGCCGAACATGCAGGACGAGTTGGCAGGAGCCGTGGCGAAGTGGTTGGCCTGTGCTTCTGGTGAACTACCCGGCCGGTTGTAGATGCTCCTGTGGGAAACAGTACTGCGAGCATACCCTTGCGCTCAACCGCGGCTTTCAATCAGCGCGGTGTTGTGATTACAGATTATAGATACAACAAACGACTGGAGAGGCGCATGAAGTTCTTCTTACTTGTTCTAGCAAGTCTGATGGCCGTGGCCGTGGTGGCCTGTGGCGAGGGCGCCACCAAGTTCGAAAAGGGGAAACTGGTGACGGGCACCATCTCCTCATCGGACTCCAACATCGAAGGCTGGAATTCTGAGACTTACGTGGTGGATGTGTTTGCGGGCGTTGAATATTTCATCCGCCTGACCAGTGTGAACGGCAACGTTATGGGCATCTGGAGCGCCGAGGGAGACGAATACATCGTCGAGGTTAACTCAGAGGTGTCGGCCCGCACGGGTGCTTACACTTTCTCTGAAACCGGCTCCCAACAACTATTTCTCCGGAGTCCGGTGTCCGACACCCCGGCGGATTTCACCTTCACACTCTGGACTCCGAGCAGCACCTAAAGCCGCATGCGAAAGCTAGGTTATGAAGAAACTGGCATCGAAAAACATCCTTGGTTTTTCGCCGGTCTTCCCGCCAAATTCCTCAAGCCTGTATTCGCTTCCTGAATCGCATCGCCGATCCTCTGATGGTTCTCTTCGTTAGTCTCTTGGATCACTGGTGTTCGAGGGCAACTAGGTCTAGGGCATTGTGTGAGCATTACAATGGACATTCAACAACCAAGCTTGAATCTGCGGTCTTGGAATATCTGAGCCAGTTCTCCGACCCGGATATCGTGAAACAACACATCGAATCCGCTGACCAGACCGAACTATCCGCGCGAGAGACCGAGCTCAAAGACATTGAGTTGGCCCTGGCGGACCTCGATTCCCAATTCACCCAGAATCTAAGGTTCATGAGACGCGGAGTACTGAACGAACAGGAATCCGTGAAGGCCAATAACATAGCCCGCGAGCAGGTATCGGCTCTCCAGGCTCAACAGGGGTCTTTGGTGGAATGGGTTGATCAGCAGAAGGAACGGGAGCAAACCACGGAACGCGTTCCAGGTATGGTCAAGACATTCATAGAAGACTTCCAGGCCATGGAGCCTAGGGTTCGGAAATCCCGCCTGCAGACCATACTCAAATCTGCTCATGTCCTCAGGAATAGCATAGAGCTTGAGTTCAGAACATGAAAGTTGAAGGATTGGATGTGGGGGCGGGCGAGGGTCGGGTGTTCACTATTTTGGCATGAAATAAATCAATTTGCTGCAAAACAACGGACGGGGAGTTCAACTAGGTTTGAACTCGGCTTGGAACACGGCGTAGCGTTTTTGGTTTTTATCAGTTCAGCAGAGAGCCATCATTTAGCGGCACATGCCGGTCCATATTACGGCAGGACCAGCCTACCGTAAGTTTCTGGACGGCGGTCTCGGAAAAACTGCCAAGTTTGACGAACATCTTCAATTTCGTCCAGGTCCAGGTCAGCGACGATCAGTTCGTCTTTGTCGCGGGAACCCTGGGCAATGATTTGGCCCCTCGGGTTGCAAAAATAGCTCTGGCCGTAGAACTCACCGATGTTCCAGGGTTTCTCATACCCTACCCGGTTGATCGCACCTACGAAGTAACCGTTCGCCGCCGCATGGGCAGGTTGCTCCAATTCCCAAAGGTGGTCCGACAGACCGGAGACCGTGGCGGAAGGATTAAACACAATCTCCGCTCCGTTGAGACCCAGTTCCCTTGCCCCTTCAGGAAAATGACGGTCGTAGCAGATATACACGCCAATCTTGGCTACCTTTGACTGGAACACCGGGTAACCACAGTTTCCGGGCTTGAAGTAAAACTTCTCCCAAAAACCAGGTGGCAGATGCGGGATATGGCTCTTGCGGTATTTGCCCAGGTAGGAACCATCCGAGTCCAACACTGCCGCCGTGTTGTAATACACACCCGGCATCGACTCCTCATAGATCGGAACGACCAGAGCCATCCCATGTCTCTTTGCCACATCCTGCATCACCCGGACCGTCGGGCCGTCGGGTATTTTCTCGGCCATCGCATACCAGCGCCGGTCTTGTTCGGCGCAGAAAT
>JADFPD010000142.1 GCA_022562475.1 Chloroflexota bacterium | reverse complement strand
GTAATAAAGCAACCGCCGTCCGACGATGCGCGTAAACAACCCCTGGCGTACCGTGGCGGCAACAAGATTAGGAGGCATGTCTAGTTCAAACCCGACTCGGAAATAGCCGTTGAAATCATCCGTTCGTCCTGAGCTCCGTCGAATTGCGCAGGCGCAGACGCGTCCATGGTTCGACGGAGCTCACCACGAACGATCATATCCCATGTCCTCATAAGGGGTGATTGATACTTCGGTGAAAATGTGACTGCGCGGGCTACCAGGCGTGTTCTAGTTTGTCTTTCAGGATGTCCACCAATTCCGGGACTGGGACGCGGGACTGGTGCATGGTGTCCCGGTCGCGGATGGTCACCTGATCGTCGTCGATGGTTTCGAAATCGATGGTAACGCAATATGGTGTGCCGATCTCGTCCTGACGGCGGTAGCGGCGGCCGATGCTCTGGGCGTCGTCGTATTGAGTCCGGAAGTGCTTGCGCAGCACGTCATAGACCCTGCGTGCGGTGGGCAGCAGCTTATCGTTCCTGCTCAGTGGGAGAGCGGCCACGGTGACCGGCGCCAGGTCACGGTGGATGTGGGAGACCACGCGGATGCCGTCGCCGTCGGGCTCCTCGTCGTATGCGTCCAACCAGAAGGCCAGGGTTGCCCGGTCGACGCCTCCCGACGGCTCGATCACGTAGGGCAGATACCGCTTCTCTTCGCCTTCCTCGGCCGACTCGTCGAAGTAGGTCATGTCCTGACCGCTGTGTTCCTGGTGCTGGCGCAGGTCAAAGTCCCCACGATTGGCGATGCCCTCAAGTTCGGCCCAGCCCCAGGGGAAACGGTATTCGACGTCGTAGCAGTCCTTGGCGTAGTGGGCCAGCTCGTCGTCGCCGTGCTTGCGCAGCCGTAGGTTCTCCTGCCGGATGCCCAGGTCGATGTACCACTGGAAGCGTGCTTTGACCCAATGGTCCAGCCATTCTTCGTCGGTGCCAGGCTTCACGAAGAACTCCGCCTCCATCTGCTCGAATTCCCTGGTGCGGAAGGTGAAGTTGCCCGGGGTTATCTCGTTCCGGAACGATTTTCCGATCTGGCCGATGCCGAAGGGCAGTTTCTTGCGCGTCGAGTCCAGCACGTTCTTGAAGTTGACGAAGATGCCCTGGGCGGTCTCGGGGCGTAGAAAAACCTCGTTGGCCGTGTCTTCAACAGGCCCCATGAAGGTCTTGAACATCAGGTTGAAGCGGCGCGGTTCGCCGAGCTCGCCGCCGCAGTTGGAGCAGCGCAACTCTTTGAGAGCGGCCGCGGCCTCCGGGGACTCCGGGTCCACGCCGGTTTCCTCCAGAAGATGGTCTTGACGGAACCGTGAATTACACACCTTGCACTCGACCAAAGGGTCTGAGAAATTCTCCACGTGGCCGCTGGCTTCCCACACCTTGGGGTGCATCAGGATGGCGGCATCCAGGCCCACCATGTCGTCCCGTTCGGTGATCACCAAGCGCCACCAAGCCTCTTTAACGTTGCGTTTCAGCTCGACGCCCAAGGGGCCGTAGTCCCAGGTGGACCCCAGGCCTCCGTAGATCTCGGAGCTTTGAAACATGAAACCCCGGCGCTTGGACAAAGACATCATCTTGTCCATGTCGGCATAGGGCATAGTGCGGGCCAAAAGGGGCACCTCCTGAGGTCCCGGAAAAGGGTTTGCAGCCCAACCGCTGGGCCATAAACGAGGTTATCAAGTCGCGTGGACGATGTAAACGGGACTTTGCTACATAGGCGATGCTAATGACCTATCGCAATGCTTGATGCAGCCCCTGTCACCCCGAGCGCAACGAGGGGTCTCGTTCCACCTGCGCAGTCGTTGCCAGTTGAAGGGAGATTCTTCGTCGGCCCACGGCGCTTCTCAGATTGACAGTTTTGAGGTGAGCGACGTAAACGGGTCCGGCGGTCGAGCCGATCAATCTAGGTCCGGCACGGCCTCGCCGACGATTGGCATCCGCTGGCGCACGGCCTCCGCCAGGCCGTCGGCCCGCAGGTCTTCCAGTTTGAGGTACTGGGCGCCCATGGCCTCGGCGACCGGCCGGACCATGCCGAGTCTGATGAATCCGGACTCAGTGTCCACCACCACGGCCGGTATCTTGCCATCGGCGATGATTCCGGCCGCGGCGTAGGCTTCGTCCAGCGGCGAGTCCGGTCCCATCGCGACGTTGCCCCGGCCGTCGGAGAGCAGGACCAACAGGGGCAGCACGTCACGGTCCTTGATCCGCTCCGTCTCGATGACCTCCAGAGCCTTGAAGAGACCGGCGCTGAGCGGCGTCCGCCCTCCGGTGGGCATCTCCGCCAAGTGCGCCTGGGCCAGGTCGACACTGTTGGTGGGCGGGAGCATCAGACTGGCGCTGGTACCCCGAAATGAGATCATGCCCACCCGGTCGCGGCGCTGGTAGGCGTCCAACAGCAGGGACATCACCGCCCCTTTGACGGCCACCATCCGCCGCTGCGCCCCCATGGAGCCGCTGGCGTCAACGATGAACAACACCAGGCTGCCGGACCGGCTCTCCCTGACCTTGACGCGCACATCATGGGACTCGATCAAGACGGCGTTCCCGGACTCAGTCAAAGCGTGGCGGTCGAGCTGATGCGGGGCGGCGGCGCGCAGGGTGGCGTCGAGGGCCAGGCCGGACGCCTTGCCCTCGGGTTGGCGCGAGCGGACGTAACGGCCGGATGAGGAGTCGGTGATGGTTACGTTGCGGCGGCCCGAGGCGCGGCGGGAGCGCTTGTCGGGCGCCTTCCGATTAAGCGGCCGTACCGCGAAAGGGTCGCCCACTTCGAACTGCTGTTCTTGCCCCAGAGAACTCGGCCCGGCGTCGGGCTCGTTTGGGTCCTGGTCATCTGATTCTAAGTCTGGGGGCGATAAGTCCGAGGGCTCGGAATCGCCCTCTCCTTGGTCGTCGTTTTGAGATGAATCCGAGGGCTCCCGCTGGCGGTCCTGGCCTTGGAATTCTTCCACCATGGAGTCTAATTGCTCGGTGTTCAGATTGGGCTGCTGGAAGGGTTGGCGGCGTTGCCGGTGCAGCAGGGCGAGCATGGCGGCCTCGCGCACGTCTTCAGCGTTGACCTCCGTCCGGTCCTCGTAGGCGGCGATGGTGGCGGCGGTCTTGTACATGACAATGTCGCCGCGCATCCCGTCCACGTCGTACTCGGCGCAGATGGAGGTGATCAGCGTCAGGATGTCGTCGCTGACAATTACCTGGGGCAGTAATTCCTGGCTGCGCAGCACCCTCGCCCTTTCGTCCTGCTCTGACTGCTCCCATTCAGCCATGAACCCCTGGGGGTTGGCCTCATAGGCGATTCGGCGTTTGACCACTTCCTGGCGTTCCTCGGGCGAGAACCGGCTGTCCACCTCCACGGCCAGGCCGAAGCGGTCCAGAAGCTGTGGCCGGAGATCGCCTTCCTCCGGGTTCATGGTGCCCACCAAGATGAACTCCGAGCGGTGGGAGATCGAGATGCCTTCACGCTCTACATAGTTGCGGCCCATGGCGGCGGCGTCCAGCAGGATATCGACTAAGTGGTCGCTGAGGAGGTTCACCTCGTCGATATAGAGGATGCCGCGGTGGGTGGCGGCGATGAGTCCGGGCTCAAACACCCGGTTGCCGGTCTTGATGGCCTCTTCAATGTCCAGCGAACCCACCAGCCGGTCCTCGGTGGCGCCCACGGGCAGGTCGATGATGGGTATCTGCCTTAACACGGTCTCGGCGCTGTCGTTGCCGGGCTCGCAGCGCCCGCACAGGCCCTGCCGCTCGTCTGGGCTGCAGTTGTAGGGGCAGCCTTGGACCACGGTGATCGAAGGAAGCAGGGCCGCCAGGGAACGGACCGCCGTCGACTTGGCGGTGCCCTTCTTGCCGCGCACCAAGACGCCGCCGATCTTGGGATTGACGGCGTTCAGGAGCAACGCCCGTTTCATGGGCCTCTGTCCCACGATGGCCGTGAACGGGAACCGTGTCTCGGAGTTGCCGGGGCTGCCAGGGTGGGATGACGAACTTTGCTGGGTCACGTGCGGACAGGCGCTCCGGTCACCGGGTCAAACACGTTACCCGCCTTCTCGTCCCGCCGCTGGTACCAATACAGCCCAAGGGTAACCCCGCCGGCCATCAGCGCCCAGATCAGGAACTGCCCGACCATTGTCAGGGTCCGGAACAACTCGAGTAGGTCGATGGGCACGGGCACCGGGTCGGGATTGGCCGGATGAGCGAAGAACATTATCACGTTGAACACGGCATAGACCAATGCCGCTCCGCCGTACATCTTGAGTCTGGCGCCGGCGTTTTGCACTTTCTCGTTGATTGCGCGAATCCCGAATAATAGGACGCCGACTCCCAGTGCCGACAGCACCATAAACAGGGTCTGAATCCCCTGCCGGTAGGTCAACGAATCCGGATCACCGACCCCAGGCGGGTTCAGCGGGTAGCGGATGAACGGAAATAGAGAGAGCGCCCAAAACCCCAAGACCGCTATGGTTACCGCCAAGGCCAGGGGCTTCCAATTGGGGGCAGCCCGCTTCAGCACGGTGAAACCGGCGGCGAAGACGATGCCTAAGACTGCTCCGTAGATACCGGTGCCAATGGCCATTCCCCACCGCTGGGTGCCCAGAGAAACCAGTGGGTCTTCATCTGGGGCGTTGGGATTTGCCAACGCGGATTGCGCTTCTTCGAAGTCGATGGCCCGTTCTAAAACAGGCACGGTGAATAGGTTATGGAAACCGCCAACCAGCAGGCCGGCGATCAAGCCCGCCACCAGCCCTAGGATCAGAATTCTTGGCATGTACGACCTCTTTTATAAACTTATTAATTTCACCAGACCGCCGTCTGGAGCGGAACAGCAATGCTCAGGGGCGATTGGTTGAGTGTGCATCGGCGTTTGCGCGACACGTAGAAATACAGTGGAACGCAAAGTGGGGTTCAATCCGGTTGAGTGGAGAAGCTTTGAAAGCGGTGGACTAGGCGGGTCCGCAGTCTCCAGCATGAAGACTGCGGGACCGCTGTCATTATCGAGGAACGATGGGCTGCTTTTAAATGCCGGGAGCGGGCTCCTGGCCTAATGGCACATCAAGGCGAGGTGCCGGGCGTGATGGAAGAACTCATGGACGTAAGCCATGTTGCCGCCCAAGAACGCGCCCTGTGCCGAGCCGTCCACGTATCCAAGGAAATACAATGCGACGGTACCAGCCAAAATGGCGGGAAGCCATCGGGAAGTTTCTTTTGCGCCTATGGTCTGTTGAAACATCTGAACCATTTGGTCCCCCTAAGATTCTCGCGGTGTCCGATTATCGGCCGGCGAGGTGTGTGTCGGCGGGCAGACCCGCCGCGCTGGGATCGCTGAGTTTTCCACCGGGATTATAGCCCATCGGGCCATAGCCCCAAACAACCTAGGTATTCGATTTTTCGGAATTTGCCCGGCCGGCCAACCGGGCATGAAAAACGCCCGACCAGCGGGGTCAGGCGGAATCATCATAGTGACTCTTACCCCCTTCCGCGAAGGTCTGCAAGTCAAGCCGGTGGCAGGTCTCTGGCTTCTGGCATCTTCAGCCTTTGGCAGGCGATTACCAGTTACAGTGGCGGGACCGCGCCGGATTTTCACCGGCTTCCCTTTTCACCCCCGCACGGCGGGGACAACCATCGAGCTTATCCAGATTGTTAACCGAGGATTCGGCAGAAGAGCCGGACCTCGTGAGGCATGATAATCCCTTTTGCCAAGTATGGTCAATAGCTGTCATAGCTATTTGGACCGGATGTGTACTCCAGGACCGGGCGGTCAACGAATCGACACGGGGGATCGCTGTTCCGGCGGTCAACTGGACTGGCTAGGCCTCTTAACGAAAACGATGCCCTCGCGGCCAACGTACTGGTCCCGGAATTCCTCGAAGGCCTTCAGCTTTTCGGGCTGAAACTCAGCCCGCGTTTCGTTGTCGTCAAGGTAGGGATTGGGAAAGTAGCTGCGGACCAAGGTATCTTCATATTCCGGACCGGAGAACCGGACGTAATAGGAATGCATGTCGCCATGGCTTTCAGCCTCGACGAACTGGATCCCGGTGACGAGGTCGAGATCCAGGTGGAAATGCCAGTTGTCTGCCTCGATGGTGACGTATTTGCCCGAGACCTCTGGCTCCTTGATCCCCTTGGAGCTATTCTCGCTGGACACCTTGCTGCCGCCGATCACCCACATCTTTTTGTCGTCTTTGGTCAGTTCACGGAGCAGTTCCATCGTTATTTCCACAGGTGGCCTCCTAGTTGAACGTCGGTTAGCTTTGCTGGCCTTCTTGGCGGGCTTCCAAGTCGGCTTCCAGGTCCAAGAACATCTTTTGAAGTTTTTCTTTCATGTCGGGCGGCGGGTTTTCCCACATGCCGCGCTCGATGGCCTCCAGCAGCCGTTCCACGATGTCTCTGAGGGCCCAGGGGTTGCTCTGCTGGAAGAACTCTTGGGTCTCCGGGTCCAGGACATAGGCCTCGGTGACATTCTCGTACATCCAGTCCTCGATGACCTGGGCGGTGGCGTCGTAGCCGAACATGTAGTCCACGGTGGCCGAAAGCTCGAAGGCCCCCTTGTAGCCGTGGCGTTTCATGGAGTCGATCCACTTGGGGTTCACCACCCTGGTACGGAAGACCCGCCGGGCCTCGTCCTCCAGCTTGCGGACCCTGGGGCGGGTGGGGTCTGAACTGTCCCCGAAGAATTGCTGGGGGTTCTTGCCGGTCAGCGCCCGCACGGTGGCGATCATGCCGCCGTGGTACTGCATGTAGTCGTCGCTGTCGAAGATGTCGTGTTCCCGGTTGTCCTGGGTCTTGGCCGC
>JADFPD010000141.1 GCA_022562475.1 Chloroflexota bacterium | reverse complement strand
TCGTCCCTCCGCGCCGAGGTCGCCGAGCGCAGCCGTGAAGAAATCATCGGAGGCGACGTTGAATTGGACGAATCCGGCGAACCGGTGACCGACGATGAAGGCAACTCCCGCGTTCGGCCGACCAACTCCCGGACCGAATTGTTGAACGATGTGATTTCGGCAGTTCAAATCAATCTGGCCCAGGAAGACCCGCCCTTCGGCGTCGAGATGGTCGACATCCGCATCAAGCGTGCCGATTTCCCACAAGAGGTGGCCGGCAGGATCTTTGAGCGGATGCGCTCCGACCGGGAAAAGATATCCCGCCGCTTGCGTGCTGAGGGTGAGGAAGAAGCCCGCACCAGGCGGGCCGCCGCCGACCGGGACGTTGAGGTTATCCTCGCTGCCGCCGACAGAGACGCTGACCGGCTCCGTGGTGACGGCGAGGCCCAAGCCATCTCCATCCTGGCCGAGTCTCTGAACAAAGACCCCGAATTTTTCTCCTTCCGGAGGAGCCTGGAAGCGTACAAGGCGTTCTTGAACCAGAGGACCACGGTCATTCTGTCCTCTGATGCCCCAATCTTCAGGTTCTTGCAGAGTCCCGGTACAGGCTCCAGCCAGACAGCGGGAGGCGGCGCCGCCGGAACCGATCCCTTGGGGCTGCAGTAACCGAAACTAACTAACGCCCAGCGATCCTACGTCCCTCGTCCAGACCCCTGGTGGTCTTCTCGGGGGACGTTATTATTATGCGGAATCCCTGCTCCAGCCGCATGGGCACCTCCTCGGCGATGCAGCCGGTGGCGCAGGGAACGCCGAATTCCTTGCAGGCCTCGAGAATCGTTAGCAGATTTGCCTGCACGTCGGGATGGCCGGCGTTGCCCTTGTGTCCCATGGCCACCGACATGTCTCCGGGCCCGGCCCAGATGGCGCCGATGCCCTTGACCTCCCTAAGGATGTCCCGCACGTTCTTCACGCCCACCGGGTCTTCAATGATGCCCACCAGCAGCATGTTGCCGTCAGGGTCCAGAGGCCAAAGGTCGGCCGCATCGTAGTATTCGGCGGGCGTCAGGCCCCAGTAACGCGGCGCTATGCGGTACCACCAGCCACGTTCGCCCGCTGGCTCGAAGTCGGCCACGCCGGGCACCTGGGGATAGCGGGCGGCCACCACCGCCGCCTTGGCGTCGTCGACGTTGTCCAGATGGGGCAGCACCAACCCGTACACCCCGGCGTCCAGAGCCTGCTTGAGCACCCATTGGTTCCGCTCCCGGAAGTTGGGCGGCACCCGCACGAAGGGCGCCGGGTCCGCCTGTAGAGAACCTTTGTCCGACACTTTCTTGCGGTTCATCAGGAACTGGAGCATGGTGCGCAGGTCGTTGAAGCTGAACCCTTGGTGCTCCATCTCGACGATGACCATGTCATAATCGGCGTCTCCGACGAAGGTCATGTCGTCTAGGTTGCCGTTCCAGACGAGGCCGGAGCAGAACACCGGTTTGTCCTGTTCCAAGAGTTCGATCACTTTGTTGTAGCGGACCATGGCTTCTCCTCAGTTCTTCGTGATTTTCGTTTTCGATTTCCGGATTCAAATTTGGCGCATCGTATGAAATGAAAACCCGGCGCGCCGGCGATTTGCGCGGGATTATGAAACGGTTTGCTTATTTTGTCCACCGGTGGCGCACGTAAGTACGTTGACGGACGAAGTAAAATCGCCTACATTTTACGGACGCCTGGAACAAGGCCCTCTCCAGGGATTGCCCATGCCCCGCCAAGGACCTAGATGAACATCCACGAGTTCCAAGCCAAGGAAATTTTCGCCCGCTACGGTATCCCGGTGCCCCGCGGCATCGTCGCCGCCAATCCGGACGAGGCTAAAGCAGCCACTCTAGAACTGGGCGGCCGGTCGGTCGTCAAGGCCCAGATACATGCCGGCGGACGGGGCAAGGCGGGCGGTGTCCAATTGGTGCACAGTCCTGAGGAGGCCGCGGAAGCGGCCCAGCGCATGTTGGCGGCCAACCTGGTCACACCCCAGACCGGGCCCAAGGGCGCGCCGGTCCGGAAGCTCCTGATAGAAGAATTGGCCGATATCAAGCAGGAACTATACGTTGCTCTGACCATTGACCGCGGCCACCAGGGCCCGGCTCTACTGGTCAGCACCAAGGGCGGCATGGATATCGAAGAGGTTGCCGCCACGAGTCCCGAGGACATCCACACCGAACCGATTGACCCGTTGTCCGGGCTGATGCCTTTCCAGACCCGCCGCCTGGTGCGGCATTTGGGTCTGGACCAGACAGTGGCCGGCGACGCCGCGAAGGTCTTATCGGCCTTGTACCGGTTATTCGTGGAGAACGATTGCACCCTGGTGGAGATCAACCCGCTGATCATCACCGGCGACGGCCGGGTAGTGGCACTGGACGCCAAGATCAACCTGGACGACGATGCCATGTTCCGCCATGCCGACCTGCTGGAGTACCGGGACATCAGCCAGGAGGACGAACTTGAAGCTAAGGCGGCCGACCTGGATATAGCTTATGTAAACCTGGACGGAGACGTTGGCTGCCTGGTCAACGGGGCCGGCCTGGCCATGGCCACCTTGGACGCCACCATCGCCGCGGGAGCGGCCCCCGCCAACTTTCTGGACGTTGGGGGCGGCGCTACGCCGGAAAAGGTCGCCAGCGCGGTCAAGATCATCCTATCGGACTCCAAGGTCCAGAGGGTCTTGGTCAACATCTTCGGCGGTATACTGCGCTGCGACATCGCCGCTGAGGGCATCGTGTTGGCCTACGAAGAGACCGGCTCCAACATCCCTTTGGTGGTTAGGATGCTTGGCACCAACGTGGTGGAAGGCAAACACATACTGGGAGCTTCTGGTCTGCCGGTGACGTTTGCCGACACCCTCACCGAGGCGGCCGAAGAAATCAAGAAACTCAATGTATAGCCTGATATCCGGTTGGAGTTAGACCCCGATGGGAATACTGGTCGACGAGACGACACGGGTATTGGTCCAGGGAATAACCGGGCGGGAAGGCAGCTTCCACGCCCGCGCCTGTATGGCCTACGGCACCAAAGTGGTGGCCGGAGTGACCCCGGGCCGCGGCGGGACGATGTTCGAGGACAAGGTCCCGGTCTTTAACTCGGTTGAAGAGGCGGTGGCCCAGACCCAGGCCGATATGGCGCTGATATTCGTGCCCCCGATCTTCGCTCCCGACGCCATTGCCGAGTCCGCCGACGCCGGTATCCCGCTGATCGCCTGCATCACCGAGGGCATCCCGGTCCAGGACATGGTGAAGGTTTCCCGGTATATCGAAAACAAACCCACACGGCTGATCGGACCCAACTGTCCCGGGCTGATCACCCCCGGCGCCAAGTGCAAGGTCGGCATCATGCCCGGCGCCATCCACCTCCCCGGCCGGGTGGGGGTACTCTCCCGCAGCGGCACCCTGACCTACGAAGCAGTGGAGCAGCTCACCGCATTGAATCTTGGGCAATCAAGCTGCGTCGGGATCGGCGGCGACCAGATCATCGGCACAAACTTCGTGGACGTGCTCAGGCTATTCGACGCCGACCCCGATACCGACGCGGTGGTAATGATTGGGGAGATCGGTGGAACCATGGAACAGGACGCCGCAGCCTTCATCAAGAAGGAATTCAGCAAACCGGTCGCCGCTCTGGTGGTCGGCGCATCGGCCCCTCCCGGCAAGCGCATGGGCCACGCCGGCGCGATAATCACCGGGGAGAGCGCCCGGGCCGAGTTCAAGATCGCCGCCCTGAAGGACGCCGGGGCCTGGATCATACCCAGCCCGGCCGACATCGGTTCCACCGCCCAAGAGATGTTGCGGAGCAAGGGCCTGACCGCCTGACCGTTCCCGCCGCAAAAAAATATTCGCCAGACCTACGTTGCCGTCTAGTGTATTTTGTTCAGTTGGGTGGACACGGATCTCGTTGTTACACAAATCTACGCCTGCTATACTGGATTTCGGTTGCCCGGCGCACTCGATTTCCCTTTCCTACGCAACACATCTAGCGGTCTATGGAATACGAAACAGTAATCGGCCTTGAGGTCCACGTCCAACTTAAGACCCAGAGCAAGATGTTCTGCTCTTGCCGGGCCGATTATCAAGACGCGCCCGTGAACAGCCGGGTCTGCCCCGTGTGTCTGGGCCTGCCGGGAACACTGCCGGTGATCAACAAGAAGGCCGTGGAATACACCATCATGACCGGCCTGGCCTTGGGTTGCGAGATTCCGGACCTGACCAAGTTCGACCGTAAGAACTACCCTTACCCCGACCTGATGAAGGGGTACCAGATCTCTCAATACGACATGCCGCTGGCCATCAACGGCCGATTGGACATCACCGCCGACGGCCAGGACCGGTGCGTGCGTGTCGAGCGGGTACACCTGGAAGAGGACGTATCCAAGCTCCAACACGTGAACGGCGGCAGCGGCGCCAAAAAAACCGATGCCCACAGCCTGGTGGACGTGAACCGCTCTGGCGTGCCTCTGATGGAAGTGGTTAGCCACCCAGACATGCGCACACCCGAAGAGGCCCGTTCCTACCTGACCAAGCTGCATTCCATCCTCCAATACCTGGGAGTGTCCACCGCCAACGCCCAGGACGGCAGTTTCCGGTGTGACGCCAACATCAGCCTGCGGCCCGTGGGGCAAGAGGAATACGGCACCAAGGCCGAGATCAAGAACATGAACAGCATGCGCTCGGTGTTTTTGGCCCTGAACCACGAGGTGGAGCGCCAGAAGAAGGTTCTTGACTCCGGGGACCGGGTTGTCCAAGAGACCCGGGGCTGGTCCGAAGAGCGCAACGTCACCTACTCCCAGCGCAGCAAGGAAGAGGCCCACGACTACCGGTATTTCCCGGAGCCGGACCTGCCGCCCCTGGTGATTGACCGTGCCTGGGTCGAAGAGATACGGAACAAGATCCCCGAGTTGCCCGCCGACCGGCTGAAAGGGCTGATGGACGAATACGGGCTACCGGAGTACGACGCCCGCCTGCTGACCAACTCCAAAGCCATGGCTGATTTCTACGAGCAGGCGGCCGGCCTCCGGCCCACTGCCGAAGTCGCAGGCGAGAAGTTCGCCAAGAACGTCAGCAACTGGATGCTGGGCGACCTGAGCCGGCTGTTGAACCTGCGAGACCTGGAGATCGGCGAATCACCGGTTTCTCCGGAACACTTGGCCGAGCTCATCGGCCTGGTTGACCGAGACGCGGTTAGCGTCTCCATGGCCAAGACCGTCCTGGAAGAAGCGTTTGAATCGGGTGGTTCTCCGGCGCAGATCGTCCAGGAAAAGGGATACACTCAGATAAGCGATTCCTCCGCCGTCGATCTGGCCGTCAGCCAGGCCATCGACGCCAACCCCCAGGCAGTTGCGGATTACGTGGGCGGCAAAGAGACCGCGGCCAAGTTCTTGGTGGGCCAGGTGATGAAGATCACCAAGGGCCAGGCCAAGCCGGAATTAGTCAACGAACTGGTGACCGGGGCTCTGGAAAAACTGAAATAATAGCCTTCGACTTAAACTCAGTGAAAAACCGCAAACTGCGGGTATAATAGAACAGTCGGAGTTATTCCGCCGAGGTCACTCATGGCCGATTTCATGAACTTGATACAACTTCTGATCTCCATCTTGCTGGTGGTTGTGATCCTGGTCCAGGTGAAAGAAGGAGGCGGCGGCCTGTTCGGCTCGGCGTCCTCCACCATCCGCACCCGCCGCGGGATGGAAAAGACCCTGTTCCAGATCACCGTTGTCCTGGCCGTCTTGTTCGTGGTGATATCCATCATCAGCGTCCGGGTCGGCTAGCATAGGGCGGCTCTTCCGCCCGTACCTGCCATGACCTCGCCAATCGTGGTCTTCACCACCGACTTTGGCTTGTCCGACCCTTACGCCGGCGTCATGAAAGGCGTCGCGCTAACCATCAACCCTGATCTACGCCTGATCGACCTAACCCACCAGATACTGCCTCAGAACGTCGCTCAGGGCTCATTCCTCCTGAGCATCAACCACCGCTTCTTCCCAAATGACGCCATCCACGTCGCCGTGGTCGACCCGGGGGTGGGCACGGACCGCCGGCCGGTGCTGCTGACCACGCCCTGCGGGATATTCGTAGCCCCGGACAACGGCTTGCTCAGCGGCGTGATCGCGGGATACCTCAATCTAGTGCCCGAAACCGCGGGCCTCGTTGGCCTGCCGGATGGACTCACCGCCGTGCACCTGACCAACCCTGACTACTGGCGGCAACCCGTGAGCCAGACCTTTCACGGCCGAGACATCTTCACGCCGGTGGCGGCGCACCTGTCCCTGGGCGTTGCACCGGACGACCTGGGCCAGGCGATCGACAGTCTGTTCTACCTGCCGATGCCCCAGCCAGTAAACCAAGGCGGCAAGATCACCGGACAGGTGATTTACCAAGACGTCTACGGAAATCTGGTCACCAATATCCCTGCCGCGACCCTGCCGGCGGGTGTGTCTTCCGAGGTGCGGATCAAAGGCCGGAGCATCATCGGGCTGAGCCGGACATTCAACGACGGCACTGATGCGGGTGACGAGGGGTTGATCGCTTTGGCCGGAAGCCACGGCTACCTGGAGGTCGCCGTCCCCAACGGCAGCGCGGCCGACTTGCTGTCAGCCGGTGAAGGCGAAGCAGTAGAGGTAGTCACGTCTTCTTGTTGACATCATTAGGCGGCATGCTACCATTGTCGAAAATCCCGTTGACGTGTGAGAAATGCCATCCTTCCGCGGAAGGACCAGGCACACCATAGGAGGCACCATGGATCTGGACCGCGAAGGCCTGCTCAAGCTGTATAAGACCATGACGACGATCCGCCACTTCGAGGAACGGGGCATCCCGGAAACCGGGCAGCGGGGCATGTCGGCCTCGGTCCATTCTTCGGCGGGGCAGGAAGCGGTGGCCACCGGTGTCTGCGCCA
>JADFPD010000043.1 GCA_022562475.1 Chloroflexota bacterium | reverse complement strand
TCTTTGGTCAGGCCATGGCGGCTCCAGCCCCGGTAGCCGACCAGCATCACCAGGGGCTGGTTTATGTCCAAGCCCAGCCCGCGGATGGAGTCGCCGGCCTCGAAGATGCCGGTGTTCTGTATCAGGACTATGGGGCGCTTTCCGCCCACCCAGAGCCCCGCGGCGATGGCCATTGTCTCGCCCTCGCGGCAGACTGGGACTAGGTCCAAGGTGGGCTCGTTGTCCAGTAGTTGGAACAGGAAATTAGTCTCGCTGTCCGGAAGCCAGACGACGTGACTGATATTGTTCTTCTTCAACTCCGCGACTACCGAGGCGGGGTGAAGTATGACTTCTTGAGTGGCCATTTTGGCTCCTTACCAGAGAATTCTGACTGGCGGTTCCCAGTCTGTCCCGCTGCCATATCCAGCTACGGCGGGAAGACGCCTCATTATATTCGCACGCGGGAAATAGCGTCAAATGAATTTAGCCACAGGACTCAGGCTTCCTCCGTCACCCGGACATCGGCTTTGGCGTCGGCCCAAGAGCTGTCTTGAGAGAATGGACCGCCCTCTATCCGGAGCCTGACCCTTCGATCAGGGCCGGTGACTACAAAAGCGGATTCTGACGTCGCATCTGCCATCGATGTAACCATGGCGGCCCGTCCTTCCGGCCTTAGGTACAGCCGGGAGGTGGTCTCGAAGAAGGCCGCGCCGCCATGGCCGGCCATCCGGTCGAAACCGAGGCGGGAGAAAATCGCCGGCGCGGCCAGGTTCTGGACCAGGTGCAGCCACAGAGTGCCCTCGCCCCGGATGTGCAGGTGCACCAGGCTACGGGCGGTTTCCAGTAAGATGTCCGCGTCTTTTGGCGTCAGGGCGTCGGGGACGGGAGTGCGCGGCTTGCCGGCGGTCAAGTAGTTGTAATAGGCGTTCAGGACCTCCTGCACCGCCACATCCTCGGATTGGGCGTGCAGCCGCATCTGCGCCCCGTCCATGTAATTGGTCAGCCGCCCCAGCACCCAGTCCAGCATCATGGGGTCACTGATAAACGGCTCCGGCAGTGGGAAATCTCCGGCCGTGGTCGTTAACGTCAGAAAAGGTTCGTCTGAAGCTTTCGACTGAGTTTCCGGGGCTTTGTCGGCGTCGGCCAGATATACCGGCAACAGAAACGGAGGGTGGTTTTGCTGGAGCTGACCGCCCAGGGCCAACAGATAATTCAACCTGGACAAAGCCACCGCCAGCGGGTCGCGGTCCAACCCCCGAATTTTTTCAGGCGCATCGAATAACACGTCCACCGGATCACCGCCCCGTTGCGCCCCGGACCGTTTCATGGTTCCGATGGCGGCGCACAAGAACGTCCCGGTACCGCATGCTGGGTCGAACATCGAAAGCCCGGGGTCGTCAGCCAGCCCCAGTTCATCTTCGACCACGTACTCCGCCAGCCAGCGGGGGACTGTTAGAGACGCAGGGGCCGTCTGCCGGTAAAGCCCGTCCAAGATGCCGGGCGAGGCGTTTGTGAAGTCGTGGGGTGCGAGGGCATCCGCCAACCCCTGCACGGTCTCCAAAACCAGGTCGTTAAGGTCCAGTTCCCAGCGAGGCTCCAGCGGAAGCCAGGAAAAGATGTCGCCTTCCCCGAAATTGCCGATTCCCCGGCGGCTGAAGTAGTCGGCGTTGATAACTTCCAAAAGTTCTTCGGCGCCAGAGACCGGGCGCCGGGGCGCAACGAAACGGCGGGCAATCAGCCGCGCCAGCAAAGCCAGGTAGGTATGGTGAACGAAAAGGTATTCCCCGGCCGCTTCATGGCCGTGGACGCTGTTCCAACACCGCTGCCACTCACCAAACCGGGCCGCCACGGGAGGGGTGTGGACCGCTCGATCGAAGATACGGCTGAGCCGGTCCGCGGTTTGCGCGAAGACTGGGCTGCCGGAGCCGAATTCGTCTTCTGATACGGCGGGGGAAGGGGGTCCGTCGTTGGCGGTGGGCGGCGGCAGCCTAGAACTCCACGCTCTTGGGCGTTCTGGGGAAGGGAATGACATCCCGGATGTTGGAGACGCCGGTTATGAACTGGACCGTGCGTTCAAACCCCAGGCCGAACCCAGAATGGGGGACCGTCCCGTAGCGTCTCAGGTCCAGGTACCAGGAATATTCGTCGAGGGAGATACCCGCCTCGGTCATGCGGCTCTCCAGCGCGTCCCGGCGTTCCTCACGCTGGCTGCCGCCGATGAGCTCACCGATGCGCGGCACCAAAACGTCCATGGCCCGGACAGTTTCGCCGTCGTCGTTCAGCCGCATGTAGAAGGCCTTGATGCCTTTGGGGTAGTCCGTGACGATCACCGGCTTCTGAATCTTCTTCTCGGTCAGGTAGCGTTCGTGCTCCGACTGGAGATCGGTTCCCCATGCTACCGGGTACTCGAACTTTTCGCCCGAACTTTGCAGCAGCTTGACGGCCTCGGTGTAGGTGATGCGTTCGAAATTAGAATTGGCGATACCTTCCAGAGTGGCGATCGCGCTGTTGTCGTGCCACTTGTTGAAGAACTCCATGTCTTCCAGGCAGTTCTCCAGCACATGCCCGGTCAAATGCTTCAAAAAGTCCTCGGCCAGTTCGGTCAACCCGTCCAATTCGCAGAAGGCAACCTCGGGCTCCACCATCCAGAACTCGGCCAGATGGCGCGAGGTGTTGGAGTTCTCGGCCCGGAACGTGGGGCCGAAGGTATAGACATCGGAAAGGGCCATGGCGAAGATCTCCGCCTCCAGTTGACCGCTCACGGTCAGGAAAGCGGGTTTGCCGAAGAAGTCGTCTTCGTGTTTAACCTCGCCGCCGTCTTTGGGAACATCGTTCAGGTCCAGTGTGGTCACCTGGAACATGGACCCGGCGCCTTCGGCGTCGCTGGCGGTGATGATGGGAGTCTGGATGAACTGAAAGCCCCGCTCCTGGAAGAAGGTGTGGATGGCGTAGGCCACCGAGTTCCGCACCCGGGCCATGGCCCCAAAGGTGTTGGTGCGAGGCCGCAGATGGGCGATCTCCCTGAGAAATTCGGGGGAGTGCCGTTTCTTCTGGAGGGGATAAGTCTCGGGGTCGGACCCGCCGATCACCGTCACCGATCCGGCCTGGACCTCATACTTCTGGCCTTGCCCCGGTGACTCAACCAAGACGCCTTCAACGCTCACGCTGCACCCGGTGGTGAGGCCGGCCGCAGTTTCGTGGCTGGGGTTGGCCTCATCGACCACTATCTGAAGGTCTTGCAGGGTGGAGCCGTCGGTGATCTGGATGAAGGTGACCGACTTGGACGAACGGCGGGTCTTGACCCAACCCTGGACCAGAACGTCGCGGCCGGCCTGTCCCTGGGCGAAGATATCTTTGATCTTGGAGCGCTGCATCAGCGCCTCCCGGGATTAAATTAAGAACTTCAGTAGAGCGATCATTGGATACCGGGTGGGCATCCTCCGGGCGGCCGGTTAAACCGTGGCCGGGACCTCGTCCCACTCGTCGGCCCATGCCTGAATGGCTTCGGCAACCATCCGGAACGCCAGACCCTTGGGCGTCAGTGAATACTCGACCACCACCGGACGGCGTGCGTAGACCTGACGTTGGACGATGCCCTCCTCCTCCAACTCTTGCAGGCGCTGTGAGAGCAGGCGGTCGCTTAGCCCGTCGATATATCCCGATATCTCGGTGAACCTTCTGGGCTCGGACAAAAGACAACGGAGAATCAGGCAGGTCCATTTCTTGCCCAAGACCCTCATCGCGTTTTCGTACCTCGGACATGGTGAATCGCAGTTCATGATGCTCCTCGCCGCGACGCTGGGTGTGGCCGGAATATTTATTTGGTCCGGACCGACAGCCTGATTATAAGACCGATTTTAATACGCCGGCGCTTTGTAGTCTATTCTAACTAATAATTAGGCACTTGACAAATGAATATAAAGCGGCTAATATTTAGTTAGGGACTGAAATTTGGGTAGGACGAATAAACGGACGGGTTAACAAAAACGGAAGAAGACCGAAATGTCGGCCAGGATGCCCTACAGAAACCACAGCCCACTTTATAAGGACCGAAAAACATATTGGCAACTCTAAGCATCGGAAAATCCCACTTCACCGTCGGCGCAAACAGCGATCACTACTCTGAGGCAGAAAATCAGGCGAGGGCTGGATTCTTCTCCAACTTGTCCCTTTTCATGTCCTCCGCCCAGGAAGTGGCCGACAAGTATGCCGACTACAAGTATACCCAAACCGACTGGCGGGCGATTCGTCCCTAAGGGCGGTCGCCGATTGGTTTTAAAGGGCCCCGTCCTTCCGCAGAAGGACGGGGCCCTTTTTTTGTCGCCTAGATCCCCGGCCGGGCGGCGCTCCATTCAGTGGCCGCTTCGTAGGCGTGGGCGGTCCGCAACAAGGTTTCCTCGGAGAAATGGGGGCCGATGAGCTGCATCCCCACCGGCAGGCCGTCCGAGAACCCGCAGGGCACTGATAGGCCCGGCAGCCCGGCGATGTTCACCGGCAGGGTGCAAACGTCGATCAAGTACATCTGCACCGGGTCCCCGATCTTCTCGCCTATCTTGAAAGCCGTGACCGGTGATGTGGGTGTGACCAGCGCGTCCACCTCTTCGAACACCCGGTCGAAGTCCTGTCTGATCAGCGTCCGCGCCTGCTGGGCCTTCAGATAATAGGCGTCGTAATAACCGCTGGAAAGGGCGTAGGTCCCCAGCATCACTCGCCGGGTGACCTCTGGGCCGAACCCATATTCCCGGGTCTTCTCTAGGGCTTCCCACAGATCGTCGGTGTCCTGATACGAGTAGCCGTACTTAACGCCGTCGTACCGGGCGAGGTTGGCCGAGCATTCCGAGGGCGCGATGATGTAGTAGCAGGCCAGCGCGTAGCGGGTGGTGGGCAGGGAGACGGGCCGTACGGATGCGCCTAGCCCTTCCAGGGTGGACACAGCCTCATCGATGGCATTTCGAGTGCCAGGGTCCATGCCATCCACGAAATACTCTTCAGGAACGCCCAACCGCAGGCCCTTGATGTCCTGACCCAGGTTGGCGGAGTAGTCTTTGGCCTCCTGGTGCACAGAGGTCGCGTCGCGGGGGTCGTGCCCGGCGATGGCGTTCAGCACCAGCGCACAGTCCATGACCGACCGTCCCAGCGGGCCGATCTGGTCCAGAGACGAAGCAAAGGCGATCAGGCCGTAACGGCTGACCAATCCATAGGTGGGCTTCAGACCGACAACTCCGCAGAGCGCCGCGGGTTGCCTGACACTGCCTCCGGTGTCCGAGCCCAGGGCGTATACGGTCTGCCCGGACGCGACCGAGGCCGCCGCCCCGCCGCTGCTCCCGCCGGGCACCCGTTCCAGGTCCCAGGGGTTTCGCGTGGGGTGGAAAGCCGAATTCTCACAGGACGACCCCATGGCGAATTCGTCCATATTCCCCTTGCCCAACATCACCGCACCCTGGCCCAGGAGACGCTCCACAGCCGTCGCGTTGTAGACCGGCACGAAATTCTCCAACATACGGGACGCGCAGGTGGTGGGCACGCCCTCGGTGCACATCACGTCCTTGATCTGCACCGGCACGCCCGTCAGCGGCCCGCCCTCACCGGCGGCCAGCATGCGGTCGGCTTCCGCCGCCTGAGCTAAAGCGGTCTCCGGAGTCAAGGTCAGGAATGACTGGACCTGGTCTTCAACGGCGTCGATCCGGTCCAAACAGGCTTGGGTGAGTTCGACCGAGCTGATCTGCCGGGAGGTTAGCTGGGCGTGGGCTTCCTGGATGCTGAGCCAATTGAGTTCCGCCACCGCCCTATTCCTCCAACACCGCGTTCACCCGAAAGTACTCCCCCTCCCGGCGCGGTGCATTCTTCAGCACATCTTCCGAGTCCAGGGAATCTTCGGCCAGGTCATCGCGCATCACGGTCTGGAGTCCGCTTGCGTGGCCGGTGGGAATGACGCCCGTGGTGTCCAATTCATTGAGCACCTCGAACTGCTCCAGGATCTGGGAGAGTTGCCTGCCGAACATCTCGATCTCATCTTCGGTGAGACCGATCCGGGCCAAGGAGGCGATGTGTTCCACCTGCGACCGTTCAAGGGGCATGCCTAGACCTCGTTTTATCTAATTATCGTGGGAGTGGCCGTGGTCAGGCTCGTCTTCCGAGTCATGAGCGTGTTCCTCGACGTGTTCTTGTTGGTGCTCGGTGTTGCCGGGACCATGGCGGTGGAATTCCTCGCCGGCCAACCCCACCGGGTCCACATGCACCGTGGCGTTGGAGAGGTATTTTAGGTTATGGAGCAGTTGGTGGTGCACGTTTTCGGCGATGTCGTGGCCGGCTCCCACCGAAAGACCAGGGTCGACGACGATGTTCACTTCCGCCAGCATCTTGTGTCCCAGCCAACGGACTCGGACCTCGGCGACCTCCTGTACACCATCGGTGACCGAGGCCACTTCCCGGACCTCGTCGGGAACTTCCGGCTCAACTCCGTCCAGCAGCCGGGAGAATACCGATTTCGAAGTCTCAATAACTATACGCAAAATGGCTGCGGATATCACCAGCCCGACTATGGGGTCCGCCAGAGGATAGCCCAACCAAACCCCGACGGCGCCAAAGAGGACGGCCAGGCTGGTCAGACCGTCGACCCGGGCGTGGTGTCCGTCGGCGATCAGCGCCGCGCTGCCGATCTCTTTACCCACCTTCATTCGGTACAGCGCCACGGTTTCATTGCCGAGGAATCCAAATACGGCCGCCAGTGCCACGACCCAGAGGTAGTCGATCTCCGGGGGGTCGCCCAAACGGTTGATGGACTCGTAAGCGGCGAAGATGCCGGTGGCCAAGATGGACAAGACGATCAGCAGACCCGCCAGGTCTTCCGCCCGGCCGTAGCCGTAATTGAACCGCTTGGTGGGCAGTTTCCGGGACAGCGTGAAGGCCGCCCACAGCGGAAGGGCGGTGGCGGCGTCGCCAAAGTTGTGGATGGTGTCGGCCAGGAGGGCGACGCTGCCCGTGAACCCGACGATCACCAACTGGACGACGGCCGTGACTCCAAGCACCGCCAGCGATATCTTGGTGACCCGGATCCCCCGGCTGCTGGCCAAGATCTCGGCATCCACCGCGCCGTGGGCGTGGCCGTGACTTACCCGGGCCTCGTCTTCTGATTGGCTGTGTACATGCATCTGTTTGGTACCGATACCCCCTAGTACATGCTTCATAAATGTAACACCTGGCCGAACGAGTCCATAGCCTTGCTCAAGACGGGAGACGGCCTTTCTGGGCAACGGTAGCCCACGCGGACTGGCCGATTCATCCGTGGCCGCCAGGCACCGGTTGCTGTATAGTTTGGGCGGCTACTCAAGCAGCCCCAATCCCCCGGACCAATGTTTCAATCATTAATCAACTGGCGTCTGCGGACGCCCTTCTATTACGGCTGGCTGGTGCTCGGCATCTCTGCTTTGGCTACCTTCGCCGCCAGTGGGCTCACTCAGGTGGTGTTGGGCGGCGTACAGGTCTACATCACCGACGAGAGCGGATGGGATGATGGCAGCCTGGCCTTCGCCGCCTCCTTGGGCACCTGGTTGTCCGGTATGATCGCCCCCTTGATCGGCAGATTGGCCGACCGGTACGGACCACGCTGGCTCATGCCTTTGGGTCTAGTTGTTGCCGGGATAGCCTTTTTCGTCATCGCCGGCTCCAACTCAGTTTGGCAGTTCTACGGTGGTTACGTGATCGGCCGGGCCGTGAGCAACCCGGTCCTGGTGGGACTGGTCCCCCGGACTGCGGCCGTCAACTTCTTCCGGCAGCGGCGCAACATGGCTCTGGCCTTGGTCTCTACCTTCCGGCCCTTAGCGGGCGCGATCAACATCCAGATAATCTCCTTGATCGCCGCGAATCAGGGATGGCGGGCGGCCTACCGGTACCTGGGTTTCTTGAGCTTGATACTGATCTTGCCTGTCATGCTGTTCGTGAGGCGCAGGCCCGAGGACATCGGCTTGCTACCTGACGGGGCCAGTCCCGCCGGAGCGTCCGTAGGCAGCGCCAGGCCGCAGACTATGGCGCCCGAGTTCAGTTGGACCGCCAAAGAAGCCCTCCGGACCCGGGCCTTTTGGCTGCTATTAACCATCACTGCGCTGGGGACTTTGGCTTCCAGCGCCACGGGTTTCAGTTTAGTTCCCTTCCTGGTCCAGGACGCGGGGTTGTCCACCGCGGCCGCCGCCGGCGTCTTGAGTCTGGGCACTTTCTTGGCGGTGGCCAACCTGTTCTGGGGTTACCTGGCTGACCAGATCACGCCCCGGCGAAGCCTGATGATCATGATGGTTGGGGCGGGCGGGATGATGGCGTTCTTGCTTACAGTCGACTCGGTGGGAGACGCGCTGATTTTCGCCGTGATCTGGGGGATATTTTCTGGGGGACTTGGGTCTTTGGAGAACATGGTGCTGGCCGGATACTTCGGCCGCGGCTCTTACGGCGCCATCCTCGGCGTTTTCTCCCCGCTGCAGATGATTGCCTTGGGTCTCGGGCCTAGTCTGGCCTCTGTGGTCAGGGCGTTGGCCGGCGACTTTTATTACCTCTACTTTGCCATGGGGGTGGCCTATTTCGTATCGGCGGTGCTGATGTACTTCGCCAAACCGCCCCCGCGTCCCATACGGGAGTCTGCTGAGGCGGCGTTGCCGGGTGGCTAGGTCATTTCGGAGCCGCCGCCGGACACACTACCGGCGCTAGCTCATCTCTGTGCCCCCCGACACGCTGATGGAGAGGCCGGTTATGTAGTCGGACTCAGCGGAGGCCAGGAAGGCCGCCATCCGCGCGATGTCGTCGCCCTGGGCGATGCGGCCCATCGGTACTCTGAACGCCCGCTCCCGCACCATGTCGGCCCGGTACTCCTCGCTCGACTCCCCCTCCGGGGCCAGGGCGCTGGCGATGAAGTCCACCCGCTCAGTGTCCACCAGACCGGGGCAGATGGCGTTGACGTTGATCCTGTTAACGGCCATCTCTTGGGCCATCGCCTGGGTGAAACCGATGACGGCGAACTTTGACGCGCAATAGGCGGCGTAACGGGCGATTCCACGCTTGCCGGCGCCGGAGGCTATGTTGATTATCTTGCCGCCGCCGCCCCGGTTGACCATGTGGGTCGCCACCGCCCGCGACACCAGGTAGGTGCCCCGCACGTTCACCCGCTGCACTTCGTCGAAGGCCTCTTCTTCTAGTTCCAGCACCGGGACCCGGTCCTTGCCCGGCCTGGAACCGGCATTATTTACCAAGATGTCGATATGCCCGAACTTGTCCAGGGTCCTAGCCACCATGTCGGCCACCTGTGCGCCGTCGGAAACGTCCGAGAACAGGCCCAGGGCCTGGCGCCCTTTGGACTCGATCTCCTCCACTACGCTGTTCAACCCAGCCCAACCGGCCTGACGGTCCTCGGCGCGGATGGCCGTGGCGCTGGCCTCGATGTCGGTTACAACCACGTCGGCCCCTTCATCAGCCAGACGCAGGGCGATGCTCCGGCCGATGCCGTGCCGCCCGCCCGCTCCGGTGATCAGGGCAACTTTACCGCTAAGGTCATACATCATCTTCCTCACAAAAACATGAAGCTTGGAAAGCTAATGCAGTGTAGCGAATGAGGACGCGGCGTGCTAGGGGTTTATTCCAAAGGGTAGGGGCACGGTCCCGATCGTATCGGATGCCCCTACGTTTTTAGCCCAAACGACGATGTTAGCTGGGCCGGCCAGAATCAGACCGCCGCGTCGTCCGCGGGCAGGGGGGAGGCGCGCCAGGCCTGCCAGACGACGCCCTTGCTGGGCGAGAACAGCATCGCCGCCAAGAATAGCCCGGTGGCGACGACCACGATGCTGGGGCCCGTGGGAAGGTTGGCGTGGAAGGACAGATAGAGCCCGGCCACGGTGGAGACGAATCCGGTGACCACGCTGATCGCCATGATTCCCGGCACCCGGCGGGCCAGGAGCGCGGCGGTGGCGGCGGGTGTGACTAGGAGCGCCAGCACCAACACGATGCCCACGGCCTTCAATGAGGCGACGGTGGTGATTCCCACCAGCAACGGCAGCAGGTATTGGATGAACCTCACTGGCACCCCTGAAGCGGCGGACATCGTGGCGTCGTAGGCCGTGAACAACAATTCCTTGTACAGGGCAACGATGACCAGCAACACCCCTCCAGCCACCAGGCCGATCAGCAAGACCTCGCCCCAGGAGACCCCCAGGACGTTGCCGAAGAGCAGTCCGAACAGGTCGGCGGTGTAGTTGCTGACCCGGCTCATCAATATGATTCCCACGGCGAACCCGCTGGCGAAGATTATGCCGATCGCCGTATCCAACCGCAATTGGGCGTGGCGGCTGATGAAGGTGATGGCCAATGATGCCGGCACCGCCCAGGCAAAGGCGCCCCAGAAGATGCTTCCGCCGAAGAAATAGGCCACAGACATCCCAGCCAAGGATGAGTGGGCCACGGCGTCGCCCATGAAAGCCATGCCCCGCAGCACCACAAAAACGCCCACCACCGAGCAGACCAGTGCGGCGAAAGAGGCCGCCAGCAACGCCCGCTGCATGAAGGCGAATTCCCATGGCTCTGTAATGACGTCAATCATGCTTGTCGGGCTTTTCTGGCAGGGGGTCAACTTCCGGAAAGCCGTCCGGGTGGGTGTGGTGTTGGTAGGCGTAGGCTTGGCCGTCCAGATGCACCATGAGCAGGTGGGTGCCAAATGTTTCGCCCAACACCTGTTCATTCAGTACTTCAGAGGGCTTGCCGAAGGCGATCAGCCGGCGGTTGAGGCAGGCCGCCTTGTCGCACCGGGACGAGACGCAGGACAGGTCGTGGGTGCTGAGGACCACCGTGGCCCCCTTGGCGCGCAGTTCGTCCAGAATGTCAAGCAGTTGGTGCTGGGCGGTGGCGTCCAGGCCCGCCATCGGCTCGTCCAGCAGTAGCAGTTCAGGGTTGTGGGCCATGGCCCGGGCCAGCAGCACCCGGCGCCTTTGGCCGCCGGATAGCTCGCCGATCAGCCGGTCCCGCAGGTCGAACATCTTGACCAACTCCAGCGATTCGTCGGCGGCTTCGCGGTCCTCCCTGGTGGTGCGGCGGAAGAGGCCGCGGCGGGAGTAACGGCCCATGAGCGCCACGTCGGACACGGTCACTGGAAAGTCCCAGTCCACCAGTTCTGTCTGCGGCGCGTAGCCAACCAGGTGGCGTTCCGGAGCCCCCTCACGGCCCAGCACCGAAACTTCGCCCCGCATCGGTTTCACCAGTCCCAGAACGGTCTTGATCAGCGTCGATTTCCCCGAGCCGTTGGGCCCGATGATGCCCACCATATCCCCCCGGTCGACCTGGAAGCTAACCGCCTCGAGGACCGGCTTTCCGTTGTAACCGGCCCACAGGTCGCGGACCACCAGCGCGGGCCCGCTAGCAGGTCTGGCGCCGGCTGATTCTTTAGTCTCCAACGTCGATTCTGAGCTCATAGTCTCTGGTTATCTTAGGAGCCTGGCCAGGCTCTTGGCGTTGAACAGCATCATGTCGATGTAGCTGGCTACCTCGCCGTCTTGAACGTCCGAATAGATGGTCCCAACCTCGACGCCTGCTTCTTCGGCGGCTTTCTCCAGCAGTCCGAATCTGAATTGGGGCTCGGCGAAGACCGCCGGCAGTCCCTGGGCCCGCACCTGTTCCAATATCTCAACTACCGGGCCGGGAGATACCTGGCTGGCGTCGCTGCCGACCAGAGCAGTGACCTGCCAACCGTACCGCTTGGCGAAGTGGCCAAAGGCGTCATGGAAGGTGATCAGATGCCGCCGGTCCGGGTTAATGGTATTGAGGGTGCTGGCGATGTCGAAGTCCAGCTTGGTCAGCGCATCTTCGTACGAATCGAAATTCGCCCGGTAGTCGCCCGCGTTTTCCGGGTCGGCGGCGATCAGGCCGTCCCTGATGCCCTCCGCGTACTTCACGGCGAAGACCGGGTTCTGCCAAAAATGAGGGTCGTCATCGTCTGGGTCGAGGTCCAGCAGTGGACCGGCTGCGAAAATGTGCACCGCATCGTCGGATGCGGAGCCTCGGATCACCTGGTCGAGAAATCGGTCCAGCCCACCGCCGTTGGAGACCAACAGGGCGGCGCGGTTCACCGCCACGTTATCGGCTGGGGTGGTCTGAAAGGAATGGACGTCTGCGCCCGGCGGCACCAATGCCGTCACTTCCACCAGGTCACCGCCCACGTTCTTCACCATGTCCGCCAGCAACGCAGTGGTCGTCACCACCGGCAACGGGTTCCCAGCGGGATTTTGCTCCGGCGACGATGAGCTGCAGGCCGAGGCCAGCAGCAGTATCGCCATTGCTCCTGGAACCGCCCAGACCGCTCTGGGTAGGTGGGGTTTCTGCCACCGGCGACTCCGGTTATTTCGTTTAAGTATCAAATTAATTTGCTTTTGAGAGTAAGTATCAATAGGGGTAAAAAAAGAGACTAGACCGCCGCAAGTTCCGCTGAAGATTCCGATTTACTGCATGACCGGCACCGGCCGTAGACCTCCAGCCAATGCCCGCTCAATTCAAACCCGTGGCTGGCCGAGGTCTGTTGCAACAATTCCTCGATGTCGCAGCCCAGGAGGTCTTGAGACGACCCGCATTCGACGCAAAGAAGGTGGTGGTGGTGTCCGCGGTGGCTTAGTTGATAGTGGAGATCACCGTCTTCCAGCAACACGCGGCAGAGCACGCCGGTCTCGACGAACAGTTTGAGGGAGCGGAAGATGGTCGCCCGTCCCAGGGAGGGCAGTTGCTCTCGCAGGTTTTCAGCCGTGAAGTGCTTGTCCTGGTTGGCGATAACCTGGGCCACCGCCCGCCGGGGCGATGTGGACCGGTAGCCCTGCTGTTCCAGGGTTTCCAATAATTGTTCGGCCAGGGCGTTGACCCGTTTGCGCATGCCGTCCTGTTTCTTAGCCTCTTAATGAGACCAGGTATCTTTTATGATTTGACTCTATCACAGGGTAGTGGGGGAGTCAATTTGAACTTGCACGGCTTGGAACGGGCGCTTAATCCAGGTGCCAGGTGTCTCCGGCGGGAGGCCAAGGGTTGTCGTCAACCAGCACCTGAGAGAGTTGGGTGAAGGCCCCTTTCATGCCCGCTGGGTGCAGCCAGATGCTGTTGAATCCCAGGTTCACGTAGTTGGAGGTCACCCGGGATGTGGTGTACCGGGCGTCCTGTCCCTTCAGGTAGTCGTCCATGTCCAGGGAGTCGTCGATCTCATAAATAGCAAGGTAGATTCCCTCACCGTACCTTTCCAAGAACCGGGCGGAGGGAACGTCGCTGCCCGTAGGTTGGGCCAATTCGATGAAGGTGTCCTTGCCGCCCAGTGGAAGGACCGCGATCTCCAGGTCGGTGAAGCTAACCTGGAAGCGTTTGGTGGCTGTAATCCCGAACATTTTCTCCCATTTTTCGATAGCCTCGTCCAGGTCCCGGACCAACACCGCCATCTGGCGTAGCTGCCTGGTCAGCGGCTTGTGCTCCAAAGTCTGCCAATCCGGTCCGGCAGCGGGCCAGGGGTTGTCGCCACCGGTGACCTCGATGATCTCCAAGAATGCGCCGTTGGCCGAGGACGGATGGATGAAGGCGTGGCGGTAGTCGCTGGTTGCCGGTTCTTCGGACAAGCGGACTCCCAAGGACTTTAAGTGGGGAATAAGGCGGTCGTACTCGCTGGTCTCGAAGGTTAGCAGGTAGGGGGCCTCGCCGCGACGCTCCAGGTAACGGGCCGCGGAGGAATCTGCGGAAGTAGGTTGGAGCAGTTCGATGAAGGTTCCGTTCCCCGCTGGAAGGACGGCATTCAAAAGGCCGTAGTTGCTCAGGTCCTCGGAGTGGCAGGACTCCATGCCCAGATGCCGCCGGTACAGGTCCTTGCCTTCTTCCAAGTCCTTGACCAAGAAAGCCACTTGCCGCAACCGTTCCAGCATTTTCTGCCCTGCCGAGGTCGGATGGTTTGGATGCTTGGGAATCGCCGTGCTAAAGGAAACGGGGCGAGTTGTTAACGGCCTGCCACGACTACTATGGCTTTGCCGCCAACATAGCGTTCACCCTCCGTGCCGGTCATCAGGATGTCGCATTCCACCAAGTTTTCGCCGTCTTCTTCCCGCAGGTCGGTGATGGTGGCCGCCAGGGTCAGGGGCCGGTTGTGGGGCACCGGCTGCCGGAAGACCAGGTCTAGGTCCTTGATCGAGCCTGGGCCGCCCCAGTCTGTGAGCAATTGGGCCATCATCGCCATGGTCATGATGCCGGGCACGATGGTGCCCGGCATGCCGGCCTTGGCCGCGACATCGGGGTCGGTGAAGCGGTTGGGTTTGGGCGCGCCCCAGACATCGCAGAAATTGGCCACCTCTTCGTCTGTGGCGACCTTCTCCACGGGTCCGATCTCGTCGCCCAGTTCTATCTCATCGTAATAGGGCAAAATACTCTCTTGGTTGATTCCGGTTGTATTATTTTCTGATTCCCAGGCCGGTCGGTGTAGCCGAAATCCAGCCATTCTTTGTCCAAGCTGCCGCTGCCCAGCCGGTCACTCTCGTTTGGCGAAGGACTCTTGGACCTCGGCCACCACCTGCCCGTCTTGATTGGTGAAAGTTGTCTCCCAGACCACGAAGACCATGGTCCCGGAGCGTCCGGTCTTGGCGTAGACATCTTTCAGATGCGAAGAGGCGGTCAACCGGTCGCCGGCGTATACCGGCGCTTTGGGTTCGACGCGCTGGCCAGCGTGCATCTGAGTGCGGCCGAACTTGACCTTCACATCGGGCAGGGACACCTGGCGGACCAGGATGCAGCAAAGGGTCGGCGGGGCGATCCTGCCCCGGTATCCGGCTTCCTTGGCCCCGGCGTCGGAAATGAATGCCGGGCCGGTCTCGCCGGTGCTGCTGTTGGCCCGGTCTATGATCTCGTCGGTGATCTCGAAGGGACCGGCCACATGCTCGATCCCGTATAGAGACCGGTCGTATTCAAGTTCCATGGCCATGGGTCTTTCTCCTTATCCCCCGAACCCCGGCTCCATCAGGAAGCGCCATTCACGACATTCTTCAGCCAGACGGGCTGGAATTCCTTGCCGAGCAGGGCCTCCACCAGGTCGTTTTCAGTCTTGATCGGCGTTTTGAAGTCGGTCATACAGGTGGCTATGTGACTGGTCAGGTGGGCATCGCTGCCTCCGATGCCCAGCAGGTTATGGCTCTTGCAGAGTTCCTCGGCCCGTTCGTTCTCGCCCTTGCGGCTGCCTCCGTTGAGGAGTTCAACTATCTCAACGTCGTCGAAGGACTCCCCCTGGGCGATATAGTCGGTCAGGCCGATGCCGAAGCGGCCGGGGTGGGCTGGGAGGGCGATGGCGTCGTGCCGGCGGGCTGCCTGCATCAGGGCTCGCGCATCCATGTGGACGTCGGAGAAGTCCATCGCTTGGGTCAGCGCTTGAGTAACGCCGTAGACCAGGAAGTGGCCGTAGCGGGTGTCGAGTTCGGAGCCCTTCAAGACCAGCACGTCATACTGGCCGGCCAAGTCCGAGTAGTCTTTGTCGAAGTCGAACTTTCGGTGCTCAGTGAGCACGATGCCGTCGACGGTGTGGCCTCGTTTTCGCAGCACTTGGATCCATTTTACGTACTGCTCAACCGTGGCCCGGGAGTCGTCGGACGACACGGAATGGCTATGCATGTCCAGGTACAAGTTTAGGAATTTCCCCTGTTGGTGGAATGGCCCAGGCCCGGTTGATCACCGGTGGCGGCGTCCGGAAACGGAGGACCAGCGGGCGGGCTAGAGTCTGGGTCAATCATAATAGTTGCCGCTGGATACAGCAACCGGTGGGCCGGATTTTGCGGCCCGGTTGCGCCGAATCTTGCGGCCCGGCCGCCATGACCTGGGACGTCTTGACGCCCTATTTCGAGCGTGGATGGAGGGGTTTTGCAGACCTGTAAGCCGGGTTCTGTATCCCTCCCGGAAGGGGAGGGCGGTGACCATCTATCTAGCCCAACCGCCGGCGGTTAGTCCGGCGGATGTCCGCTTTTGGCGGAGCGACGTTGCCGCCGCGGTCAAGCAGCCAACCCGGGGACGGGCCGGGCGCCTATGTCCCCCTATTTGGCCTTGCTCCAGGTGGGGTTTAGCCGCCGCTGCGTCACCGCAGACGGCCGGACGCTCTTACCGTCCGATTTCACCCTTATCCCGACAGGTCGGGACGGTATGTTTCTGTGCCACTTTCCGTCCCCGATGCAGGTCCAGTGGACCGGTACCGGGGCCTGGGAGTTACCCAGCACCCTGCCCAGAGGAGCCCGGACTTTCCTCCCTCCCGATAGATCGGGACGGCGGTCACCCGGTCTACATGACCCTCCGATTCGAACTCTAGCATAGGCCTCATAGAGGGTCAAACGAAGGCGGTTTCGCCGGGAACATCCCGATTTACTTGGCAATAAAAAATGGCCGGATCAACCGGCCATTTTCGTTATCTGATTCGGTCCCGCCTTAACCCAGGAAGAGCATCCGGCCGCAACTGCTGCAGAGGACCACTTGGTGTCCGCCGCGGACTCGCTGCTGTTGATGGGTGGGCAGGGACATTCTGCATCCCTGGCAAAGCCCTCGTTCTACCTTGGCCACAGCCAAACCGCCTTTCGATTTCCTGAGAATTTCGTATTGTTGGAGCGATGTCGGGTCGAGGTCCTCAGTTAATTTCGAACGCTGACCCTGGAACCCCGCCCGCTCTGCGCTCAACTCTTTGAGAGATGCCCGCAATTCGGTTTGGCGTATCTCCCGAGCCGCCTTGACCTCGCCGAGTTTACTCTCCAATTCACTCTGTTTGTTTTGAGCTTCCTCGATTTTTCGGGTGATCTCCGCAAGAGCGGTCTCTTGCTTTTCGACCAACTGGAGGACGTTGGAGGCTTCGCGTTCCAGGCTTTCCAGGTCTCGAGGATTGGTGATTTCTCCGCCGTAGAGTTGGGAGTTGAGGCTTTCAGAGCGTTCTTTCTGGGTTGCCGCTTCTAGTTTGGTGGCCTTTCGCTGGAGTTCGGTTTCCTGAAGCCATTCGGCGTCCCGTTCCAATTCAGTTTCTAGATTCCCGACGGCGTCGCCGTTATTCAACTCGTATTCTGCTCTGTCGTGCTCATTCTGGACACGGTCGAGAATGATGTCCAATTCCTGGAGTGCAAACATCTGCTTAACGGTAGTCATCAACGTCGTCCTTGCAAGAATACCAACAGTTCCCACCAACGGTTCCCACCGTTACACACCATCCGATTCTAGGAAGCCAACGGCTTGTTGTCAAATCTGGCGTAAAAGGCCGATGCCGAGGCAACCATTTAGGAATCTACCGGGAGGCCGGTCAATCTCGTCGCAGCGCCCCTTGTTTATTGTCCCTTTTAGCCAACATAATCTTTGGCGTGAGAATTTGGGAAGAAGCCCGGCGAACTCCAAACAGGATGATGCGATGAGGGTCCTTCATTTTTCAGACCTGCATATCGGAGTGGAGAATTACGGACGGATAGACCCGGAAACGGGACTGTCGACCCGGCTGGGTGATTTTCTGGACTCCCTGGACCAGGTCGTGGAGTTTGCCCTGAATGAAAGCGTTGACCTGGTGTTGTTGGCCGGGGATGCCTACAAGGGCCGCGACCCGACCCAGACCCACCAGCGGGAGTTTGCCAAACGCCTGATCCGCCTGTCCCAGGCTGGGGTTCCCACTTTTTTGTTGGTGGGTAACCACGACCTGCCGGCGGCGTCCAGCCGGGCCACCGCGGTGGACATCTTTCCCACGCTGGAGGTCGCCAATGTCTACGTGGGCAACAACCTTAAGACGTATTTAGTTCCTACTCCCTCCGGACCTTTGCAGATCTTAGCCGTTCCTTGGCCAAGGCGAAGCGCCATTCTCAGCCGAGAGGACTCCAGGGGTATGTCGATCGGCCAGGTGAGAGAGGCCCTGGAACAAAGGCTGACCGATGGGATCGAACTTGAGGCCAATGCATTGGACCCGGATGTGCCGGCGGTCCTCACGGGGCACGTTACGGTGAACGGGGCCACCGTCGGCACGGAGCGCTCTATGATGTTGGGCCAAGACCACGTACTGTTGGTCAGCGCGTTGGACCGGCCCCAGGTCGAGTACGTCGCATTGGGCCACATCCACAAGCATCAGATATTGCGTCCCGGCCCGCCCATGGTCGTCTATTCCGGAAGTCTGCAAAGGGTGGACTTCAGCGAGGAAGGCGATGAAAAAGGGTTCTGTGTAATCGACCTAGACCCGGCGGCCCCCCAGGGGCAGCGGATGACCAATTTCGAATTCCATAAATTGGACGCCCGTAATTTCGTAACCGTGGATGTCTCGGTGGAACCTCAAGATGTTGACCCCACGGCAACTGTGGTCCGGGCCATCGCCCGGAAGGACATCACCGGCTCGGTGGTCCGGGTGCGCATCTCCTTGGCGGCGGAGACCGACGCCCATCTGAGGGAGACGGAGATTCGGGCGGCACTTGAGCCGGCCCACTTTATCGCTTCCATCTCACGGGAGGTGGCCGGGGCGCGGCGGACCCGGATATCCCCCACCGAGGGCGAAGACCTACAGCCGATGCAGGCCCTGGGGCTTTACCTGGACAGCAGGAAGATCGAGGGCGAACGCCGGGACAAGATCATGAGGAAGGCTGAGGAACTGATCGAACTGGACTCGGCTGGGCCCGAAGAAGGCTCTTAGGACGATCAGGAATCGATGTCCTGTTGCCGTTGCGCTACAGACAGGTCCGCATGCCGTAGCCAGTCAATTCCAGAGCGCGGTTGCGCCGTCTAGACCAGTTTGCGCGCGAGGGAATGGCTGCCATCGACCAAGTCCTTGAATACTTCTTGGACCGTCAATATCTCTGAGATCAGTCCGGCTCCCGCGCCGGTGTAGGCGATCCCTGATTCGAAGTCTCCATCGATGAAAGCGGCTCTGGTCCGGTCGATGCCCAGCTCCTGCTCCCAGGCGGCTGGGTCATCGCCGCTGTCTAAGCCCGATTCTTTCATCTGCATGGCGAGGCCCTGTTTGAGAATCCTGGTCGGCCATTTATCTCCGCCGACCACGACCGTTCCGCTGTCGATCGCCGCCACCATCGCAGTCTTGTAGATCTGATGGGAGATGCATTCTTTGGTGGCGACGAACCGGGACCCCATCTGCACGCCCATGGCGCCCAGGGCCGCCGCGGCCACGTAGCCGCGGGAATCAACGATACCGCCGGAGGCAATCACCGGGATGGCGATCGACCCGACCACCTGGGGCACCAACACCATGGTGGAAACCTTGTCGGCGCCGCGAAGGCCGCCGCCCTCAAAGCCCTCGGCGATGACCATATCCACTCCCTGGGCCTCCGCTCCACGGGCGTGCCGCACCGTTGTGATCTGGTGAATCACCGTCATGCCGTGATCTTTCAACGCTCCGGTGTACAGCGCCGGGCTACCGCCGTAGGTGATGGCGATATTGATGCCCTCTTGGGCCGCGGCCTCAATCAATTGCTCTATCTGAGGATGGGGCAGATGGAACGATACTCCGAAGGGCTTCTGAGTTAGACGCTGGACATGGCGGACCACTGCGTGGAGATCAGCGACGGGATCGCCGCCAGGCTCAAACCCGGAGGTGGGGTGCAACACTCCCAATCCCCCGGCATTGGAAACGGCGGCCACTAACTCTGGGTTGGACACCCAGGGTAGTCCTGCCTGGAGGACCGGATAGGAGATCCCTAATGCAGTGCTAACGGGCGTGCGTTTCATCTAAAAATACCTGATCGATTTCCCCTGGACATCTCGGGGAAGTTTTGCCTATTGCGGATCCGGAAAACCTGGGCCTGAGCCCAGATTCGTCGTCCAGTTTACGGTCCAAATCAGACCAGTCTGGAAGTCTGACCGATTGTACGGCCACGCCTGGGTAGTGTCAACTGAATCCAAACACCGGCCCGACCATATTTGGTCCGATGGGCAGCGAGATACCCGAGTGATTTCCGGGTTGCTCAGATCGCTCGCCTAGAGGATAATACGGCCCCAAGAGCCACCGGCCCGATCGTCCTAGCGGGTCTAAGTGGACCGGAGCGAATGACGATGTTAACAAGACATGACAATGAAACATTGACTCGAACTGACGAAGGCACGCCCATGGGCGAGGTCATGCGCCGTTACTGGCTGCCGGCGCTGCTGGCCAGTGAGATTCCGGGGCCGGACTGCCCGCCGGTGCCGGTGCGGCTTCTTGGCGAGCAATTGGTGGCCTTTCGGGATACAAGGGGGCGCGTTGGGCTCCTGAGCGAAATTTGCCCCCACCGCCGGACTTCCTTGTTCTTCGGGCGCAACGAAGAGGACGGCCTTCGCTGCGTGTACCACGGCTGGAAGTTTGACGTATCCGGCCAATGCCTGGACATGATGAACGAACCACCGGACAGCGAATATCCTAGCAAGATCAAGACCACGTCCTACCCCGTTGTCGAGATGGGAGACCTCGTTTGGGCCTACCTGGGCCCGGTGGAGAAACAACCGCCCCATCCCAAGTTTGAATGGACCCAGGTGCCGGAGAGCCACCGGCTGGTGTCCAAGAATTGGCAGGAATGCAATTGGCTCCAAGGGCTGGAAGGCGGTATCGACACCGCCCACGCGCCCATCCTCCACCGCCGCATCAGCGAGAACACCAACCGGCCGGGCATCTCCGTCAACACCGATCTGATCAAGGCCGAAGCGGCCAGGGTGGACGTCGACCGGACCGACTACGGGTACCGCTATGCCGGCATCCGTTCGTTGGGCGACCGGGGCGATCTGATCCGCAGCTACCACTGGGTGATGCCTTTTCACCAATTTCGACCCCTCCAGTTCGGATACTACGGGCAAGGTCCCCGCGAACTCATCGCCGGGCACATCTGGGTGCCCATGGATGACGAGAATTGCATGGTCTACAACTGGGTTTACAACTATGGCGGCGTGCCGCTCACCCAAGCCGACCGTGATGAGGAGATCCGGCTGGGCCGGGGTCCGGGCGAGGTGCTTCCGGACTTTAAGACCAAACGCAACAAATCCAACGACTGGATGATCGACCGCGAGGTCCAGAGAAACGAGACATTCACCGGCATCGAGGGGATCAACACCCAAGACCAGGCGATCCAGGAAAGCATGGGGCCCATCTTGGACCGTACCGGGGAGAACCTGGCCGCCAGCGACATGGCCATCGTCATCGCCCGGCGTGTTCTGTTGGACGCGGCCGGCACCGTGGCCGACGGCGGCGACCCGCCCGGCGTCGGCGACTCGTATTATAAAGTACGCGCCATCGATGCCATCGTACCCAATGACTCCGATTGGAAAGAGGAATTGGCAGACCAGATGTACCCGCATTAGAAAGCCCGGTAAATAAAAGATAGAGGGTGGTTGCCGGTAGACAACCGCCCTCTATCTTGTTGGCGCCGGTCGGCACGGAAGGGGCTAGCCGCTGAAATGCGAGGTGACGGGTTGGTGGCCGGAGTGCTCCTCGTATGGTTCATCACGGTAAAGGGACAGAGATTTCATCACCGGGATGTCCTGTATCGAGAATAGGATCGCCTCTCCGGACCCTTCGCTGGCAAACTCGTGCCACGCCCAGGTTGGCACCACGAAGAAATCCCCCTCGCGCCATTCGAACTTCTGGCCGTCGATGACCGTGTACCCCTCGCCCTGGAAGACTTGAAAGACGGCGCTGCTGGTATGCCGGTGGGCACGGGTGCGCACTCCGGGCCGGATCAGCTGGATCCAACAGGACATAGTCCGCAGCACGGGTCCGCCGGTGGCCGGGTTCGAGAACTCCATGGCCACGTCGTCAAATGGACTGCAATCGGTCCGCGCCAATTTCCACAGCGCCTCGTAGGTCTGCTCCCATTTGTAGTGCCAGAGCGGGGAATAGGGTGCTTTGTAGTCTTCCCAGGCCGGCCGTAGCGTGCCTGAAGAATATTTCTGGACCGATTGGCCGGTGCCCGTGATCGGCTGTTGGTCTTCGGGAAATGCCTCGTAAAACGTGGCCTCCAGATTGTGGACCAGGGGAGTGTCCAACCCGTCGAGCCAGATCATCGGCCCGTCGCCTTCGTTGTTGTGGTCATGCCACGTCCAAGAGGGCGTGAGCACCAGGTCCCCACGTTCCATGTAACACTTGTCGCCTTCCACCGTGGTGTAGGCGCCCTCTCCGTGGAGCACCCAGCGGATGGCGGTGGGCGTATGACGGTGCGCCGGCGCGTTTTCTCCCGGCAGGAGCAATTGCAGGGCGGCTGATATGGTGTGGGTCGTACCGTGCTCCCGGGCTGGGTTGGTCAACCGGAGCACCCGCCGCTCCACGTCCCGGTCCGGCGTTACGATGTCGCCACTCCGCAGAATCAGCGGTTCGGCCTGCGACCAGCGCCAGAGAAACGGCTCAACCGACGGCTTGCGCTCGTGCCCGCGCCCCATCCAAGCCGGGGTCAGGCCCGCTTGGCGGCTAGTCTCGTAAAACTGTTCCATCTCTTCGGGGCTGACTTTTCCTGCTGTCGCCATGACAACCTCCGTATCAAAGAGACTGATAATGATTATTACCGCAGATTGTAGTGTCGCCCCTGCACACCGTCAAGGAAGTGGTGCGCCTCAGAACCTTCCTTTGCCGCCGGACTTCGATCTACCCGGGCAAACCACCACTATAGTGCGCGGATAGTGGGACCGCGGTTTGCCGGAGAGGATTGGGATGGGGACCTGGCTCTGAGATCGGCCCGGTTAATGGCCCAGTAAGCTCCGTCGTAGTCCGGCAAGTGGGCGGTCAGCGAATCTCCGCTTCCTTGATCGAGGCGAGCAATGCCGCCGCTCCTTCCGCAGTCTTATTCATGGCGTGGCCTGTGTTTGGGACGACAAGCATAGACTTCGCCGAGGAGATGCGGTCATAGTAAGCAGTGGCCGACATTACAATATAATCCGACGGTTCCTCTTCCCCGATGAAAAACCGCACTGTGGTGTTTGGATAGTGGAGTTGGGGGTTGCCAAATAGCATGGGTTCTGTGGATTCCCCCCAAAGCTGCCCGTCCATTAGGCATTGTGCCTGGACAGCGACATTTAGCCGTCCATCGGTCGAGATAGGGCACGGCGGAGGGCCACTGGCCAGATTGGCCAGGTCAAGGATATCGTCCACACCGTAATACGCCAGCGAGAAAGCGATCTGGGAGGATCCTCCGCTGGTGCCTTGAGCCAAATAGAGAGCGCCCTCGTAAAAATTGTCGTACACCCAGCGAATCGCCGTGGCGGGACGGCATGCCAGGGTTATCGATCCTCCACCCCCATCCCATACTCCCGGCGGCTTCCAGATCAACTCCGCCAGCCGGTAGCCGCCGGCCAATAGCGCATCCGTCATTCCGACTACGTTGTCATAGCCCTCCACCGATTCGTTGTTGGGCCGGTACAGGGATGTTCCATTACCGGCGGTGGTCAATACGGCCGTGCCCGCGATGCCGGTCCCGGTCACCCGAATTGTCACCGTCGCGTCGCTAATACCTGGGCAAGTGACGATCAGTTCGAGACACCGGTCGCCAAAGGGGCCGGGACACCCGCCATCAATGATGGTGTCCACTTTACCCAGGAGGCGCTCGCCGCCGGAAGACGGTGGCGTCGAAGTAGGAATTAGTGTGGACGTCGGCGAGGGAACCGTCGGCTCTTCGGTGGGTGTGGGTAATTGAGAAGGCGTCGGCGTGGGCGGAGGCGTAGGGATAAGCGTGGATGCAGCCTCTCCGCCACTGCACGCCAGAATCATTAACGTACCCAATCCCAACAGCAAAAGCCACGCCGGGGTTGATCGCATACGGGGAATTATATGCTACAACGATGTGGGTTGACGCTTCAGAAAGGACACGCTAGGCTGGCGAAAATCGGTCCTAACGTCTAACCGGCGAGGGGTTGTTTTGAAGGCAGCAGTCTTGTACGAAAAATTCCAACCATTGGTGGTTGAAGACCTGGACCTGGAGGGCCCTCGCCAGCACGAGGCCCTGGTCAAGCTGACGGCCAGTGGGGTCTGTCACAGCGACCTGCACTACATGAAGGGCGACAGCGAGCACCCGATGCCGGTGGTGTTGGGCCATAAAGGGGC
>JADFPD010000042.1 GCA_022562475.1 Chloroflexota bacterium | reverse complement strand
GGGTGTTTGTTCGATGGGTGAGGCCAGCCCGTGGGCGCCTTCGGTATCAAGAAATTCCGTCATCTCGAACTCTTTTTCTTCGATGACCGATGTTCCGTCGGGTCCGGTGTAAACGCGCACGAATTTAGGCATTATTCACTCCAGTGAGAGCTGTCAGCTATCAGCTTTCAGCTATTTGAATCTTGGGCGATCTCATTGCACGGGGGATTATATAGCGTCTACCACCTGGCGTCGTAAGCTGCTGATCCAGCGCCGGAGGAGGTGGTTGGAGAAAACGACGGGTAGCGAGAGGGCAATCATGCGGTAGACCCAGCGGCGGCTGACTTTCGTGGTGGTATCAGGGTCCAGCCACTTTCCGCCGCGGGCCAGGCGGGCCAGCGTGGCCAGACCCAACAGCAATGGCCACAGGCAAGCCAACCGCAACCGGACCGAGCGGCGCGGCACTGCCAGCAGGTATTTCTCGGCGGCTTCAAAATGACCCAGGGCGGTCTGCATCCACGGGACGAGGACTTGTCTGGCGCGCCACTCGTTCGCCGGGTCCAGCAGGTCTCTGAGGACTAGGCCGGCCGCCGCCAACTCGTCGGCGGGGAGATAGCACCGGCCGCCGCGCAGGTCCCGGGGGATGTCCCGCAGGACATTGGTCAACTGCAAAGCCTTGCCGAACCGGACTCCCAACTCCGACATCTTCGCCACGTCCCATTTTTTCAAGCTGGGCTCGTGGGCGGCGGTCACGTTGGTCCAGAACTCGCCGACACATCCAGCCACCAGATAGGTGTAGCGGTCCAGGTCGGCGCCGGTCGATAACGCCGCCAATCCTCCCGAGTCCTCAGCGGGGAACGTGTTGAGGTCCATCTCCATGCCCTGGGTCAGCGTGCCAACCACCCATCTGACCTGCTCCCGGTCGGCTTCTTCCAGGGATTCCAGCAAAGCAAAGGCATCGGCCAGCGACGCGAACAGGGCCTGCTCTTGGGGGGACGACATACCCTCCAGCGACCGGGAGACCAATCCCTGCAAGACATCAAAGTCGACCGGGCCAGCCACCTGAGCCCGAAAGGTGAGCAGGTCCTCAAGCCGTGCCCCAGAAAACCCGGCGCGCCGGCGGTCGGAGATCGTGTCGGCGGCGCGGGCCAGCAGGTAGGCTAATCCCATCGGTTCGCGCAGGTTTTTGGGAAGTACACGGAGAGTCAGGTAGAAAGAGCGGGATACGCCCTTGAGGACATCCTGCAAAATCCGGTTGCGGCGGGAGGGGTCGATGCTGGGCAGCCCACCGGAAGTGGTCGTCTTGGCCATGGCTACCGGGCCGGCGCGGCGGCCTCCGGAGAGGCGAAATGGAGGCGCTCGGTGTTCTCGACTGCGTCCCGCACCATCTCCTCCACCGAAAGGGTCTCTTCCAACCGCAGCACGGTGTCCAGGTCAGCTTTAGTCTCGGGATGTTTCGGGACGAAAAGGGTGCAGCAGTCCTGGTCGGGAAGGATCGAAGTGGAAAAGGTGCCGATTTTCCGGGCCATATCGACGATCTCTTCTTTGTTGTGACCGATCAGCGGCCGGAGGATGGGCATGCCGGCCGACTGGTCCACCACGGCGATATTCTCCAGGGTTTGGGAGGCTACCTGGCCGCAGCTCTCGCCGGTGATGATGGCCTTGGCCCGGTTGCGTCTGGCCAGGACCTCGGTGATCCGGACCATGAACCGGCGGTAGAGCACCACCCGGTATGACGGCGGGCAGGTGAGGATGATCTTCTTCTGAATCTCGCCCAGCGGGGCCATGAAAAGGTTGGACTGGTATTGGTGCCGGGTAAGGTGTTCCACTAATTCAGCCGCCTTCTCCATGGAGGTGCGGTCCACCAGAGGATAGCTGTGGAAGTGGACGAACATCGCCTGGCAGCCCCGTTTCATCATTTGCCAAGCCGCCACCGGCGAGTCGATGCCCCCAGACAGCATCACCGCCACCTTGCCGCTGACTCCCACCGGCAGGCCGCCGTGGGCCTTCACCTCATCGAAATAGACCAAGAACCCTTTGACCTGAATATCCACATAGAGGGTTAGCTCCGGGTCCTTGAGTTTAACTTGGGCCCCGGTAAGGTCTTTCACAAAGGCTCCCAGGTCCCGGTTGACCTCCTCCGACGTCATGGGGAACCGCTTGTCGGCGCGGTTAGTGGTGATGCGGAACGTGTTGAAGCTGCGGCCCTCAAGAAATTGGGGGATCCTGGATTTCAGGCCGTCCAGGTCCTGGGGCAGTTCATAGGCTTTGTAGAACTTGGCCACGCCAAATACATCTTTGATCCGGGACTTGACCTCCGGCCAGCAGGATTCATCGGTCAGGGTCAGGCCGACAAACAACTGGCCTTGCCAGACGCGCTCAACACCCGCCCCTTTGGTGGCGGTCCGGAGATTGTCGGTCAATTTGCGCATGAACCAGGGGCGGTTCTTGCCCTTCAGGGCCAGTTCATGGGTCTTGACGATGGCGTGTGATTTGAGGTCTTCCATACCGGGCTATTGTACCCGATAAATCCCCAAATCCCCCCAATTCCCCTTTATCCCGATTCGGATCGGGGGGATTAAGGAAATGTCCCCCTTTCGCAAAATGGGACCACTGGGGGATTTTCGCACTTCGCGAAAGCGCGTTTGGCCAAAGCCCAAAAACCGCAAATTCAACCAGGACATCTAAGGCAATGAACGACTTGATTACGGTCGGCAGCGTGAAACGCCTGGGGGAAGGACCATGACCACATTGGCACAAAATATTCCGGTAAGGGCCGCTTTGAATACCCGGTCTCTGCTTTGGCTGGCTACCGTCGGGATTCTGGCAGCGTCACTTGCCCTGCTGACCAAAACTATCATGGACAATCCGACTCCATCCCAGGACATCAGGGTCATGGATTGGATCGTCGGTTGGGACCTGCGGGGCCTAACAACATTCTTTGATATAGTTTCATTCGTAACCGGCCCGGAGCCTGGGATTATCTATGGCCTGATGGGAGTGACGTTCCTCCTGTTATTGGGGAAAACGCGGCCGGCGATCGTGTTCACTGCTGTCGGCGTTACCATCGGCGCCGTGGCCATCTTGGGTGACTTCACTCTGGGCGAGATCGTGGACCGCGGCCGGCCTCTGGCGTCATCCGATAACCCGGCACCCGCCTTTCCCAGCGGCCATGTCTTTGGCACCACGGTATTCTTCAGTTTCATGGGATTCTTGGCTGTTTATTACAAGATCAAACCGAAGATCCTGTTGCCGGTCCTGGCCGTTTTTGGAATCATCATCGTGGCGGTCGGACCATCACGAGTCCACCTCCAGGACCATTTTCCAAGCGATGTGGCCGCCGGGTACCTGCTGGCTGCCATCTGGCTGCTGATCATAATCCCCACATTTATGTACGTCAGGGGAACGAGATGGATGTCCGCCTGGCAGAACAAGGAGAATCCTGGGGTTGTGGCCTGTGACAGCTGCACGGTCGCGAGTTCCATCGCAAGCGTGGTTGTGTTGGACCCAGTGGAGGGAACCGCGACCAAGGTCTACAGGCCCCCACCGCTGGTCCGGGCGCTTTATTGGTTGGCGTTCCAAGCCAAATTCCCTTATGAAACCAATAATGCCGCACTACAGGCCGGGAAATACCGCCGGCAGATCGCCAGCTTGTTGACCATCCATCGCTTTGGTAAAGACCTGGTAGCACCGGTGACCGACATCGACTGCGAGCACGGCAATTGCCGGTTCATCACCGAGTTTATTCCGGGAGAGGTAGCGGAGAATGACGCGCCGGCCCAGAGATTCATGGGAGAGGTCTCCGCGATCTTCGCCGAGGCCGGATTATCCGTTTGGCAGGTGAATCCGCGCAATCCCCATGCCCACACCAACCTGATACTTTCCGCCGAGGGAGATTACACGATCATCGACCTGGAGTCGGCGGTGATCAGCCTGTTTCCGGCGCCGGGGCAATTCCGGTCCTCACTGAAGAGTGGGAACCTTCCCATCTTCGACGACATCGATTTCCCAAGACTGCGGGATTTCACCAGCGCCAATGAAGCCGCCCTCACCAGTACCCTTGGGGTCGATGGGGTGAAGGCCCTTAGGCACGCCACCGACCATGCGGAGGTAGCGATAAACACCTGGAAAGCCGCCGAACCCCGTATCTTTGGACACCTCATCGCCGGGACCTACCGCCTATTGAATCTGAAAGCGCAGTTCCAGCACCTGATGAGTTCGCTGACCGGCGCCGATGCCGCGGCGGAGCTGTTCTTGAACAACGGTATAGACCGGTGGGAGAAAGAAGGGAGAATCGCCCCCTCGGACGCCGCTGAGTTGCGGACCCGCCTGGCTTCCGACGCCGCCAGGCTCGCCACCCGCCACCTCGGAGTTCACTTAATCTTGAGCGTGGCCATCGCCCTGCCCATTCCCGGCATGAGAAGTTTGGCGCGTTTTCTGTGGACCCTGTTTTTCTGGACCAAGGTCCAAATCAGGCGGTTTAGGCGTGACCCTGAGGCGGGCGCTGACCGGCTACCCAACGTCCATACCCCATTGGTCATGGGGTTAGCCCTGCTGCCCGCGGTTGGAGGCGTAGCCTATCTGGCATCCGCGCCGTTGCGAAGCAAAATCTTGGTGCGCCTCATGCTGGACCAAGCGGCTTGGAAGCTGCCGTTCAAACTCTACCGAAGAACGCATATCGGCCGCTGGTTGGCCCCGCCGGTCATGCATCCGGAGGCGAAAAAACAACGTCCCCCTTTCGCAAAGGGGGACCAGAAGGGGATTTCCCCACTCCGCCAAGGTCAATCACCACACCCGACTACCTAACCCTAAGCGAAGATCGCGTCTTTGATCGCCAGAACATCATGGCGTATCTGCCCGTCCTCGGCGACCTCGCCGTTGATCTTGCCGGCGCCGTGGATCACCGTGGAGTGGTCGCGCCCACCCAACAGCCGGCCAACCTGGGTGGGGGAAAGCGCCAACTCGTAGATCAATAGATACATGGCGACCTGCCGGGCCAAGGCCACCTTCTTGGTGCGGTTCTTGGCCATCAGGTCTCCCACCGTAAGGGCGTAGAAGACCGCCACCTGCTCGAAGATCCGCTGCGGGTCGATGGACCGGGCCGCCGTTTCGGGGGCCATGTCATTCAGTATCTGCAGGGTCATTTCCAGGGTTATGCTGACGTTCATCAACTGGGAGTAGGCCACCATCCGGTTCAGGCTGCCCTCCAGTTCCCGGACGTTTCGCTGGACGCGCTTGGCGATCAACTCGATTACGTTATCATCCATATCGACCCGCAGTTGGCCGGCCTTGTTGGCCAAGATGGCCATGCGGGTCTCCAAGTCCGGCGGCTGGATGTCGGCGATCAGGCCTCCCTCGAAGCGGGAGCGCAGCCGGTCCTCGATGGACCCCAGTTCCCGGGGCGGGCGGTCCGAGGAGATAACCACCTGGTTCCCTGCGTTATGAAGGTCGTTGAAGGTATGGAAGAAACCCTCATTGGTCTGTTCCTTGCCGCTGAGGAACTGGACGTCGTCGATGAGCAGCACTTGGACCGAGCGGTATCGGCGCCGGAAGTCCTCTGTGGTGCGGTTGCGGATGGCGGTGATGAATTCGTTGGTGAACTGCTCGGAGGTCACGTAGAGCACCGACATGCCTCGGCTGGCGCAGGTCTTGCCGATCGCTTGGAGTAGATGGGTCTTGCCCAGCCCGGCCCTAGAATGTAGGAACAACGGGTTGTAGGTCTGGCCCGGAGATTCCGCAACAGCTTGGGAAGCGCTGAGAGCCAACCGGTTGGACGGTCCAGCCACGAAAGACTCAAAGGAATACTTGGGATTGAACGAACGCATCTCGAACAGCGGTTGGGCGGTTGGAGTAGCGCTAACTGACTGGTTGGACGCCGGTGAGGCCCGCTCCACGGCGTAGAAATCTCCCTCCGACCTGACCTTTATCTGGAGTTCAAATTCCCGCCCAGACACCTTTTCAAGGGTCTTTTGGAGGGCGTGATAAATCCGGCGCTCCAACCATTCCACGGCGAACGAGTTGGGCGCCTCGACCACAAACACATGGTCGTCGTAGGCCACGCCTTCGGTGGGCTTTAGCCAAGTCTCAAAAGTAGGGCGTGGAAGCTGCAACTGGAGATCTCCCAACACCGCCCGCCATACCTCACGGGCCGTAGACTCACTCATGAGCCTGCTCCCACCCCAGTTGCAGCTCCCACACTCTCCCCCCTCATCATCACTCTCACTCAATTATCCGGTGCATCAGGTGCGCCGGGCCGGATTCGATATTTCAGGCGCCCGGTATCTCAGCGGGTTTCCCGCCCTAGAGTCCTTAAAAAAGGCAATAGAACACCCAGGGACTTTACGCCCTATTTGGAAATCGCCAAGCCAGAAAAGGTGCTTGGGGTCACGACCGGGCCTTAACAAGGCCCTTCCCGTTTGATTCTCTACCTTGTATCTACTGGCCACCTGCGGCAGTGGCCTTCATCTCGGCCGGGTGGAGCTTGGCGGTCTGCACCAGCACCGGCGTTTCCCATTTCGGACCAGGTGGACCGGCACTGAGGCGCCGATCACCTGCGGTATTGGGACACTAGCAACATCCGCGGGAAAAAGTCAATGGTGAATCAGGGCAATTTCGTTTTTTATTATTTTGAAATTCTGACTCGAATTTGACCCAATTCTAATCCAGTAAACGGCAGAACGACCCCATCTCAAATTCGAAGCCACCTCCGCTGTGTTTCCTGTTTGGGCCGGAGCAGGCCCGCTTTAGCTGATATTTGCCGTGCCCGTTTGCGCCCTATATAATCGTGAGACCAGCCAGACACAGCACCAAACGCGGATTGAAAGGCCGCACCCGGCGCGATGGTGGCCGCACCCGGCGCCAAGCGCCGACGATCAAGTTTCATACCGGGGGCTTCTGACCAGCCCCCATTCTATTTTCTAAGGCGGCCGGGGCGTCGCCCGACCCGTCTTAGATAAAGGGAGTAGCAATGCCGAGGAAGCGGACGACCCGTGCCCAAGCCGGCGGCGGCAGCGCCAAGGCCGCTGAAAAAAATGGGGCGCGTTCCAAATCCCCACTCCCCAAAGGGCTAGAGTATTCCGACCTGGTGGACTATTACACCAGGTTGATTCAAGCACGGTCTCTGGACGAGCGCATCTGGGCGTTGAACCGCCAGGGGAAGGTGCCCATCGCGGCGTCCAGCCAAGGCCACGAAGCCGCCCAGTTGGGCAGCCTCCTGGCCGCCGAGAAAGACGGCGACTGCTTCCTGTTTCCTTACTACCGCGATCTGGCCCTCAAGGTCGCCGCCGGGCTAACTCCGGTCCAGACGATGATGTCGTTCATGGGCAAAGCCGGGGACCCCTACAGCAGAGGCCGTCAGTTCCCTCTCCAGGGCGCGGACCTGCCCAACAAGATCATCCAGATATCCAACGTGGTCGCCGCCGGGCTGACCCAGTCGGTGGGTTACGCCTTGGGCTGCCGCATGGCAGGCGAAAAAACCGTGGTCTTGGTCTATTTCGGCGACGGGGCCACCAGCCAGGGCGAGACCCACGAGGCCATGAACTTCGCGTCGATCCACAAACTGCCGGTGATCTTCATCTGCGAGAACAACCGTTACGCCATCTCCACGCCCCAGCGCAGTCAGATGGTCATTGAAGAGGTCGCCAGCAGGGCCGCCGGCTACGGTTTCCCCGGATTCACGGTGGACGGCATGGACCTGGTCGCGTGCTACGAGGCCACCAGGGAGGCCATCACCCATGCGCGGTCGCAGGGACCGGTGCTCTTGGAGATGATGGTGGAACGGTTCATGTCCCACACCACCGACGACGACGACCGGCGCTACCGGCCCGAGGGCGAGGTGGAGAGGGCCCGCGAAAGGGACCCAGTCGTGACCCTGGCGCGGACTCTGATCGAAGAAAAGGTCCTAACCCAGAAACAGGTGGATGAGATAGCCGCCGCGGCCCTCAAGGCGACAGATGAAGCAACCGACATCGCGGACGCATCTAGTCCTCCAGACGGGTCCGGGCTCCATGACTCGGTGTACAGCCCCTAAATCCACCTATAAAACCCGCAGGAGACATCTTGGCCGTTAAAAGCGTGATTGAAGCTGTCCGGGAAGCCATCAGGGAAGAGATGGCGCGCGACCCCAGGGTCTTTGTCATGGGCGAAGACGTTGGCATCCGTGGCGGGGTGTTCCTGGCCACCCAGGGTCTGTCGGAAGAGTTCGGAGAAGACCGCGTCATAGACACGCCACTGGCCGAAGCGTCCATCATGGGCATCGCTTTGGGCGCCGCCTTCCGGGGTATGCGCCCGATCCCAGAGGTACAATTCTCCGATTTCGTCTGGCCTTCCGTCAACCAATTGATCGGAGAAGCGGCCCGGTCCTGTTACGGCACCAACGGCGCGCTGCAGGCGCCCATGGTTATCCGGATCCCCTACGGAGGCGGCATCCGTGGCGGCCTCTTTCACTCCCAGAACGTGGAGACCCACTTCTTCCACACCCCAGGACTGAAGGTGGTCGCGCCCTGCACGCCCTACGACGCCAAGGGCCTCTTGAAATCGGCCATTCGCGACAACAACCCCGTGGTGTTCCTGGAACACAAGAAAACCTACCGACTGGTGCGGGGCGAGGTGCCCGACGAGGAGTACACCCTGCCACTCGGCAAGGCTGATATCAAACGGGCCGGCAACAACATCACGGTAGTATCCTACGGCCTGACCCTCCATTTTTGCCTCGAAGCCGCCGAGGAACTGGCCGGCGAGGGCATTGACGTGGAGGTGGTCGACCTGAGAACCTTGAGCCCTCTCGACACCGAGACCATTCTGGATTCAGTGAAGAAAACGGGAAAGCTTGCCGTGGTGCATGAAGACAACGTCACCGGCGGAGTGGGCGCTGAGATCGCCGCCCTGGCGGTCGGTCAAGCCTTTGACTACCTGGACGGTCCGGTCGTGAGGATCTGCGGGCCCGACGTCCCCACCATGCCCTTCGCCCAGACACTGGAAGACGCCTATATGCCCACCTCGGACAAGATCGCTGACGGCCTCCGCAATCTGGCGGCCTACTAGATCATGTCAATAATCATAGAACTGCCCCACGTCGGCGAATCGGTGGTCGAAGGGACCATCGGCAAGTGGCTCAAGAAACCGGGAGAAACCGTCAAGCGTTACGAGCCCTTGGTTGAGATCATCACCGACAAAGTGACCATGGAGGTCCCCTCGCCGGTCGAAGGTTCCCTGGTCCGGGTGCTGGCTGAGGAAGGCGAGACGCTGCCCATGGGCGCGCCCATCGCCGAGGTGGCCACCGCCGACAGCCCCGAGGGCGCCGAGCCCGAAACCGCGTCCATCGAGATAGAAACGGCGTCGGCTGGCCCCGAATCTCCAGGGACCACGGGTTATCTTCTTAAGAACGTAGCGCCGGTGGGACCGACCGGCGGCTCGGTTGTAGAGCTGGCGGAGCCCTCTGGGACCACGGCCGAAACCGAGACCTCCCACCCTGCCCCGTCAGCCGCTTCGGCAACAACTACACCCGCGGCAACCCCCGCGGCGCCCTCCGGGCAGACCCGGTTGTCGCCGGCGGTGCGGCGCTTGGCCCAGGAGCACTCGGTCGATGTGTCCCAGGTCCAAGGCACCGGCCTAGGCGGGCGCATCACCCGTGACGACATACTGAAATTCGTGGAAAGCGGCCCGGCCCAAGCTCCAGCCGCCACTTCTGCCCGTCGGCCCGAAGGCGAGACCTCGGCCGACGGCGATGAGACCCACATCACGGTGACCCCGGTGCGGCGCATGATCGCCGAAGCCATGGTCCGGAGCGCGAGCGAGATACCCTCGGCCTGGAGCACGGTGGAAGTGGATGTGTCCGGCCTGGTTGCCCTTCGCGCCTCGGTCCGAGCCGAGTATGAGCAGAAGCAGGGCGGTTCCCTCACCTACCTGCCCTTCGTCATAAAGGCGGTGGTGGAAGCCCTGAAAGAATTCCCAACCATGAACGCCACCTGGGGTGGCGACAAGATAATCCTCAAGAATCGGGTGAACCTTGGCCTGGCGGTGGCCGCGCCCGACGGACTGATCGTCCCGGTCCTCCATAACGCCGACCAACTCAGCATCGCCGGACTGGCGTCGGCGGCAAGCGACCTGGCGGAACGGGCCAGGACCAAGAAGCTAACCCTGAACGATGTCCAAGGCGGCACCTTTACCTTGAACAACACCGGCGCTTTGGGCTCCCATCTCTCCGGGCCCATCATCAACTACCCCCAGGCCGGCATCCTGACCACCGAAACCATCCAGAAGCGGGCCGTGGTCATCCCCGCGGATTCAAATGATGCCATCGCGATCCGGTCGATGATGAACATCTGCCTGGCCTTCGACCACCGCATCAACGACGGCTCCGAGGCCAGCGGGTTCATGTCAGCGGTGAAGTCCAAGCTGCAGGCCATGGCCCCCGGCGACTCGATCTATTAGGCCACCATGCCCTCCCCGACCGTCTGCCGCGCCGTTTGGCTCGGCGATATGGATTACCTGGAAGCCCGCGACCTGCAACTGGCGCTGGTGGAGAAGGTCCACTTGGGCCAAGGACCCAACACCCTGCTCATGCTGGAGCACCCTCACGTCTACACCAAAGGCCGCCTGAGTAAAGAGTCGGACCTTCTGCTGCCTGAGGAAGAATTGGCAGCCAAAGGCATCCCCGTCCACGAGACCGACCGGGGCGGCCAGGTGACTTACCACGGGCCGGGACAGTTGGTGGTCTACCCCATCGTGGACCTGAAGGACTGGGGCGGGCCGGTGAAGTACCTCCGCGCCCTGGAGCAGGTGATCATCGCCACGCTGGCCGAGATGGGGATCACCGCTAACTGCGAGTCCGGAAACACCGGCGTTTGGACGGACCATGGCAAGATCGCCGCCATCGGCGTCAAGATCAGCCGGGGCATCGCCTTCCACGGCTTCGCCATAAACGTGAACACCGACCTTGCCTACTACCAGCACATCATCCCCTGCGGCATCGCTGACAGGCCAGTGACCTCCATGGCGTCGATACTAGGCCAGCCTGTGGACATGGAGTTGGTCCGCTACGGGTTGGTGTACCAATTCGGACGTGAGTTTGGGTGGAGGATGGAGGGCGGGGTTCTCGCCTGACCGAGAGTTTAATCAAACCAAGAAATTAGACACAAATCCCGCTGATGATGAACGGAATGCAGAATTATGTTACGCCTGTCCACTGTCTCTTGACCGCGAGATTAAATTACCGCACAATGTAATTAAAGGTTCCTCCCCGGTGAAAGTGCCCATGGGGCACTGCCTTCTGGCTAGCTGGGGAGGTCTTTTTTTGTCAGGGGTGTGATTTGGCATACCTTTACGTTTTCATAGACGAATCAGGGAACTACGATTTTTCGTCGAGTGGCACAGCAAATTGGGTACTTACCAGTTTAATCACCGAGGACATTCGGCCTGGCTTGATCGAACTTTATGACCTCAAACACAAATTGATCGATCTAGGAACAGACCTCGAATATTTTCACGCGGCCGAAGACCGCCAAGCCGTGAGGGACGAAGTCTTCGACATAATTTACGGTCTCAGCAATATTCGTGCTGATTCCGTGGTGGTAGAAAAAAGAAAAACTGGCCCGTCAATCAGATCGATCGAAAAATTCTATCCGATGATGCTGGAAAAACTGCTCAATTATCCTTTCGACCCCAGAGGCATCGATGTTACAAAATACGATCGAATCTTCATATTTTGCGATCGCGCCAGCGGAACGAAACGGCAGCAACAAGCACTAATAGCCGGTATCAAATCTTACCTGTCACGGAACCTAAAGGGCATACCCTATCAAGTCTGCATGCATAGCTCGGCTTCTCATCATTATCTTCAGATTGTTGACTACATCTCTTGGGCGATATACGTCTATTGGGAAAGGGGTGAGAATCGCCCACTAGATCGAGTACGGCATCTGGTCAAAAGTCAGTTTCAAATTTTTCAAAGCGGCTCAACAATCTGGTATTAGTTGCCGTCTTACACGCTTACGCCTCCACCCTCTTCTCCTCACCCCTCTGGAACAGCGCAATAATTGAGGGCAACAACGCCAGCGACGCAACCCAGCTTAAGACCATGATCGACGCCATGAAGATGCCTACGATTATGTAGGGCGTGAGAGACGCGAAGAACATCGGGACGAACCCCAAGGCGATGATCAGGGCGTTTCGGGTGATGGCCCTCGCCGGTTCCTCGTAGATCCTGCGTAGCGCCAGGACCGCAGATCCCTCCTCTTCCACTAACTGCCGGTAGCGCTGGATGAAGTGGATGGCGAAGTCGATGGCGATTCCCAGTACTAGAGTGGAGAGCACCGCTATCGGCATGTCGTAGTCCTTGCCGATGAACCCGATCACGCCGTAGACCAGCAGGATGGTGGCGGACAAGGGCAGGATGGCCAAGACCGCCCAGCGAAGCGAGCGGAACAACACGATCATCAAGACGAATACCACCGCGAATGTGGAGAGAAACGCTTTCAGCATGCCGGAGACCATCTTGTCCTGCCAGACCAGGTTCAGGTAGGTCTCCCCGGCCCACTCGGCGGTGGTCCCAGACGGGAACGGACTAGACGCCAGGTAGGCGTCGGCTTCATCCAGCACCTTCTGCATCGACTTGTTGTCCCCGCTCTTCATGGATATCTGGACGTTGGCCCTCTGGTAATCCGGAGAGATCAACGCGCCGGCGAAGATGCCCTGCGACGAGTCGAATACCGCGTCCAATGAACGCTCGATCTGAGCTTGCGTTCTGGGGACAGCGTCCTGGCCTGCCCCATTCGTCACCAGGTCCGCGTAGGACGTGACCTGCCCAACGATAGACACGCTCGCCATCCTTTCCTGCAAAGCCAGGAGTTGCGAAACCATCTCGGGGCTGGTCAACGTTTCCGGATCGGCGGCTTCGATGATTAGGTTCGCGTTGTACACCCCGGGGAACAGGTCGTTGAACGCCTCTATGGCGACACGAATCTCGCTACCCGACTTGAACCAACGCACTGGGTTGTCGTTGACCGATATCTTCATCATGCCCGGGATGGCCACGATACCCAGAACGATGAACAGGACGGGTAGAATTATCGGTTTCCCAACAGTCAACCGGCCCATCCCCCGGAGGGCGCCCGTAAGGACCTTGCTCCCCGATTCGGCGTCGCCCTTGATGCTGCGTCGCAGGCCTTCTTCGCCCAGAAGCATGATGAACGCAGGCAGGAACAGCATGGTCAAAAGCCAGGCGAAAAACACTCCCAGAGCCACGAACAGGCCGAACACTTGCACCGGCGGTATCGGCGCGATGGCCAAAGACGCGAAGGCCACGGCGGTGGTGAGCGATGTGAACGTGATCGGCGTGGCCAGTTCTTTGTAGACCATCCGCAGCGTGGTGCTCCGGTCCTGGGTCTGGGGGTAGCGCTCGAAGAACTCGCTCAGGATATGGATGCTGTCCAAGACCGCGATGGGCATCAGGAAGATGGGAATCATGGAACTCATGACATGGAGCGTGAAGCCCGTGCCGGTCAGAAGCCCCATAGTCCAGACAACGCTCAGCATAGCCACCAGCATGGCAGCGACGACCAAGATCAACTTGCGGAAGAAATACAGCATCAGCATGAAGATCAACATGCCGGCCAGGGGCGCCAACAATGCCATCTGGATGAACATGTCCCGGCCGAACTTCTCTTCCGCCAGCGGCAACCCGGCAAAATAGTGGTCTCCGTCGCCGGCCAGGGTGTGGACGGACACCAGGCCGTCAACCTTGGCCTTTACGCCGTTGACATCTCCCTTCTGCATCAACGGAATATAGATGGCGAGAGCCATCCCGTCTTCGGAGATCACCCGGTTGCCGAGGAGCGAATTCCCGGCAATGTCCGCAGCGATACGGTCCACGTCGGCCTCTGAAAGGTCCCCTTCCGGCACAGATGTGATCGACGCAAAGCTGATCACGCCCTCGGATTCGACCCGGTCCAGCGCCTTGATGTCATCCACCAGCCGGGCGGCATTGGCCAGTGTGCCCGGATTCAGCACGCCTCCGTCATCTACGATGCCCAAGACCAACATGTTCTTGGCGCCGAATTCCTCTGCTATGGACCGGTTGAGCACACGCACCGGATTGGACGACGACAGCATATTCTCGGGGTCGGTATCGACTTCGACACGCAGGACCAATGCAACTAGAAGCACAATGGTGGCGATCAACGCGCCGGCCATGATGAGCTTGGGTCTTGCGATGCCAAGTTCGACGATCGCCGTTTGAAAGGAATTTAGGCTACTAAACATCAATATCCCTCGACGGATTCCTCGCTGTTGGCATCGGTCCCTGTTTTCAGATGGAAATTCAGTATGCAATATTTCTTCCAAAATTACTTCGAATTTTGACACCCACAACCGCCATTGCTACACTCGCCTGGCTTGGCCCTTGAGGCTCGGCTTAGGATGCTGGCGGAGGTACGTGCATGGCGGTGTCGCAGAAGGTACGGCGGTTCATGGAAGAGGGGGGATGGATCCGCCGCGTTTTCGAAGAGGGGATGGCGCTTAAAGCTCAGATCGGGGCCGAAAAGGTGTTCGACCTGTCTCTGGGCAACCCGGTGCTGGAGCCGCCCCAGGAGTTCCACGACGAGCTGCGCCGCTTGGCCAACGCCCCGGTCTCGGGGATGCACCGCTACATGCCCAACCCCGGCTACATGGAGACCCGCCAAGCCGTGGCCAAAACCCTGAAAACCGAGTCCGGCCTGGACTTCTCCGGCGAGGACGTGATCATGACTTGCGGGGCCGCCGCCGCAGCCAATGTGGTGTTGAAGACCATCTTGAACGAGGGCGATGAGGTGATAATCCTGTCGCCCTACTTCTGGGAATACCTTTATTACATCGACAACCACGGCGGCGTGGCGGTGGTGGCGGCCTGCGACGACCGGTTCCAGCCCGACCTGGCATCGATCGAAGCCGTGATAACCGCCAAGACGCGGGCCATCATGATCAACTCCCCCAATAACCCCACCGGCGCCGTCTATTCGGAGGAAAGCATGAAGGGCCTGGCGGCGTTGTTGGAGCGGAAGCAGACCGAGCACGGCACCGAGATATTCATCATCAGCGACGAGCCCTACCGGAGGATCATCTTCGACGGCATGAGCTTCCCACAGGTACTGCCCCATTACGACAATAGCGTGGTGGTCACCTCTCACGCCAAAGACCTGGCATTGCCGGGAGAGCGCATCGGCTACATCGCGGTGAACCCCAACTACCAGGGCAAGGAAGAACTGTCCGCGGGCCTTTCTTTCTGCAACCGCACCCTGGGTTTCGTCAACGCTCCGGCGCTGATGCAGCACATCGTCCGCAACCTGCAGGGCGTGAGCGTCGATGCCGGGTATTACGAGAAGAAAAGGGACTATCTCTGCCGTCACCTGGGGGAGCTTGGCTACGATCTGGTGCGGCCTCAAGGCGCTTTCTACCTCTACCCCAAGGCGCCCATCGAGGACGACGTGGTATTCTGCCGGACCCTGCTGACCTCCAACGTGCTGGTGGTCCCGGGGCGGGGCTTCGGCACTCCGGGCTATTTCCGAATCTCGTACTGTGTCGAAGACTGGGTGTTGGAGGGAGCCGTAGTGGGGTTCGCCAGCGCGCTGGCGGCGCCGGAAGGATAGGCCCGGATTAGGCGCTTGACGTAAATCCTGGGCTGAACTCACGTACCGTCATTCCAGTCGGGCATGGATCCAAGATTTTATGACGACCGGCAAGATCTACTACGGATGGTGGCTAGTCGGCGCCGCCGTTGTGTACCAATTCACCTTCCTAAGCGTGGGCCAAGTCGTGGTCGGTGTGCTCATGGGTCCCGTCATCGACGAGATGGGCTGGCGCGTTTGGCAGTTCACGCTGGGGGCCTCCATGGGCGCTGCCGGAGGCGCGCTTGCCGGGGTAATTGCCGGGCGAGTCCTTGACCGACATGGACCAAGGCCACTCCTGATGTTGGGCGCTGTAGTCTGTTCGTTCAGTTTGTGGGGGCTGGCCGTACAGTCGTCTTTGTGGGTGTTCTGGGCGATCAGCATAGTAAATGGTCTGCTGGGCTGGACCTTCTTTGGGCCGGCCGTGGTTAGCTCCACGCTAAACAAATGGTTCGTGCGTAAACGTGGCTGGGCATTGGCCATTGGCTCGTCGGGTGTTTCATTGGCGGGTCTGATTACGCCGTTGGCAATGACTGCGGTGATCGGCTGGGTGGGTTGGCGGGGCGGCTACGGCGCGATGGCGGTTTTCGTGGCCGTCGTAATCCTTCCGTTGGCGTTGGTCATGAGGCGGCGGCCGGAAGACCACGGCCTGCTGCCGGACGGCGTAAGGCCCGTTGCCAATCGGTCCATTACAACCGGTGGAACCAGCAACTACGACTCGGATGAGCCGTCCATGACGGCCGGCCAGGCGGTACGCACCCTGCCATTCTGGCAATTGATCATCGGATTCGGTTTGAGTCAAGCAGCGCTGATGGCCGTTCTGATCCACGCATTTCCTTTCGTCACAGAGGCCGGCTTCGACCGGAGCGTGGCCGCCGCAGGCCTATCGGTAAACGGCTTGGGCAATCTGGTATCGAAACTGGCCTGGGGGTGGGGCCTTGGCCGATTCGATCCCCGAGTATTGGTAATCGCCGCCTTCGGTTGTTCGGCCGCCGGCGTCAGTCTGATTCTGGTCGCCGGCAACCTGGGCATCGGCCCGTTATTAATGGTGGGTTTTTTCTCTTACGGGTTCGGCTTTGGCGGCACGATTCCGCTCTCTGAATTCACCTGGGCCTGGTACTTCGGCCGCAACCACATCGGGGCCATTCGAGGTATTGGAAACCCGCCAACCCTGGTATTTGGCGCGCTGGCCCCGGTGCTAGTGGGTGTGTGGTTCGACATAAAGGGCGACTATCAAGTGGCGTTTGGCGCTTTGATATTTTCCTTTTGCATTGCCGCGGTAGTGATCGGCCTCTCCAGCCCACCGGTTTCCCGAACTACGGAACACCGCCTGAGATGATGAGGTTCTTAAGGCTCCGTTCCCAGTCCCTGCGCTCTGTAGGCCCGCACCCGCGCCGGCGTTCTGGGGTTCGGTATCAGCCAGTAGAAGATCGCGGCCAGACAATAGATGATAACCAACGGGATCAGGGCCCACTTGAAGCTGCCGGTGTGGTCGAAGATGAGTCCCATCCACACCGGAGTGCTCATGGACATGAACTGGTCTGGCAGGTGCTGCCAGCCTCGCAGGGTGGCGTAGCTCCGCCGGCCGAAAAAGTCTCCCATGATCGCCCAGGCCAGGGGGTTGGCCGTCTCTGAGAAGGCCGCCAGCACCACGAACGCGACCACCTGCCACATGTGGCCGGCGCCGTTCACCAAGACCAGAAGCGACAATGCTCCTCCGATCATGCACGCGGAGCTAATCCTCTGTTTGGACCACCGGTCTCCCAACCAGCCGACGAAGGGCGTCATCAACAAAAGGCTGAAGGACATCACCCCGACAAAGGCCACGGCGATGGGTTGAGCATTGCCCTCGGTCCGCCCCGACCCCATCAGGAACCAGACCACCAGGGGCACCAATAGGAATTGCGTGCCCGAATGGACCACGTTCCGCATGCCCACGGCCAACACCAACATCCAGTAGGTCGGAGTCTTCATGGCCTCGACCGCGGTGAAATCGGGCTCTCCGGCATGGAGGATAGCCGCTCCGTGCCGGTCGGCGCCGGCGTCTTCGCCTTCTCCAGCGAGTACCGCGGCGATATTTATCTCGGCTTCCGGAATGGGGTCTCCGTCCGGCCGCAGTCCCATGCTCTCAGGGTCACGGCGGATCAATAAAGACAGGGGGATGACCACCACCAAGATGACCACCCCAGAGATGAGGGCCGCCGGCCGCCAACCGGCGCTGAGCACCAGAAAGCCCATCAGCGGAGCGATGAACGTGCCGCCGATGGCCGTGCCCATCCCGGCTACGCCCATGGCTAGGCCCCGGTGACGGCGGAACCACTGATTAAGGGCCGGCATCGTTGCATTGTTGTAGCCCGCCCGGAACCCCAGAGACAGCAGTCCCACGAACACGCAAATGAAATAAAGATAGTTCTGGGTGAAGGAGAGCAGGATGAACCCGAGCCCGGAGGTCAGGCCACCGAACATCAGGATGAACCGGGGCCCGAACCGGTCGGTGGCCCAGCCCATGAGCGGGCCCTGCAACCCACCCTCCATGCGGCCCAGCATCTCGGCGAAGGAGATGGCGGCGACGCCGATTCCCAACTCGGCCTTAAGGGGGATGATGTAGGAGGTGAATCCCTTGTTGAAGGTGCCGTGCTTCAGGGAATCCACGCTGGCGGCTATGATCGCGATCCACCAGCCATAGAAGATATTCCGGGGGCGGCGCAGTCTTCGTGTGATTGGTTCTTTGATCAAGTCAGGAGGTCTCTTGGGTAGTGATCGGCTGGAGACCGCATGACCGTCGATGGTCCGCGGTAGACAGCCAGATGAGCGGGCCCGGTTTAGTATACAGCCAGTTCTGGCTTCAAGACCCCGCCCGCCGGGTATCCGGTCCCAAGACGCGACCGGCCCGGCCGAGATTGGCCGGGCCGGTGATCGGCTCGTATCAGGCGCCTCAGTTGCCTAAGTTAGAGGTTGACGACGATGTTGTCCGGGCCCCGCGACAGTATCGCCTCCGCCGGCTCGTCGTAGGGATTGCCCTCGATGTGGTTGAAGTTGGCCGGCACGAAGATAAAATCTCCCGGCCCGGCTTCGACAAACTCTTTATAGTCTTCGCCGAAATAGACCCGGATGTGCCCTTTGACGACATAGGCGGCGGTCTCCGCTTCCCCGTGGTGATGGGGCGGCCCCATGGTATTTGGCACGCATTCCACCTTGCCCAGCCAGATCTTCTTGGCGCCGGCGGTGTTGCTGTCGATGCCGGGCATCCGGACCATGCCTGGGGTCTGGGTGGTGGTATCGGGTGAGGCTGTGCCTTTAACGATCTGGACCTCTTTTCCGCTAACTGAAGTACTCATATCTGCTCCGTAAATTCGGATGGGTTTTATGAATGGCCAAGCTATCGGCCTGTGCGCCAATAATACCCCGCCTCTACCTTGAGGACAACTTATCGACGTTGGCAGGTGTATCGTGCCCATCTAGTCCACGATTATCCGGATATGCCGGCTACCTTATGCTCGTTCTAACTTTGATTGTCCACTTATAGAAGCCAAACTCGTGGATAAGTCATGACACGAAGACGCGGCTGAGCCGCGCCGATTTGCTTGAGGAGGGCGGCCGTGCTTTACTGAGGCGGAGGAATCAAGTCCGTTACGCCGGGAGAAATCACCTTGGAAGTCACTAAAAAGTTCGCCGAATACGTCGTCAATACCAGCCTGGAGGACTTTCCGCCGGAGGCGATAGTCGCCGCCAAGGCCGCTATCATCGACTGCCTGGGGTGCGCCTTGGCCGGGTCCCGGGAACCCCTGGCCGACGTGCTGGTCAACTATCTGGCCGGCCTGGGCGGCAAGCCCGCCGCCACGGTCATCGGACGCGGTTTCAAGACCAGCGCGCCCGACGCGGGACTGATCAACGGGGCAATGTCCCACGCCCTGGACTACGACGACATCACCTTCATAACGAAGACCCACCCCAGCGCCGTGCTGATACCGGCCGCGCTGCCGGTGGCGGAAGAGATTGGCGCATCGGGCCGCGACATGCTGTTGGCCTACCTGGTGGGGTTTGAAGTTGCCTGCGCCGTGGGCGACGCCATCAGCCCGGCCTACTTCGATGACCTTGGCTGGCACCCGACCGGGCCGCTGGGCGCATTGGGCGCCGCAGCCGCCGCATCACGCCTGCTGGGACTTGATACAGAACAAACGGCCATGGCCATCTCTCTGGGGGCTTCCCAATCTTCTGGGCTGCGCCAGAACTTCGGCACCATGACCAAACCGTTCCATGCGGGCCATGCCTGCAAGTCGGGCATCACCGCCGCCAAGCTGGTACAGGGTGGCTTCACCGCCGCGACCGACGCCCTGGAAGGGCGGTTCGGGTTCATGCGGGCCTTCTCCGGCGGCAACGATTACGACCCGGAGAAAGCCGCCGCGTCACTGGGCAGCCGCTGCTTCATGATCGAGTCGGGAATCGAGATCAAGAAATATCCCTGTTGTGGCAGCGCCCACCTGGCCTTGGACGCCGTCACCGCCATCCAACAGCGGGAGGCATTGGAGGGGGCCAATATCGAGCGCATCGAGGTCCGGGTGGACTTCGACCCGCCCCGGTCCTTGATCCATTCCCGGCCCAAAGAAGGACTAGAGGGCAAATTCAGCATGGAGTACTGCCTGGCAGCCGAGATTCTTGACGGCCGCGTCGGCATGTCGACCTTCACCGACGAGCAAGTGATGCGCCCGGAGGCCCAGGAACTGATCCCCAAGATCGAGATGAAACGCCACGCCGGGTTCGAGGGGCAGACCAGTTGGACCGAAGCCAATCATGAGGTGGAGATTCATCTGAAGGACGGGCGTGTCCTGACCGAGCGCGCCGAACGCGCCACCACCGGTTCCCTGCGCGGGGCCACATTAGAAGAGGTTCGGACCAAATTCCTGGACACCGGAGCCATCGCCCTGACCCAAGAAAACACCGCCGCCACCCTGGAGATGCTGGACAACTTGGAAGACATCGGCCCCGTCGGCCCGTTGGCTGAGTTACTGGGCGGTTAGACCCCCGCAAAGGTAGCGTGACAAATATGGGACGTCCAACCGCATTATTCTTGACTGCCGCCGCAGTGGCCGTGGTTATGTTGGCCGCATGCGGTCAAGAGGCCCAACCGACGCCGTCTGGAATTTCAGTGGTCCAGCCGGTCCCTTCGGAGCCGGTTGAATTGGTCGGAGAGGGGGACACGGCTCTCCCTCAGCTCGATAGCCAAGCTCGGCCCAGCGGAGCCTGGGGTTTCTCTCACCTTGTTTTCGAGGAAGTAGGCGGCGAGGTAATCACCACACTTGTGGAAGGACCGGCGGGTAAACAGGTCCGATCCAACCTCTCATATTTGCAATTGAAGCAACTTTATGACCAGGGAGCGCCGCCACCCAGTGACCTGCAGATGACGAGAGAGGAGTTGGGAGAGTTGGTTGGGCAATTGGACACTCTCCGACAGGCCACGGAGAAATACCGGGACGTTGAAGTAGCGTTGAAAGACGGGTACCTATTCTCGGGTACTGAGACGCCGAACATGGGGGCTCACTTCGTAAACCCGGACCTGAAGTGGGACGGCGTGTTCAACCCTGCGGAGCCAGATTTTCTCCTGTACATTCAGGATGAAGCGGAGGAATGGGAACTGGTGGGCACCGGTTTTTACCTGCCCACCCTTCAGGCTGGGGAGGACCACCCAGAAGCCTTCGTTGGACCGCTGGACAACTGGCACGTTCATTACAGCCTGTGCGTGGGCGGACTGGCCAACAAAGAAGGAGACTCGGCAACGGCGGAGGAGTGCCTAGAGCGCGGCGGAAACTGGTCAGCTTCTGTCGGCTGGATGATCCACACCTACGTTTGGGTAGACAACCCCCTGGGTGTTTTTGGCATGTGGAACCCCAACATTCCACCGCTGATGCCTGCCGAGGAAATGCGCGAGACCAGAACCTTTGACCACCCGCATGAAGGGGAGGTGGCCACGACTATCGAGAACTTCAGTCACCGCGATTCCCAGATCAACGTAGCGGAGACTCTGGTCTGGACCAACATGGACGCGGTGCCCCACACTGTAACCTTGGGGTCACGGGGCGTAGCCGAGCCGGGGTTTGATTCAGGGTTGATGGGGCCGGGACAGTCGTTTGCGCTGAAATTCGACCAACCCGGTACCTACTCCTTCACCTGTACCCTACATCCGACGATGAACGGCGAGATTGTGGTGACCAGATGACCCATCAACCCCGTCGGTCCCCTAGCCGATCTGCTGGACGGTTAGACCCCAGCAAAAGTAGCTTGACAAATATGGAACGTCCAATCGCATTATTCTTGACTGCCGCCGCAGTGGCCGTGGTTATGTTGGCCGCGTGTGGCCAGGATTCCCAACCGACGCCCTCTGGAATTTCAGTGGTCCAGCCGGTCCCTTCGGAGCCGGTTGAATTGGTCGGAGAGGGGGACACGGCACGTCCCAAACCCGGTGGCCAGACTCGGCCGAGCGGAGCCTATGGCTTCTCCCGCTATTTTTTCGAGGAGGTAGGCGGCGAGGTAATCACCACCTTGGTGGAAGGACCCGCAGGTGAGCAGGTCCGCTCCAACCTCTCTTATCTACAGCTAAAGCAACTCCATGAACAGGGACAACCACCGCCCGAAGAGCTCCGAATGACCAGAGAGGAGTTGGGAGAATTGGTTGGTCAATTGGACACTGTCCGGCAAGCCACAGAGAAATACCAGGACGTGGAAGTAGCGTTGGACGACGGGTACCTAATCTCACTCCAACAGTCACCGAACATGGGAGCGCACTTTGTTAACTTAGATCGGATGGGGGACGGTGTGTTCAACCCTGCGGAGCCAGAGTTTCTCTTGTACATTCAGGATGAAGCGGAGGTATGGGAACTGGTGGGCACCGGTTTCCTCCTTCCTACCCGTCTGGCCGGGGAGGACCACCCAGAAGCCTTCGTTGGACCGCTGGACAACTGGCACGTCCATTACAGTCTATGCTTGGGCGGACGGGGCAACATCGACTCGGCAACGACGGAGGAGTGCCAAGAGCGCGGCGGAAGCTGGCAAGCTTCTTTCGGTTGGATGATTCACACCTACGTTTGGGTAGACAACCCCCTGGGTGTTTTTGCTATGTGGAACTCCAACATTCCACCGCTGATGCCTGCCGAGGAAATACGCGAGACCAGACCCTTTGACCACCCGCATGGAGGTGAGGTGGAGACGACCATCGAGAACTTCAGTCACCGCGATTCCCAGATCAAGGTGGCGGAGACTCTGGTCTGGACCAACATGGACGCGGTGCCCCACACTGTAACCTTGGGGTCACGGGGCGTAGCCGAGCCAGGCTTTGATTCGGGATTAATGGGGCCGGGACAGTCGTTTGCCCTAAAATTTGACCAACCGGGTACCTATGCCTTCACTTGTACCCTACACCCGAACATGAACGGCGAGATCGTGGTGACCAATTGACCCATCGACCCCGCAGGTCGCCTGGCCAACCTACTGCGCAGTCACCCCGCCGTCGATGACCAGCTCTGAGCCGGTGACGAATGAAGATTCGTCGGAAGCCAGGTAAAGCGCGCCGTAGGCGATGTCGTCGGCCGTGCCGATCCTGGCCAGAGCAGTCCTGGCCACCGAAGCCGCCCGGCTTTCTGCGGTGGGCCAGACCTGGTCCCCCATGTCGGTGTCGATGGGCCCCGGATGGATGGAGTTGGCCCGGATGCCCTCAGCCGCGTACTGGACTGCGGTTGACTTGGTGAAGATGCGGACCGCCCCTTTGGACGCGCTGTAGGCTGCGCTGGTCTTGCTGCCCACCAAACCGGCGGTGGACGATATGTTGATGATGGAACCGCCACCCGCCTTCCTCATCTCTGGAATGGCCGCCTTGGTCCCAAGGAACACGCCCTTGGCATTCACGTCCATGATGTCGTCCCATTGTTCCGAAGATGTCTCGAGGACGTGGCCCCGCCGCCAGATACCGGCATTGTTGACTAGGATGTCCAACTTCCCGAAAGCCGCCACCGCCGCCTGCACCGCCGATCCCCATTCATCTTCGTTGGTCACGTCCAGATGCACGTAAAGCGCGTCGCCTCCGGCCTCGGCTATCTCCGCCGCCACGGCGGTCCCCTCTGGGTCCGACACATCGGCCAACACAACCTTGGCGCCCTCTTGGGCGAACATCCGGGCTTCCGCGGCGCCTTGGCCTCGGGCCGCTCCGGTGATCAAAGCTACTTTCCCTTGTAACCGCATCTTTGGCCTCTCTGCATCGATTTTTTAGGGCTGGATTTCCGGCGGGACTACTCGAAATGCAGTCTAACGCGAGAGTCGCGCAGACTCAATATCACCGTAGTGCCCAACCCTCAAATGATTATTTGATAGTTATTGACAATGAAATCCCCCGACCTCTAATATATGAGACTAGAACCATAGGCCGACTTGCGCCTTAGATTTACCCATACCCAGGTTATAGACTCGGTATGTCTCGAAAAAAAATGGGGCATCACCGAATGAGAGGAGCAATATGAGTGACCAGGATATCGCCTTGATGGCCCACCTAATGCGCCGCGCCGGATTTGGCGCCACCCGGGACGAGCTTGAAGCCCGAGTAGCCAAGGGCTACGAAG
>JADFPD010000041.1 GCA_022562475.1 Chloroflexota bacterium | reverse complement strand
GGAAGCTTAAAGACTTCTTAGAGTAGACATAGTAGTCAGGAATAGGAATATGCCCAGGTGACATAATAACGAATCTCATAATTATGTTGCCTGGGCTCGTCTTTTTTAGTAAACATCGCGTCAAATATTGTAGTTCCCGCACAAAATCCGGTGGTATACTCGGCACATTCCGAGTTGGGAGGAGGAGTCCGTGGAAGAAACGTCAATGCCCAAATGTCTGAGTTGTGATATTGGGGTTCTGGTCCCTCTCTCGGATTACGGCGGTCAAGGGGCCGCTGTCCATTACAAAGCTTGGGTCTGCATCAATCCGATCTGTGGGTTCAACATTAAGATTCGCAACGGCGATATCTATCTGAATGAACCCATCTCACCTGGCGGCGCCAATACGCCAAGGGCACGCTAGGCTTACTTAAGACAAAACCCAGTACCGCGCTCTCCCTACGGCCAAATGATTGGGGTGGTGAGTGAATGAGGAGGTGGCATGGAAGCCGGTTACGATTATCTGCACGGTCGTCTGCAGCGGCGCTTCGTCAGTCTCACGGGAATATTCCTTCTGGTTTTCGGTTTTCTGCTGCTGGCGTCGGGCGGCGCCTACTACGGCTATTCGGTCAGTGCCAAATCCAACTTGGACGATCTGGCGGCGGTCTTTGAGCCCCGGACGGTCAATTCGATCACCGGGAGCGCCGCAGCCAACGTTAGTCTGTACCCCGGTAAGGCTGTAACCTCCGATTCTTGGGCAAACCCCTTCGCCTACGAGCCCGCCTACCTGCGGATACAGGCGTTGCTAGACGGTTTCTCGCCCATCGGCGAATCCGGCGTCACTATCTCTAACATCCTGCCCTCCACCAGGATACTGATCCCGGTGATCGGCGTGGACTCTACCATCTCTGAGCTTTCCATCTTGGACCTGGGGGACAGCCGGGCCTACGAGAGCCCGGACAACACCGTGGGCCATATCCCTGCATCGGCCAACGCCGGTGAGCAAGGGGCCTCTTGGTTCTTTGGCCATACTGAGAGCCCCATCAGCCGGGAAGGGTCGGTCTTCTTCAATCTGCAAAAGGTCCCGGAGAAATTGCGCAACGGTGAAGATGTATTCATCATCACCGACAACGGCGACAACCAGTTCCTGTACCGGGCGACATCCAGCCGGGTGGTGCACCAGGACGACCTGCGATTGGACGCAGCCCAGTATGCGGAGATCAACCTGGTGTCATCAGTGCCCCGGTTCGTTTACGACTACCGTCTGGTGGTGTCTGGGGTTTTGATAGCGCTTAGGTAGTTCAGGAAGCTGTCACGTATTACCTGTCGGCACTCGGCCGGATTACAAAACCCCTCGCTGTCACCCCGAGTGAAGCGAGGGGTCTCTTTTTTCCGTGCCACGCTTTTCTGGTCGGCGCCCAGGTTTAGGTATGCGGCGATTCCGAACAGCAATGGGGTTCTTCGCCGCTTCGCTGCTCAGAATGACAGTTGCGGAGACGATGCTTGGATTCGTAATGGATCTACCAATAAAAAGAGACGCCGATGTTCTCGGCGTCTCTTTTGGGTTTCGCTACAGGCCTATATTAACGGCTTGGGTTGGCCGCTCCCTCATCGATCCGGTGGATGCGTAGTTTCCGGAGACGCCGGCCCAACATGGTTACCACCTCTATGTGCAGATCATCGGTTTCCACGACGTCACCCGCCTGGGGTATCCGGCCCAGGCTGTGGTAGACGTAGCCGCCGACAGTGTCGACCTCGGTGGTGTCGATCTTGGCGCCAAATATCTCTTCCACGTGTTCGGTGGTCACTCCGGCATCGACCAACACTTTGCCGTCGGACTGGTGGATCACCTGGGCATCCCGGGAGCGGGAGAATTCGTCCTCGATCTCACCGACGATCTCCTCCAATAGGTCCTCCATGGTGACCAGGCCCTCGGTGCCGCCGTATTCATCCACCACTATGGCGATCTGGGTGCGGCGTTCCTGCAGCTCTTCCAGCAGATCATCGACTCGTTTGGTCTCTGGGATGATGAACGCATCGCGCACCAGAGTACGCAACGAATCCTCAGATTCAGAATCGGACTTGGACGCAGCGGACTTCGCCAATGAAGCGAGAACGTCACGGGCATGGATGATGCCCAGGATCTTGTCAATGGTCTCTTCGTAGACCGGGAGGCGGCTATGGCCCGCGTTCACCATGGTTTCAGCCACGACATTAAGGGGCGAGTCGGCCTCCACGGCGGCCATGTCCAACCGGGGCACCATGACCTCTCTGACAGTGGTGGCGTCCAACCGTATGATGGAACGGAGCATCTCCCGGTCCCGGTCGTCAAGGCTGGTCAACTCTTCTTCGGTGATCGCCGGTTCCTCGAGCTCGGCAACCGTGATGCCGTCGGCCTGGCGGCCGTATCCGGTGCTATTCTCTTCCCTGCCGTTTACGGCCGACGTCGATCTGCCGGCCACATGGCCATTGGTGGGACCAACCTGGGTCCAAGGCCGTGACAAACCTGGGTAACGTTTAACCAGGATGCTCGCCGTGCGGTCGATCATAAACATCCCCGCCAACAGTCCGATGGACATGAAGGCGATGGGCCACCATTCAGTGGTCGCCACACTTTGAATCAGTGCCACACCGGAGAGGGTAACAGCGAAGAAACAGGCCGCTTTCAGCCAGAAAAGGAGCGGTTCGAGGAGGGCCGAGGTATTCTCATTCCTGCCGGTTGACCTGGCAGACCCGCCCGAGCGAAGCAGGCTCAGGTAAGAGAACAAGAGAGCGAAGACGGTAAAAACTATGGTTTGCGGTAAATAATCTGTATCCAAACACCCCGTCCTCCCGGTCAACCCGCGTATGAGCCTCTTTGTTATTTATGCCTGCGGGAAGCGTCACCGGGAGGTCAGTTGGAACCACTTATCTGTCTACTATCTTAGCAGGAACGCCGACTGCTAGTCTAGCAGGAGGCACGTCTTTAGTGATGACTGCGCCGGCCCCTGTGACCGCTCCCTCGCCGATGGTGACCGGCGCCACCAGCATGGTGTCACAGCCGATGAACGCGTCCCTCTCCACCACCGATCGTAATTTGTCTTTGCCGTCGTAATTGCAAGTGACGGTGCCGGCGCCCATATTGACGTTGGCGCCGATGGACGCGTCGCCCACATAGCCAAAGTGCCCCATAACGGCCCCGGCGGCGAACCGGCTTTCCTTCACTTCGACGTAGTTGCCGATGTGCACCCCGGACTCCAAGTACGCCCCCGGCCGCAGATGGCTGAAAGGGCCGATATCAACCCCGGCCTCCATGACCGCTTCCTCCAAAGCCGACGATGTCACCCGGCAATTGTCCCCAACGGAAGAATCCTTGACGACCGAACCGGGACCGACCTCACAACCGGAGCCGATCGACGTGTTTCCCAGAAGCATGGTATTCGGCAGTAGCACGGTGTCCTGTCCGATGGTCACACCGGCGTCGATCATCACCGATGACGGGTCCGATATCGTCACGCCTTCCAACATCCAGTGCTCCCTTATGCGCCGGCGTTGGATATCCTCCAGGCGGGCCAACTCCACCCGGTTGTTCACCCCTAGGACCTCGTCAGGGTCGTTGGACGGCAGCGCCGCCACCGAGCCCCCGGTCTCTGCGGCGACGGCCGCCAGGTCCGTCAGATAGCTCTCGCGGCCGCTGCCGGCGTCGACCTTCGCCAGGTTTTCCCAAAGCCATTCGGCCTCGAAGCAGTAGACCCCGGAATTCACTTCCACCGGTTGACCGTCTCTCTCAGTGTCGTCTACCGCCTCGACGATACCCAGAACATTTTGCTGAGAGCCTTGGTCGCGGCTGATACGCCCCATGCCTCGGCTGCCTTCGACGATGCCGGACAGTATGGACATCTGGCGGCCCTCCTCCTGATGCCCGCCGATGAGACGGAGGACCGATTCATCGGTCACCAGCGGAGAATCGCCGCCGATCACCAATATCTGCTGGGCCTGCCCTTTCAATATCCCGGCAGCGGCCTTCACCGCGCCTGCGGTTCCCGTCATGGCGGGCTGCACGGCATATTCCACGGTATCGCCCAGCAACTCTTTCACCGCGTCTTGATTGGCTGGAGAAACGACGACGACGATGCGGTCCACGCCCGCACGGCCCAGCAACTCCACTGGATACCGCAGCAGCTCTTTGCCACAGAGGCAGTGCAGCACCTTGGGAGTCCGGGATTTCATCCTGGTTCCCTCTCCGGCCGCCAATATGATCCCTGCCAACATGTCCATATCTCTACCCCGCAATGAGCGTCAAAAAAGTCTGATTACAAAGATATAATTCTTAGACGATTATACCAGTGCGACCTGTTTTGACGGCGCCTGCTGCCCAGCCCGTTGCGCCCTGTGCGGCCCCTGGACCCTTCGGTGGACTCGCGTTGACAATACGACTGGCCGGGGGCAAAATGGCCGTGCTTCAGCTTCGACCGTCTTGAAACCTAGGAGACCTATGGGAGGCCGTCCGATGGACAAATCGCAGTTACCCTTTCTCTCAGCCACCGAGTTGGCATCCCTCATCAAGTCCCGAGAGGTTTCTCCCGTTGAGGCGACCGAGGCCTACCTGGAACGCATCCCTCAATTGGACGGCAAGTTGAACTCATATATCACGGTGACCGCCGACCGGGCGATGGCCGACGCACACCGGGCGGAGCAGGAGATCGTATCCGGTAAGTACCGCGGGCCGATGCACGGCGTGCCCATCGGCATCAAAGACCAGGTCTACACCAAGGGGATCCTCACCACCGGCGGCTCCACCATCCTGAAGGACTTTGTGCCCGACGAAGACGCCACCGTGGTCAGCAAGTTGAACGACGCCGGCGCGGTGCTCCTTGGCAAGCTGAACATGAGCGAATTCGCCATGGGCGACGCCTTCGAGCATCCCTACGGACGGCCCCGCAATCCCTGGGACCTTTCCCGCAATGCCGGCACTTCCAGCAGCGGTTCCAGCGCCGCCACGGCAGCCTTCCTTTGCGCCACTTCCCTAGGCGAAGACACCGGCGGGTCGATCCGCGGGCCGGCCTCGTTCTGCGGCCTGGTGGGCATCCGGCCTACTTGGGGCCGGGTGAGCCGCCACGGAGTCTTGGGCGCGTCCTGGTCCATGGACCAGGTGGGCCCCATCTCACGCACCGTTTCCGACTGCGCCATGACCTTGGCTGCGATCGCCGGACACGACCCGAAAGACGGGCACACCTGGGACGTTCCGGTCCCGGATTACTTGGCGTCGCTGGCAGGGGGAGTCCAGGGCCTGAAGATTGGCGTCATCACCGAACGGGTCCAAAGTGACACCGTCGATCCTCAGGTCCGCGATCTGGTGGTCAAAGCCATCGCCCAACTGGGAGAATTGGGCGCCGCTGTTTCCGAAGTCGACATCCCGCTGATCGCCCAGTCGGCGGCCATCTCAACGGCGGTGACCTACGCCGATGTCTCCGCGGCCCACCGGGAAGGTATCGACCAACACCTGAAAGAGTACGACTACAACCTCCAGCTCCGGCTGTTGGCCGGGGCCATCCTCCCGGCCCAGGCACACCAGAAGGCGGTGCGTCTGCGGCACATGCTCCGGCAGCATATCTTGGACGCCCTGGAGAAGGTGGACGTCCTTGTGATGCCAACTTCGTCCATACCCGCTTCGCCTCTACCCGAAAAGGCCGGCGTCGAAAGCAAGGAGGCGTTCTTGGAGATGCTGGGCGGGCGCCGCAGCTTCACCGCGCCCTTCAACTTGGCCAGTGTTCCAGCCCTGTCCATCAACTGCGGCTTCACATCGGACAACCTGCCCGTGGGACTGCAAATAGCCGGCAAACCCTTCGACGAGTCAACGGTCTTTCGCGTGGCCTACGCCTACGAACAGGCCACCGACTGGCACACCCGCCGCCCACCGGTGTAGAGATTCCTTCCTGACTAATCATGGATGAAACCAGGTTAGCAAGCTGTCATTCTGAGGAGGCCGCAGCCGACGAAGAATCTCGTTGCTAACAACCAATCATGGCTAGACAATACTATATCTACATCATGACCAACCGATCTCGGACCCTATATGTTGTCGTAACAAACGACTTAAAACGGCAAGTATACGAGCAAAAATTTGAGTCCATCGTTGGATGAATCCAAGCTTCCAATCTGTCATTCTGAGGAGGCCGCAGCCGACGAAGAATCTCGTTGCTAACAACCAAACATGGCTAGGCAATACTATGTCTACATTATGACCAACCGATCTCGGACCCTATATGTCGGCGTAACGAACGACCTAGAACGCCGGGTTTACCAACATAAATCTGAGTCCATCGAAGGATTCACCAAACGCTATAAAATGCACCGGCTGGTCTACTTCGACGCTACATCTAACGTTGAGGGAGCAATCTCCCGCGAAAAGGAGATCAAGAGATGGAGACGTTCCAAGAAGATAGACCTGATTGAGGCAGGTAATCCCGGGTGGAAAGATTTGTCTGAGGGCTGGTACGAGGCAGGTCCACAGCAATGGGACCCCTCGCTTCTCTCGGGGTGACAATCAAAATTGGCATCCAGAATTAGTGTCATAAGTGCAGCGTTCGAAACGGCAAACTAGACCCAAGGAGCAAACATGCCGCAGACCCATGAGCTATCGGCGGCGGAAATCGCCCGCCTGATCCGCGAGAAAACCATCACTCCGGTGGAAGTGGCGCAATCCCTACTGGAGCGCATGGACGCCTTGGAACCCGAGTTGGATGCCTGGGTGCGGGTCGACCGCGAGACCGTGCTGGCCGACGCCCAACAACGTCAGGATGAAATCGACAGGGGAGCAGCCACCGGCCCGCTGCACGGCGTACCCGTCGGCATCAAAGACATCTACCACATCGCGGGCATTCCCACCACCGCCGGGTCCAAGGTCTACGCAGACTACGTCCCCAATGAGACCGCCGTTACCGTTGACCTGCTCCAAAAGGCCGGGGCAATCATGCTGGGCAAGACGGTGACCACCGAGTTTGCCTGCCTCGACCCCTCCCACACCAAGAACCCCTGGGACCCGGCCCACACACCCGGCGGGTCCAGCAGCGGCTCGGCCGTATCGGTCGCCGCCCGGATGTGCCCGGTTGCCATGGGCTCCCAGACCGTGGGCTCGGTGCTTCGGCCCGCGTCCTACAACGGCATCGTGGGGTTCAAGCCGACCTACGGACGGGTCAGCCGCCGAGGTGTTGTGCCGGTGAGTTGGTCTCTGGACACCGTCGGGTGGATGGGCCGCACGGTGGAGGACATGGCGTTGCTGTTGCAGGTGATGGCCGGCCCGGACGAGCTGGACCCCGTCGCCTCACGATTGCCGGCTGGCGATTATATGTCGGGACTGGATTCGGCGGGGCCGCCGCGCATCGGACTGGTCACTTCGTTCTTCATGGAGGAGTCCGACCAAGAGACCCAGCGGCGCACTAGGGCCGTGCTGGAAGAATTAAAGTCGGCGGGCGCCTCCATCGTGGAATTGAAGCTGCCTGATAGCTTTCAAACTGCGTTTCAGGACCATCTGATCATCATGGGCGTCGAGGCTGCCGCCTTCCATAAACCCATGTACGAGAAGCAGGCCCAGGACTACCGTCCCAAGCTACGGGAGATGCTGCGCCAGGGCCTGGACACCGACGCCCCAACCTACTCAAAAGCCCTGGAAAGGCGGCTCCGGTTCACCGCCGACATGAAGGCTCTGGCGGAGCATGCGGACGTTCTGCTCACGCCTTCCACGCCCACCGCGCCCCTGGCCGACCTGACCAACACCGGCGACACCAGGTTCCAGGCGCCGTGGACTTCCTGCGGCCTACCGACGATAACCCTGCCGGCCGGCTTGGCCGAGTCAGGGCTGCCATTGGGTATCCAATTGATCGCACCGGCCTTCGAAGAGGCCCGCCTCTTGGCCATCGCCCATTGGTGCGAGAAGATCATCGGCTTCCATTTGAAACCGCCAGTTGTCGGCTAAAAGCCCCGATTCCATCAGGACAATCATCTTATCTAGGAGTAAAAATATGCCGCAGGCGAATATTCCCAGCGAAGAGGAAGTTCTCAGCTATTTCGACAGATTCTCCAATTGGGGAAAGTGGGGCGATGACGACGAATTGGGCGCACCCAATTACATCACTCCAGCCAAAGTAAAGCAGGCCATCGCCACCGTGCAGGAAGGGGTCCGCATCTCGATGTCCCGGACGGTTACCTTCGAGCCGAGTCTCGACGCCCCAACCAACACGCCGGTGCACTTCATGGTGGAGAGCGGCGAGGGCTGGGCCAGCGGCGACAAGGTTAGCTCCCGGACTTTCCCGGCCGCCACCGACTACTTCGGCATGATCTTCCACGGCGTTACCGTGACCCACGTGGACGCTCTATCCCATTTCTTCTGGAACGGGAAGACCTACAACGGCAAGCCGGCCCACCTGGTCTCCACTAGCCTCGGCGCGACCTTCGGCTCCGTGGAGGAAGCCAAAGAGGGCATCATCTCCCGAGCGGTCTTGGTCGATGTTCCAATGATTCGGGGCATCGCCTGGGTGGAAAGGGGCGAGGGCGTCATGATCGACGACATCTTAGCCGCCGAGGAGCGTTGCGGATTCAAGGTGGAGGAGGGCGACATCCTGTTGATACGCACCGGTCAGTTGCATCGCCGCAACGTGGAAGGGCCGGTGGAGCGGTCGGCGGGCTCGACGGCCTGCCAGGCTTCTGTGTTGCCTCTTTTCTACGAACGCGGCATCGCGATGATGGGCTCAGATACCGGCAACGACGTGAACCCGCCCCAGTACGAGAAGGTGCCGAGTCCGATTCACCAGGTGAGTATCACGGCCATGGGCATCTGGATCCTGGACAATGCCGACCTGGAAGGGGTGGCCCAGGCTTGCAAGGAACGCAACCGCTGGGAGTTCATGGTCACGATCGGGCCGCTGCGCCTCCACAACACCACCGGCTCACCCGTAAATCCGATAGCCATCTTCTAAGCAGTGCCGGCGCGGCCGGGTCTATTACCTGCCGGGTCGCTGGAGTAATTGCTTTCGATCGGTTTGTTGGCGGCATGTTCTAGCGATGCGCCGCCAGATTGTTGTGCGGGGATCGGTTCCCGGCCTGTCATTTCGGGATCCCGGCTGGCGGGGAAGGAATCTCGTTGGTAGAAGCACCACCCTGGTCGAGAGCAAAGAGATCCCTCGCTGTCCTCAGGATGACAGGTAGGACAAAGAATCCGCTCAAGTAAAAAAATCGAAAGCAGCTATGCTGGCGCACCGAAGGTATCTGCTCCGGCTCAGCCGGCGGCTACCCCACCATGCGGGCGTATCTGCGTAAAAATTTGCCCATGGTCCCGCTGAACAGTTGCTCCACTCTTAGCTTCGACGCCAGTTGTTGGGTCGCCAGGGAGTAGGTAGGGTAGACGTGGATGGACTCGGCCATGTGGGATAGCTTCAAGCCTTGGTCCAACGCAAGGACCCATTCTTGGATCATCTCACCGGCGCGTGAGGCCACGATGGTCACCCCCAGCAGTTTGCCGCTGGACAAGTTCACCACCTTCAAGAAGCCCGGCGAGTCTCCTTCCATGAACCAGCGGTCAGTCTGGTCCATGGGCCAGGTGGCGGCCTCGACTTTGTCCCCGTGGCGGTCTCTGGCCTGGTCTTCGGTCAGTCCAACGTGGGCTACCTCTGGGTCGGTGAACGTGGCCCAGGGCACCCGCTCCAACACCGATCTCTTGTTGAAGGGCAAGAAGGCGTTCCGCACGGCCATGAACCCTTGGTAGCCGGCGTAATGGGTGAACTGATATCCGCCGGTGCAGTCCCCGGCGGCGTAGATGTTTGCTTGATCGGTGCGCAGATGCTTGTTGACCTGTATCCCGCCGCGGCCATGTTTGACCTTGGCTTCGTCGAGTCCCATTCCGTCGACCTGAGGCCGTCGCCCGACACAGACCAATACTCTATCGGCTTCCAACTGAGCATCCCCGCTGAGAATCAACCGGACGCCGTTGGCGGTCTTTTCCACCCGCTGTAGGGCCGCATCGGTCCTGAGGTCCACGCCGTCTTGTACGAGCTTTTTGGCGAGCATATCCGCCGCTTCCGGCTCGTCTTGCAGCATGATGCGTTCGGCGCCCTCCACCAGCGTCACGGACGAACCCAACCGGCAGAACGCCTGGGCCAGCTCACATCCAATGGGCCCACCGCCCACCACGGCCAGCCGGGGCGGCAGTTCTTCCAGGTCCCAGATGGTCTCGTAGGTCAGGAAATCAACCTCCGCCAATCCATCGATGGGCGGTATCGCCGGGCCCGCCCCGGTGCAGACCAGGTACCGGCGGGCGTTGATCTCCCGGCCGTCCACCGATACGGTCTTGGGGCTGATGAAACGGGCCTCGCCCTGGATAACGTCGATGCCTTCGGCTTGCAGGGTGTCAGGTGACTCGGCCTCAAAGATCTCTTGTATCACCGAGCGGACCCGGCCCATCACTGCCTTAAAATCGATGGTTGGTTGGGACGTGGTCGTGCCGAACCGGGCGGCCTCTTTGATAGTTTGGGCGGATTTTGCGGCCCTGAGGAGGGTCTTGCTGGGCACGCACCCGGTCCAAGTGCAATCGCCGCCCACGCGGCCTTTCTCCACCAACGCCACGGTTAGGCCAATCTGCCGGGCGAACCGGGCGGCGGTCAGCCCCGCGGAACCCCCGCCGATGATCAATAAATCATAGTCTTTCTTCAATCGAACCCCCTGGGAAACTTCCCCTGGTTTCGAACGACAAAAAGCTCGGACCAGGTTAGTTGCGAGAATCGGCTTCGGCTAGAAACTTGGATGCCGGCAGGCGAGTGAAGGTTTACGCGAGGGGCCGTTTCTAGCTGTAATTAGGTGGGGAGAGCGACAATCCGAGAGCCCCTTCGCACCACTTCGCGGCGCCCAGCATTTTTCCTTCTTCGAAGGGTAAAGCGCCCAACTGCACCGCCAAAGGCAGACCGTCCTCGCTCAGTCCCGAGGGCAGGGTGATGGTCGGCAGGCCGCTGGTGGTCCAGGGCACCTGGAATGAAGCGTCTCCGGTGGTGTTGCGGTCCCTTGGAGCGGGGGCGGGGATGGTCGGGGTCAGCACCACATCGACCTGCCGCACCATCTGGACCATGTCGTTACGGAACTGCCGGCGCAGCCGCTGGGCCTGCAGGTATTTGGTGGCTGGGACCAACATCCCCATCTCCATGCCGGCACGGACCCTGGGCCCGTAGTCTTCGGCCTGCGTGGCGTGGAACTGTTCGTGGAAGGCGGCGCATTCCACGTTCATGACTATCCGCTGCGCGCTGTGGCAAGATTTGAAGCTGTCCGGCAGGCCCAACTCCACCACCTCTGCCCCAGCGGCGGTCAATCGATCAACGGTTTCTTGCGTGTTGGCCCAGACCTCGGGCGTCGACTTCTCCGCATAATAATGGCTGACGATGCCGATGGTTGGCGGCCGGTCGTGCTCGGCCATCTGTTTCATGAAATCGGGCACCGGCTCACTCGACGAGCCAGGGTCGTTTATGTCCTCACCGGACATGACCTGCAACATCAGGGCCGCGTCCTCGACGGTGCGCACCAAGATGCCGACGTGGTCCAGCGACCAACTCACGGGCACCACCCCATAGCGGCTGATGCGGCCGTAGGTGGCCTTGAGTCCGACGATGCCGTTGTAGGCGGCCGGCCGGCAGGTGGAGCCGCCGGTCTGGGAGCCCAGGGCCGCACCCACGGTCTTGGTGGCGACGGCGACCGATGATCCGCTGCTGGAGCCGCCCGGAGTGTGTTCAAAGTTCCAGGGATTGAAGGTGGGCGAGGGGTCGGCAGTGGCGAACTCGGTGGTTACCGCTTTGCCCAGGATGATGCCGCCGGCCTCTTTGATCTTGGCCACCGACGTGGCATCAAAGTCGGGCACAAAATCGGCGTACACTTTGGAGCCGGCCGCGGTTTTCATCCCGGCGGTGTAGAAGATGTCTTTCAGTCCCACCGGCACGCCGTGAAGTAGGCCTCGAGTCTTCCCCTGCCGGGCCTCATCCTCCCGCTGTTTGGCGTTGGTCAAGACTTCTTCCCGGTCGATGGTCACCCAGGCCTTGAGGTCTTTGTCGGTGTCGTCTATACGCTCGAGAAGCGACAGGGCCAGGTCAACCGGAGACAGCTTCTTGTCCTTGATCTCCTGGGCTGCCTGGGACACCGTTAGTTCGTAGGGCTGGGGCATGGCCGGACCTCACGCGATAGTTGTTGGTCTGAGTAAGCGCTACTGGTAGAACCCGGGTTCCAGGTCACGGTGAACGGTCTCTTGGCCCAGGTCCCAGAGTTGCTGGGCGGTCTGCTCGATGGACGCTTCCAACTCGCCCGCCCGCTGCTCTCCCCAAAGGCGCACGGCCTGCGCCCGAAGCTCGACGGTGATGGCTTCGACAGAGTCCTTTGGCTTCATGTTGACCATGTTGTACTCCTGTCACCTTTGATCCAGGGCAGGTGACTGGCATTCTAATCAAGCCCATCGGAACGGTCAATCGATTTTTCGCCCAGAGTGCGCCACGCACGGCATGCTGTTATAATCCCGCCTGTTGAACCTGGACCCCACCTAAATCTCCGGAGACCCTCATGCCCGACAACCTCGCCGATATCCTCGAATCGGCCGAGCACACCCTTCTAGCCACCGGCCTGGGCAACACCGAAGGGCCCCTCTGGCACCCAGAGGGGTATCTGACCTTCGTCGACCTGGTCGGCAACCGGCTGCAGCGGTGGGACCAGACCTCGGGAGTGAGCGTGGTCCGCGAGGGCACCGGTGAGGGCAACGGCTGCACCTTCGACCGGCAGGGCCGTCTCTTGATGTGCGAGGGCGCCGACCACCGCTGTGTGACCCGCATGGAGGCCGACGGCGCCGTAACCACCATCGCCGAACGCTGGGAAGGCAAACGGTTCCATAAGCCCAACGACGTGGTCTGCCGCAGCGACGGAAGCATCTACTTCACCGACCCGCATCTGCGCCTGCCTAAAGCCGAGCGCGAGTACGATTTCGCCGGCGTTTTCCGCATCGCCCCCGACGGCCGGATTTCCGTCGCCACCGACGGCTGTGAATACCCCAACGGTCTGGCCTTCTCGCCCGACGAGTCCGTCCTGTACGTTGCCATCAGCCGGGAGAGCGAGGTCTGCTTCGAAGAGGCGGAGAGTGGGCTGGTCTGCGAACACCGCAAGATCAGGGCTTTCGATGTGGCCGCCGACGGGACCTTGAGCAACAACCGCATCTTCGCCAGCATGGCCTCCGCCGAAGTGGGCGTGCCCGATGGCATGAAGGTTGATACACTGGGCCGGTTATTCTGCACCGGCTCCGGCGGCATCTGGGTGTTCGAGCCTGACGGGACCCATCTGGGCATAATCAGGGGGCCCGAAGTGCCCCGTAACATCGCCTTTGGCGGCCCCGATTTCCGCACCGTTTACACCACCCCCGGAGTGTCTCTATACAGTTTCCGGGTCAAGACCCCGGGCATCCGCCCTTACTGAAAAATACCCTGCGAACTACCGAGGAGGAAGAATAATGGCTGCGACGACTACCGTAGGCGATGGCAAATACACCTACGAAGTGGATGAAGACTGGGCCAAACTGCCCGAGGGGTGGGAGATGCCGGCGGCCGCGGTCTACGGCGACTCCCAGGACCGGGTCTACTGCTTCAACCGCGACCCGGACCACCCGATCTGCATCTTCGACCGGGACGGCAATCTCGTTTCGTCCTGGGGCGCCGGCCTCATCTCCTTCGCCCACGCAATCTACCTGGACAAACAGGACAATGTTTGGTTGGTTGACCGGAACAAACATCAGGTGTTCAAGTACACCAACGACGGCAATCTCCTCATGACCATCGGCGAAGAAGGGGCCCGGTCGGACACCGGCGTCGCCCCCGACGATTACAGTTCCAGCACTTGGTCCAACGTGACCCACAGCGGCGCGCCCTTCAATATGCCGGCGGGCATCGCCGTGAACGACTCCGGCGAGATATTCATCGCCGACGGCTACGCCAACGCCCGGGTCCACAAGTTCACCTCCGACGGCAAGCTGATCATGTCTTGGGGCAGCCCCGGCTCCGGCGACGGGCAGTTCAACCTGCCCCACGGCGTGTGGATCGACCGCCAGGGCCGGGTCCTTGTTTCCGACCGCGAGAACGACCGGGTCCAGGTGTTCACGCAGGACGGCGAGTTCGTCACGACTTGGGCCACCAAGCTGATCGGCCCGGCGTTGATGTACATCGATGATGAGGACATCGTCTACATCCCGGAGCACAACGGTGGGATGGTCAGCGTATTGACCCTGGAGGGCGAGCGGCTGGCCCAGTGGGGAGAGATAAAATACCGTTCTTGCCACGGCATCTGGGTGGACTCTCACAAAGACCTCTATGTGGTGACGCCCGGCGACTGGGGCAAGGGCCGCCGCGTCGTGAAGTACTGCCGCAAGGGCTAGTTCCCCAGGGCAAGTTATTGTACCTGCAAAGCGGTTTTGCTATGCTGTATTGCGGCAATCATCCTGCCTGACGGCTAACTGCTGATTGCCGTTAGTTCGCGTGGGGCTGTAGCTCATCTGGGAGAGCGTCCCGATCTCAATCGGGAAGGTACGAGGTTCCCCCGATTAATCGGGGCCGCAGCCAAAGCAGACCGGCATACTTTAACAGTGGGGCTGTAGCTCATCTGGGAGAGCGTCCCGATGTCAATCGGGAAGGCACGGGGTTCCCCCGGTGAATCGGGGCCGCAGCCAAAGCAGACGGCATACTTTAACAGTGGGGCTGTAGCTCATCTGGGAGAGCACTTCAATGGCATTGAAGGGGTACGGGGTTCGAGTCCCCGCAGCTCCACCACTTCTCAGCGATGCATTACATATATATCCTCCGAAGTGAGCGCACTGGACGTTATTACATCGGAAGTACCGGCGATGTACAGAATCGAGTCGAAGAGCACAATGCCGGTAGAACTAAGTCGACAAAGGCCTTTCGACCTTGGCGGCTGATTCATCAAGAAGAATATGACTCCCAATCTGAAGCACGAAAAAGAGAAATGCAGCTAAAATCTTGGAAGAGCCACTCATATCTCGAATCCCAATTAAACCTGATTGCATAGCCCACCTGGGAAAGCGTCCCGATTGCCATCGGGAAGGCACGGGGTTCCCCCGATAAATCGGGGCCGCAGCTCCACCACCCCCCGCCAAGTTTTGCCACTACATGGTTCTTAACCCTTCTTGTGTCTTCTAGTTTGACCTGAGCCCTATTCCGGCCATTTCTCCGATGACCACCGATACCACCAGCATTCCAGCAACGAGCCAGGCGAGGGCGTTTTCCATGATCGCCGCGGCTTTGTTCCTGAACAACACTGTTGCGCTGATGCTGGGTCCGTTGTTGGTGGACATCGCCGATGAATTTGACACCTCCGTGGCGGTGGCCGGCCAGTTGGCGGCGGCCACATTTGCCTCCTGGGCTGTTTTTGCACCCTTGATCGGCCCCTTTTCCGATTCCTTGGGACGCCGTCTAGTCGCGTTGACCGGCCTGGGTCTGATGGGGGTCTGTATCCTGGCCGCGGCGTTCGCCCCTAATTTCATCGTTCTGATGTTCCTCCTCATGGGCACCGGTCTGGGCGGGGCCATGATCCCGCCCAACAGCATGGCCGCCATCAGTGACGTGGTCTCGCCGGAGAGACGGGGGCAGGCCATCGGGGTTGCTCAAGGCGTCATGGCCTCAGCAACGGTGATCGGCATTCCCGTGGTCGCGATTTTGGCCAGCGTCGCCGGCTGGCGGCTGCCGTTCCTGGTGGTCGGCGGTCTGCTGCTGGCCACGTTCGCCCTCTCCTGGCTGTGGTACCCGAAGGGCCAGGCGGCCGGGCCACGGTCCTTCTCCTATATGAGCCGGTTCAAGGAACTGGGATCAATATCGGTGTTCCGCTTCGGGATGCTGGCCAACTTCTCGCAGCGGATCGCGTACTACGCCGTATTGGGTTACCTGGCAGCCTATCTGATCGACACCTACGGGACGAGTGTCGGCGAGACCGCGCTACCTTTGGCAGTCGTCGGAGCGGGCGCCGTCGTGGGGAGTCTCTTGGGCGGGGTCATCGCCAGCCACAAGCAGCGACTGAACTTCGTGGTTGTTTCCGCGCTGGCCGGTGGAGGGGCAGTGGCCATCATGTTCTCCCTCGACCCGGCCATGTGGGCAACGGTGGCCATCGCCTTCGGCGCGGTCTGCGTGCTGAGCGTTGGCTGGCCGGTGTTCATCACCTTCGCAACCGACGTTGCCGGGCAGTCCCGCGCCACCGCGGTCGGCATGATGGGCGGCAGCAACCGGCTGGGAGGGATGGCCGGTTCGGCGATGGGCGGAGCGTTCCTGGCCATCGGCGGATTTTCGGCCGTGGGCATCTTCTGCCTGGGTGCGGTGGTCGTCTCCGCGTTGGTGATGCGCCTGGCAGTCCGGGAACCGGATGAGGGGATGGCCTAGTTGAGCGCTTCCACCATCCAAGCCTCGATCAACCAAACACGTTTCATGGTCTCAGTGGGCTTGGGGCTTTTTGCCACCATGAGCACTTCTTTGATGTTGGCCCCGCTGTTGGTCGCCATGGCCGCCGATTTCGACACTTCAGTTTCGGTCGCCGGGCAGCTCAACACAGTAACGTTTGCGGCGTGGGGTTTCTCGGTGGTCTCGGTTGGGCCTCTGTCCGACTCCTTCGGCAGACGGCCGGTGGCGTTGATCGGACTGACATTGCTTGCCGTCAGTGTCTTGGCCTCGGCCTTCGCGCCCAACATCGGGACTTTGATGGCCCTTAGGGTGATCTCCGGACTTGGCGGCGGCATGATGCCGCCCAACAGCATGGCCGCCGTGGCCGACTCCCTTCCCCCCGAACGCCGGGCCCGGGCGATAGGCACTCTGATGGCGTTCACCGCACTGTCTGGGGTTATCGGAGTGCCCTTGGTGGCGGTGGTGGCTGACGCTGGAGGCTGGCGGGTGCCCTTCCTGGTCATCGGCTCGATGCTGGCCGCCTGCGCCGTGCTCAATTGGTTCTGGTTCCCCAGGGGTGCGAGCGCTCGGGAAGGAGGTGGACTCCAGTCATTCTCGTTCTTCTCACGATACAAAGCCCTGCTGGCCATACCGATGTTCCGGGCCCTGTTGGTCGCGAACTTCGCACAGCGGATAGCCTTTATGGCGCTGTTCAGCTACCTGGCCACTTACCTCATCGACTCCTATGACACCAGTGTCGGCGCCGTTGCGGTGCCGTTGGCGTTCGTCGGTATCGGCACGGTGGCCGGCAGCTATGCGGGCGGGATCGTGGCCAACAGAAATGACCGCATGCCGTTGATCGCAATGTCGGCAATAGCCGGTGGAGTCGCTGCATCGCTGCTGTTTGCACTCGACCTCCCTCTTTGGTTAGCCGCGGCATTAGCCACGGTGTCGATATCTCTTTTCACCGTCCCCTTTACGGTGCTGCTCGCCGTCAGCACTCAGGTATCCAGCCAGTCGCGGGCCACCGGAGTCGGCCTATTTGGCATCAGCAACCAGGCGGGAATGGTCGGTGGCGCTGCCCTGGGCGGTATTCTGTTGGCCTCCAGTGGGTTCTCCGGAATCGGGTATCTGTGCCTGGGCGTGACGGCGTTTTCGGTGGTGGTCATCATTCTATTCATGCGCGAACCGGCGAGGTCCCTGTGAGTCCTGACCGATGAATCAGGCAAGGTTCCTTACATTGACCGGCGCGGCCATGTTCCTGGTCCAGAACGTCTCGCTGATGTTGGCGCCTCTTCTGGTGGAGCTGGCCGCCGAATTCGACGTTTCCGTAGCAGCGGCCGGACAGCTTGCAGCCGCGACATTCGGCGCCTGGGCCGTCTCGGTGATCTCGGTCGGCCCAATCTCGGACTCTTTCGGCAGGCGTCCCGTGGCGGTGGCCGGACTAACCCTGTTGTCCATCAGTGTCTTGGCGTCGGCCTTCGCTCCAACTTTCGGAGTCCTGCTGGGGTTGCGGGTCATGACGGGCTTGAGCGGCGGCCTGATTCCGCCCAACAGCATGGCGGCGGTGGCCGATGTCGTAGCCCCGGCAAAGAGGGCACGGGCATTCGGACTTCTGATGGCCTTCGCCGCGCTGTCGGGGGTGATCGGAGTGCCGATGGTGGCCGTCGTGGCCAGCGCCGGCGGCTGGAGGGTCCCGTTCTTGGTGATTGGGTCTTTGCTCCTCATTTGTGCCGTGTTGCACTGGTTCTGGTACCCGAAATCCCAGAGACCGGAAGCGGGGTCCTTCTCCTTCATCTCCCGGTACAAGCAGATGGCAGGCATCGGTCTGTTCCGGACGGCCTTGGCGGCCAATTTCTTGCAGCGGGTCGCCTTTTATGGGACCTTCAGTTACCTGGCCGCTTTTCTGATCAGCGAACATGGCTTCAGCGTCGGAGCAACTGCGGCGCCGTTGTCCATCGTGGGGGTAGGCGTCGTTGTGGGTAGCTTCATGGCCGGCTCGGTCGTGGCGTCGAAAAGGCGTGCCCAAGTGGTGGCTGGATGCGCCATAGCCGGTGGGCTGGCCTCTCTGGTCCTTTTTTCCTTCGACATCACAGCCTGGGGCGCGGTGGGCGTAGCCTTGATCGGCATCACGTTCATCAGCGTTGGCTGGCCGACGTTTTTGGCCATCAGCACCGAGATCTCCGGCAGTTCCCAAGCCACTGCCGTGGGCATGCTGGGCGCCAGCAACCAACTGGGAGGGGTAGGCGGGGCTGCATTGGGCGGTGCCGTTCTTGCCCTGGGAGGCTTTTCTGCGGTAGGATTTTTGTGCCTTGGTGTGGCGTTGGTCTCCGCCGTTGTGCTGCAACTTGGCATGGGCGGCCGCAAGTCCTCTGAATAGGCCGGACAGGGAGTACTGGACATAGATGTTGGAACACAAGGGAATCCGGTGGGGCTACGTCTTCTTGAAGGCCTCTTCATACCTGACCAAAGACGAATTTCAGGAGCTGATGGTCCAGGCCGTGGAGATGTACCTTGCTGGGGAGATGGAGCGGAACGTCAAAGGACCGGAGTACGAGGGTCGGCTCTATACCGAGCAACGGTATGAACTCATCGGGACCATGGGCGGGCAGCGGTTCGACGCCGACCTGGAGACCTCCCGCGGCCGCGACAACGCTTCATTCCTGGTCAACGAGCAGACTCAGGGGGCCGGAGCGGCTATTTCGCTTAATTAAACGCTCTCCCGTTGACTCCGATCCCTGCCTAATTTACACTCCAAATCTCTTTCGCCTACCCAGAATCGATCAGTCCCATCTTTTTCGGCTACACGCCTCGTGAGGAAAAAATGACCAGCATCAGCGAATTCCTGATGTCCAAAGAGATCGGACGGGTGCCGTCCTCCACCGTCCCTTTGAACTCCGGGGAGGAAACCCGGTTCGCGGGCCTGGTCGAAGAGGCGGTCATGATCGACGTGCACCAGCACCCCTTCGTGCTGCCCGAAGCCATGGACCGGTTCGTGGACTTTCTGCGCACCAACCGGTATCACTGGGGTTTTGAGGCCGTTGTGTACGGCGGCTGGTCGACGGTGACGACCTCCAACGTGTTTGGCGCGCTGCAGAACGCCACCGAGATGTCCTTCGTGGAATACGAAGATGTGGCGGCCGAGGTTGGCATGATGCTGGCGGATGTGTCGGCCCAGGAAAAGGTGGTCAGGGTGGGCAACGCCGACGAGATACTGGCGGCGAAGCAGGCCGGCAAGGTCGGGTTCATGCCCACGCTCGAGCACCTGCCCATCGGCAACCGTCTGGAGCGTCTCGACCAACTGCACTCCATGGGCGTCCGGCTGGCGGGCATCACCTACAACCGCAAGAACTACATCGGCGACGGCATGTACGAACGCAACCCCGGCGGCCTGAGCGAATTTGGGATCGAAGTGGTCCACCGCATGAACGACATCGGCATGGCCGTCGACCTGTCCCATGCCTCTACGCCCACCGTGATGGACGCCATCGAGTTCTCCCGGGCGCCGGTGGTCTTCAGCCACAACGCCGCCTACACCCTGCGGCCCACCGTACGCACGCGGAAGGACGACGAACTCAAAGCCTGCGCCGCCAAGGGCGGCCTGGTCTGTATCACGGCCGTGCCCAACGCCCTCAGCGACGACCCGGAGCAGGACATCGAGTGCGTTCTGGACCACTATGACTACATGGTCAACTTGATCGGCGTCGAACACGTGGGCATCGGCACCGACACGGTCATCGGCGACCACATGCTATTCCAGCACTACATGTTGGGCCGGAGCCTGGATGAGATGCCTGCTCCCTATCTGAACGGGCTGGAATCACCGGCCGATGGCAAGAACATCATCCGCGGCCTGATCCGCCGGGGACATTCGGACACCGACATCAAGAAGATCGTCGGCGGCAATGCCCTGGATTTCTTCCGCCGAGTCATGAAATAAGATGGCCGAGCCGTTCGTAACCACAGTTGTGGGCAGCATGCCCAAACCGCCCTGGCTCTACCGCCAGATGCCCTTGGACGCCAAGGGCTTCGATCACCACGGCACCGGCTCTGACTGGCTGCTTGAAGGCAGCCCGTTGCATGATGCCCAAAACGATGCGGTGCGGCTGGCTATCTACGATCAGGAAACCGCAGGGGTCCGGATAATCAGCGACGGCGAACAACGGCGGAAAACCTACCTCACTTACGTAACATCGCAACTGGGCGGATTCGACTACGAGACGCTGGCGGAGAAGTGGATCCGCGACGGCCGCCGCCTGGCCCAGGTGGGACGCTGCACCGGGCCGGTTGAATGGCGCGGACCCATCGTTGTGGACGACCTGCGTTTCCTGCTGACAAATACCACCTCACCGGTGAAGGTCACGCTGCCCGGCCCCATGACCGTCACCGATTCTACGTTCGACGCCTACTACGGCGACGAGCGAACATTTGCGCTGGCGGTGGCCGCCGCCATCAACCGGGAGGCCAAAGCCTTGGACGCACTTGGGCCGGCGGTGATCCAGTTCGACGAGCCGGTTTTCAGCCGCTACCCGGAGAAGGTGGCCGAATGGGGCATCGAGGCCCTGGACCGTTGCGCCGATGGACTGCGCGCCCAGACGGCGGTCCACGTCTGCTACAGCTACGCGATTCCAGGCGTAGAACGCCCGATCAAGCCCAGCTATCCTCAGATCTTAGCTGAACTGGAACGGTCCCAGATCGACCAACTGGCCTTGGAGTTCCAGGCGCCGCAACTGGACCCGGCGCTGCTGGAACTCTGTCCGTCCAAAACCGTGCTTTTCGGCTGCGTAGACAACGCCAACCCGGAGATTGAAGACGCGCAAAAAATCGCTCAGCGGCTCTTGGCGGCGGCTGAGCATCATGACCCGGAGAAGCTGCAGGCGGCGCCCGACTGCGGGCTGGTGCTGCTGAGCCAAGCGACTGCACGGGCTAAGCTGTCGGCCTTATTCCGGGGCGCCCAGATAGCCAGAGACCAACTAGCCGACCCAAGGGGAAGAGCCCATGGCCACCACCGATACTAAGTCCGGCACTGAATTTCAGCACATAGCCCTTGAACGCCGCGGTAACGTGGCGGTGATTACCCTGCAACGTCCCGACCGCTTGAACGCCATCAACCGGCAGATGGGACTGGAATTGCACGAAGTTCTCAACCAACTGGCCGGGGAGTTTCCCGAGATCCGGGTGGTTGTCATAACCGGCGCCGGCCGGGGATTCTGCTCTGGGGCCGACGTGGGCGATATGCCGAAACGTATGGCCAAGGGGGGAGACAACGACCCGAGTCTTTCGGCGGAAACGGACCCAGGCCCTTCCATCACCATGCGTTTAGCGCCCCATCTACGGGAGATACCCCAGCCGCTGATCGCCGCGGTGAACGGCGTGGCCGCCGGGGCGGGGCTGGGCATCGCCTTGTCCTGCGACATCAGGCTAGCCTCGGAAGCCGCCCGGTTCACATCGGTCTTCGTCAAGCGCTCGCTGGTGCCCGACGCCGGCGTTTCAGAGATACTTGGCGCGCTGGCCGGGCCGGGCATCGCCGCCGAGATGGCCTACACCGGCAGGGTTTACGACGCCCAATGGGCGCTGGCCAAGGGGTTGGTCAACGAGGTATTTCCCGCCGATGAGTTGATGTCCCAAGCCGAGTCCTTGGCCCAGGAGATAGCCGCCAATCCGCCGCTGGCGGTGAAGGCGACGAAAGCGCTTTTGAACAGCCATCACCCCGACCTAGACCGGGTTATCGAGACCGAGCACCGGGCCAACGACCCGCTCCGCGGCACCGCCGATCAGACCGAGGCCGTGCAGGCATTTCTGGAGAAACGGACGCCCAAGTTCACGGGCAGTTAACCTTTCCCATCCGAAACTCCGGCCTCCGCGTATTCCTCATAAGGCACGGTGACTCTTGGATAGCCCATATGCTATCCTGGCCCAACAACCCTGGGGCCGAAACGCCCTGGAAATTAGAGAGGGACCAAGTTGAACTGCCCACGTTGCGATGTTGCTCTAGACGAGAAAAAATATAAGGATATCGACATCGACCATTGCCCCCAGTGCAAGGGCCTGTGGCTGGACTTCCACGAACTGGACCAACTGGAAGACCACGCCATGGACGAGGACGACAGCAAGGGCATGATCGAGTACGCCCGGCGGGAGAGCGACATCTCCTGCCCCCATTGCAATGAGGTCATGGAGACATTCAACTACCGGGCCCACGACCTGCCCATCGACCATTGCAAGAACGAACACGGTTACTGGCTGGACGAGGGCGAAGAGAAGAAAGTCCTGGAGATCATGAGGCAGCGGATCAAAGACCTGAAGCGCTCCAGTTCCGCTCAGGAGTCATGGGCCAAGTTCTTGGAACGAGGCGGGACCCGCTCGTTCCTAACCAAGGTCAAAGACCTGTTTAGCGGCTAACCGCGCGGCCGCCAGTCACCGGTCCACTGAGGCATCCCTCCCCGCTGTCATTCCGAGGCGTCAGCCGAGGAATCTCTTTGCCATCTGGAACAACGTCTCATCAAAGCAAGGAGACCCTTCGCACGCCTACGGCGCTATCAGGGTGACAACTCCGGAGGTCTCAATCACCAGCACTTGCGGACTGCCGAGGCGATAGCCGCAGGACACTACTCCCTCTCCAACTCCTCCATGAACAACTCCAGTGAGGCGTCGGCGCGGGAGTAGTCGTAGGTGGCGAAGCGGCGTTGACGGAGTTGCACCACGTCCCCGTTGAAGAAGCGCTCGTACAGCGTCTGCCGGGACCCGAACTGGGTGCCGATCAGGTCCCAGGCCAACCGGAATAGCCGCACCTTTTTCTTGGCGTCGATGGACGCCCCCTGATAGTACTTGCCGATATCTCCGGCCAGAGGCCCCGCCAAGTCTTCCTCGGTGGGGGTCAGCATCAACCCTCCGGCAGCCAGTTGCTCCACTATCGCCGCGACCCTGGCGTAGGCGTCCGGATACCAGTGGCGCATGGCGGTCCACGGCTCGGCGGCCGGCCAGATTCCTTCTCCTTCATAGGGCGCGGCGTCGGCTTCGGCGGCCCTCATGTAGGCCCGAACCGTTTCCAGGGTGTCTATCACCTCGGCATTTTTCTCCTGGACGTGGGCGAATCCGCCGATACCGATGGCCTCGGTGATGCCGTGGACGATGCCTAGGATGAACTCCAGTTTGGCGATGTTCTTGACCGCCACCTGCTGCATGTATTGCCGCCACAGCGTCACCTTCTCAACCGTCATGTTGGCCAGTTCCACGTCATCGTAAATGAAGACCCGCTCCCAGGGAATCAGCACATCGTCGAAGATGGCCAGGGCGTCCATCTCGTCGTACTGCCCGGACAGTGGATAATCGGCCAGTGGACGGCCCAGGTCGTGGCTGGGGCGGCAGATGAACTTAAGGCCGGGGGTTGCCACAGGCAAGGCGAACCCGATGCAATACTTGCGGTCCTCTTCCACGTCGGGCCGCAGGGGCCGGTATACAGGGGCAAATATCTCGTCGGAGAACGGGGCCAGGGTGGCCAGGAGCTTGGCGCCCCGCACGATCACGCCCTCGCTGGTGTGGTCGACCACACCCACCGCCGTGTAGGGGTCGGGCAGTTCGGCCAGGGACAGGGCTCGGTTCATCTGAGGGTGCCCGAAGGCGTGGGTCACGCAAAGGTCCCGCTCTCTCACGTATTCGTGGTAATTGCGCAGATTATCCCCATGCCGCTTGTCGTTCAGTCCGTATAGATGGGCCAGTTGGCGGGAGGCGGTCAACTGTATATTCACATAATCTGGCGTGCGGCCAAGCATGCCGTGGCAGGACTGGGCGACGATCTCCAGCGCGCCCCGGCGTCGCATCAGGTCATCCTGGGTCTCGGGCACCAGATAAGACAGG
>JADFPD010000040.1 GCA_022562475.1 Chloroflexota bacterium | reverse complement strand
AACGACCAGCAGTTCAATCAGGGTGAATCCCTTTTGGTCTTCTGATCCCCTGCCCAGGGTTTTCTTTAATACATTACGCATCTGCTTCCTCTCCTAGCTGGTGCCCATTTAGTCGGGTCAATTTATTTAGACGTTGACCTGATTATGCGGCGGCCCGCCGTTTGAATCTGTGACCTACATCGGTTGTAAAGTGTGACGTTCGTCACATTTCCGCGGTCCTGTTCTCGAGTTTTATTCTGGTTTCCAGATGTATGCGTAACTACGCCTACGCCACCAGGCGGTTAGTTCAAAGTTATGACAGCGGTAATTTAAATACAAGCCGATATTCAATGAGCCGATCGCGGGTGGCGCCGGGGGAGGCCGGCACTGTAGAGCAATTACCTGAAAGATGGTCCCGGGGTCAGTCCAGCGACACCTTCAGGACCGCCGTATCGGGTTCAGATTCGGAGCGGTCCGCTGCTTCAACTCGGGAGACTCCAGCCGCGGCCAGAAGCGTGGTCCGCAAGGGGTTGGGGGCGCGCAGGCGAAGCCAAACCTCCATACCGTCTCGCCGGGGGTTGGAGACCATGCGCAGCAGATGGATCTGGGGGTCCTCCCGGAGGGAGTCGACGAATCTGATCAATTCCTTAACGGCGCCCGTGGTTCTAACTATCAGCCTCACGGCGCCCTCGTAATTCTCGTTAGCTGCTTTGCCGGCGCCCGAGGCGGCTTGAACTACGATTGACGTGGACTTCCCATTGCCAAAATAATGATCTAGGAGGCCTCCGGATTCGGAGACGGGAGGCTGTGTGGGATAACCCAGTTCCTCGTCTCGTGGGTGTAGAAAAGACATGTCGCGTTTGGAGGGCGGTTGAAAGGCCGGGGTGTTATGGTCCCGGTTGCCATCGGTGCGCCGCAGAACGGACTTCACCCGTGATGCGAGTTCGTGTGTTGAGAAGGGTTTGGTGATATAGTCGTCGGCCCCCATCTCCAGGCCCCGGACCTTGTCGGCATCCCGGTCCCTGGCGGTTACCATGATTATCGGCACCTGAGAAGACTCACGAATCTTTTGACAGGTTGTAAATCCGTCCATCTGAGGCAGCATCACGTCCAGAAGGACCAGCGAAGGAGTCGCTTTGGGCAAAATATCGAGAGCCTCTTCACCGGTGCCAGCGCAGGTTACCCGGTAGCCTACCTGCTCCAGAACAAAGCGCTCTAGGCGCGAGATACGATCATCGTCTTCGACGATGAGAATCATGCCGCCGTTCGAGGCTGAGATTCCGCTTGAGTCGGTACTGCCTGAAACCATGCTCGAGAACGCCTCCGAGTTATCCGGTTAGATTCAACGCTAGCACCGGACTACCTTAAAAGAGAGCCGGTTTCCGGTCGTTGGGAGCAACTTAGGCCAAGGGGTTGAGCCTAGGCCTAGAAGTGAATTTACTATGGGGTATTGCCTAGCCATGATTGGGCATATAGAATGTTTCATTGTTGCGCTCAAACCAACCGAACGAATCAGGAGGACAGGTGATTGGAAGTACTAGGTTGTCATCTTTTGTTAGAACTGAAGGACTGTAACTCCGAACTGCTCAACGATCTCTCTTATATTCGCAAGGCGATGATAGAGACCGCCCAAGAGGTAGGCGCCACCATCGTCGGCGAATCTTTTCACCACTTCTCACCCCAAGGCGTTACCGGAATATTGGCTATCTCCGAGTCTCATATCTCGATTCACACATGGCCTGAGTACGGTTACGCGGCGGCGGATATTTTCTCCTGTGGGACCTCGTTCCGGCCTAGGGAAGCTGCAAACAAGCTGGCCGAGGCTTTGGAATGCCGCAATCCGGAGATCAAAGAGATCCAAAGGGGTCTGGTGATTCAGGAGGCCGTGGGACTCTAACCGGCCCCGCGCTTCAAGATGGACATGTCCGGCAATTGGTTCATCGAGGGTATTTATCCTGACTTGACCGTGATGCTGAAGGTGCGTCAGGTCTATTACTCAGGGCACACCGCCTACCAAAAGGTCGAAATTCTGGACTCGGAATTGTTCGGCCGCAGCCTTGTCCTGGACGGCAAGACTCAGTCTACCGAACGGGACGAGCACATCTACCACGAAACGCTGGTGCATCCCGCCATGCTCTGCCACCCGGGACCCAAGCAGGTATTCATCGGCGGCGGCGGCGAAGGGGGTACACTCCGCGAGGTTTTGGCCCACAGATCCGTCGAACGCGCCACCATGGTCGATCTGGACTCAGAGGTGGTTGAGCTCTGCCGCAAATACCTCCCCAACCATCACCAAGGCAGTTTCGACGATCCCCGGACCAACCTGATTCATGAAGACGCCCGCGGCTATCTGGAAGATACTTCGGATTCCTACGACGTAATAGTCCTCGACTTGGTCGACCCTCTGGAAGGCGGGACTGCCGCCCTGCTCTACACCCAGGAGTTCTACCTCATCGCCAAGGCGCGGCTCAACCCCGGTGGGGTGCTGGTCACCCAGTCCGGCCCGGCTGGGCTGCTGGGTTACACTGAGTGTTTCACCACCATCTTCAATACTCTGGGCACTCTTTTTAGCCACACCAAGGCTGCGCAGGTGCACATCCCTGCATTCCAGACTCTGTGGGCGTTCACCATCGCTTCGGACACGCCTTTCTCTCAGAACTCCGGGGACGAGGTCGATGCGGAGGTGGCCCGGCGTTTGTCAAAGCCGCTCAAATACTACGACGGGGAAAGTCACCGAAGCATGTTCGCTCTAACGAAGTTTCAACGGGACGGACTAAAGGCCGAAGACCGGGTCAACCGGGACGCCGACCCGGTCTTCATGATCTGACAGCGCAACTGCGCGGTCTTTGCATCTGGCAAACAATAACGTAGGGGCACGGCATTGCCGTGCCCCTACGTTATTGCGCTAACTCGTTCCCTGGGTAGCCAGTTATGGGCGGATGAGCACCCGCGTGGTGCCGTCTGGGTCGGTCCGCTTGGTTAGGACCTCATGCCCGGCCTGCTCGGCCCATAGGGTGACGTCGTAGATGTTCAGGGCGTCTGCTAGGATCGCTTCCACGAAGGACTCTTTGTCCATATCCACCTGCTTGCTAAGGGCCGCGATCACGCCGGCGCAACTCTTGCCCCGGCCGTCGATCACCACCCAGCCTCCGGTGCCGCTAACCGGCACAACCTCGCCTTCGTAAACGTCAACCTCTCCGCTCTTTCGGAGATCTACCTGCCGCTTGAACTCGGCCACCGCTTCCCAAGCCACGGCCCGGTCACGTTCTCCGTTGCCGCAGACCGCGCCTCTCACGCCGACGATATCGGGATTGATGCGGGCCAGTTCATCCAGGTCCGTAAGCTTCAGATGCCCCGACAACGCGGTGCTCATGCCCAGTTCCTTGCCCTTGAGGATGATGCCCTTCAGGACGTCCTCGGGCATGAAATCGAAGATGTTGCGGCCGTCTTTGGTCAGGGTGTCGATGAGGAATCCATCGCACTCCCCGTCCTTGGCGAGTTGGACCATGCACAAGGGGTCCAGGCCGTTCTCGAAGAGCACATTGTCGGCGAAAACGGAGCCGACCAGTTTGGTGTTGAAGCCTTCCAGGGCCATGCGCGCCTCTTTAAGGACTTGGACCGCCTGGTCGTATTTGGCCTCTTGGAAGCCTACCTTCACCGAGGTGGCGTCCATCGTGGCTGCCGCGTACACGGCCATGGCCACGGTGCCGGGCTGATTGGGTACCACGCCCAAGGTTACGCTGACGTGTTTTTCCACCGGCATGATGCCCCGGACAGCCTTAACGATATTCGGATGGCCGGAGCCGACCAAGGCTTCCTGCAGGTTCTTCACATCGACGATATCGGCGCCGCCCTGCTCAGCCTCCAAGGCCTCTTTCATGTTCTGCACGCTAACCATGAGCAGCATACCCGAGGAAAAATTGTTGTTTCCGTCCAGCCACGCGCCACGGGACTTGGCCGGCACGGCGGGAATCACGGGTTCGGGTTTGGGCTTGAGGGGTTCTAATTCTTCTCTCAACTCTGATTTCTCCACTGGCGATAGATCGAATAATGGCGGACGGACAGATCCGCCGGACATGCCCATAAGTTCGGCCCAATGTTTGACCATGGCGACCGGCAAGGCGCCGTTGAACTTGGTCTGGATTTTGGTCCACCAAGTGTCGGACAGCTCTTTTAATCGGCGCAGCTTGGTGTCGTAGAACGCTTCGTCCAGGTCACCTTCGCAGGCCCGGTTGATCCATTGGACGTAGCTGTTGGCGCCGGGAACGTCGAATCTCCAGTCAGATGTGTTGGCGAACATCACCTGCTGTTTGATGCCCAGTTCCTGGCCTTTGAAGTAGATCCACTCATCGGGGGTGCTGATGATGTAGTCCTTCCCCAAAGACAAGTGCGTTTCAATGGATATCTGTTGGTTGAAGCTGGCCTCCTTGATCCCCACCACGTTGGGAATGGCGCATAACTGGCCCATTCCGTAGGGGCTCATGACGATGCCGAACTGAGGGGAGTTATAAAACATGATGGCCAGGTTGGTGTTGTCAGCCAGCAAACGGACGTATTCGACGACCTGGTCTTCAGTCTTGGTGTTCATATAAGGCGGCGCGACGATCAGCAGGTCAAAGCCTTTGTCCTCGGCATGGTGGGCCAACGAGATCATCTCATTGGCTGAGGTGTCCGTTACGTGAGCGCCGATCAGCCAAGTGCCTTCCGCCGCCTCGGCAACGGCGTCCATCACCTGGACCCGCTCATCGTGGGACAGCGACCAGAACTCACCCATATTCCAGGTGCAGCCGGCGCCGGTGGTGCCGAGACTGCGGACGTGGCGGACGTTCCGTTTCACGCCTTCTATGTCGATACGGTCATCGGGCGTGAAGGGAGTGATCAGCGTTGTCCACTGTCCCTTTAGGGTTTCCCAAGCCCATTCTTGGGCCTCATGTTTCTTATAGCTGGCCATCAGTTCCACCCTCCATGATGGAATATTTTATTCGTTCCACGGGCTTCCGGAGGCGGCTATTTCGCCACCCAGGGAGAAAACGGAATCTTATTCCTCGTCGCCGTATTTTTCTTTAAGAGAGTCTACCACTGCCGGGTCGGCAAGGGTGGTGGTGTCGCCCAGCGCCCGGCCTTCCGCCACGTCCCGAAGCAACCGCCGCATGATCTTGCCGCTGCGGGTCTTGGGAAGTTCCGCGGCGAAAATGATGTCGTCGGGCCGGGCCAAGGCGCCTATCTTATTGGCCACGTGGGCTTTCAATTCGGCGATGACTTCCTCGGACATGGCTACGCTGTCTTTAAGAGTGACAAAGGCGACGATCGCTTGGCCCTTGATCTCGTGGCTTTTGCCGATGCAAGCGGCCTCGGCGACCTTGGAATTGTCCACCAAGGCGCTCTCCACCTCCATGGTGCCGATGCGGTGTCCGGAGACGTTGATCACGTCGTCCACGCGGCCCAGCAGCCAGAAGTCTCCGTCCTCGTCGATCTTGGCGCCGTCGGCGGTGAAGTAGATGTCCGGATAGCGCGACCAATATTGCTCGATGTACCGGTCATGATCGCCGTAGATGGTGCGGAGCATGGACGGCCACGGCTTCTTGATGGTCAGGTAGCCGCCGCCTCCCGGGCCCACCGGGTTGCCCTGCTCGTCCAATACCTCTGCTTCAATGCCGGGAAAAGCCTTGGTAGCTGAGCCGGGTTTCAGGGTCGTTATTCCCGGCAGGGGCGAGATTAGGATGCTGCCCGTCTCGGTCTGCCACCAAGTGTCCACCACGGGGCATCGGCCGCCGCCGATGTTCTTGTGGTACCAGATCCAAGCTTCCGGGTTGATGGGCTCGCCCACCGTCCCCAGGAGACGCAGCGACGACAAATCGTGTTTCTCGGGGTAGCTTTCACCCCAGCGCATGAAGGTGCGGATGGCCGTGGGCGCGGTGTAGAGGATAGTCACGCCGTACTTGGCCACGATGGCCCAGAACCGGTCCCGGCCGGGATAGTCGGGTGAGCCCTCGTACATCACTGAAGTGGCGCCGTTGGCCAGAGGGCCGTAGACGATGTAGCTATGGCCGGTGACCCAGCCGATGTCGGCGGTGCACCAATAAGTGTCGTTCTCTTTGATGTCGAAGATCCACTTGAATGTGGCATATGTGCCCAGCAGGTATCCGGCCGTGGTGTGGACGATGCCCTTGGGTTTGCCGGTGGTGCCGCTGGTGTAGAGCAGATAGAGCATGTCTTCGCTGTCCATCTGTTCCGGCTCACAGGTGAGGGGCTGTCCTTCCATCAGGTCGTGCCACCAGATGTCGCGGCCGTCAACCATCTTGTCGTCGGCGTTCTCGGTCCTTCGCACCACCACCACTTTTTCGACGCTGGGCGCGCCGCCCTCTAGGTCCAATGAGTCGTCGGCGTTCTGTTTCAAGGGCACGATGCCGCCCCGCCGGAAGCCGCCGTCGGCGGTGATCAGGATCTTGGACTCGGAGTCGTTGAGGCGGTCGCGCAGTGATTCGGCGCTGAACCCGCCGAACACGACGCTGTGGGCGGCCCCGATGCGGGCGCAGGCCAGCATGGCGATGGGCAGTTCCGGGACCATGGGCAGGTAGATGGTGACGCGGTCTCCCTTCTTCACCCCCAGGCTCTTGAGCCCGTTGGCGAACTGGCAGACCTCCCGGTAGAGGTCCCAATAGGTGTAGACCCGCCGGTCTCCCGGTTCCCCCTCCCATATTATGGCCGCTTTGTTGCGGCGGCTGGTGGTCAGGTGCCGGTCCAGGCAGTTATAAGAAACGTTGATCTTGCCGCCGACGAACCACTGGGCGTCGGGCGGGTCCCACTTCAGGACCGTGTCCCATTTCTTGAACCAGTCGAGTTCCTCGGCGAACTTGGCCCAGAACGCTTCCGGGTCGCGGTCCGCATCTTCATAGACACCGGGGTCGGCGATGTTGGCCTGGGCTTTGAACGCCTCGGGAGCAGGAAAAGTTCGGTCCTCGTGAAGCAAGGCATCGAATCTTCCGGAATCTTCTACCACGTGGCGACCTCCTGGGCGTTCTAAGGGCGGACCGGCGCAAACCGTTCGCTGATCAAGAGCGTTCTTGCCCGCTGGGTTGCAGGCTAAATAGCATTGGATTTTTAACACAAGCGGCAGGCCATTGCAATCGGAATAATGGGTTGGGTGTATCGACTTTCAAACTAGAAAGCGTAGAATTCGTTTCTTATGAGCTTGGAGCCGGAACAACCATTAACAACAGTCCCGGAAAGTGATTCAATTTCCAGGCGCAGAGTCCTGGTGGCCGCTGCCGCGACGCTGGGCATGTTCCTGGCCGCCTTGGACACTTCGGTGAACGTGGCCTTGCCCGCGATGACCAAGGACCTGGACGCCGACCTGCAGAGCATCCAGTGGGTGATCGTGGCCTTCGTCGCCACCCAGGCGGCATTGGTCATGGGAGCCGGCAGCTTTGCCGACCGGTTCGGCCTCAGGCCGGTGTATATATTTGGCGCAACCACGTATCTGGCGGCCATGTTCGCCATCGCCTTCTCTCCCAACTTGGAGACGTTGGTGGGATTCAGGGTGGTGCAGGCGCTGGGCACCGGTTGCCTGTTCGCTGTGTCGCCGGCCATCGCCGCCAGCGTGTTCCCCAGTAGCCGGCGCGGCTTGAGCATGGGTTTCGCCGTTGGCAGTCAGGCCCTGGGTATGCTGGCCGGCACCATCGGCGCCGGATTGTTGGTCGGATGGACCGGTTGGGAGTGGATCTTCTTGGCCCGGACACCCTTCGCGGTGATCGCCATAATTTTGGGGGTCTGGTTCCTGGAGCGCCGGCGGATCGGCCCGGCGTCCGGCCCGGCGTTCGATATCGCGGGGGCGGCCCTGCTGGTCGGAGGACTTCTGTGCTTGATAATCGGCCTGAGGTTGGGCCGTTCTCTGGGCTGGACCTCGCCGGTGGTCCTCACATTATTGCCCTTGGCGCCCATATTTCTGGGCGCATTCTGGCATGTGGAACGGGCGGCCCGGTGGCCTGTGTTGCCCGGTTATCTGCTCCGGCTGGCGGGTTTTATCGTCCCCAGTCTGAGCATGTTCCTGGCTAACCTTGGCGTTTTCGTGATCTGGTTCATCTTTCCCTTCTACGTGGCCGACAGCCTGGGCGGAAGTGCGCTTACGTTGGGGCTGATGCTGGCCACCTTGGCCTTTTTGAACATCGTATCTTCGGGCGCCGGGGGCTGGCTTTGCGACCGGTTCAGCTATCTGCCGGTGGGGTTCGGCGGGCTGTTGATCATGGCATCCGGACTCCTCTACATGGGGTTCTTGGACACCGGATCAAGTTTGGGGCATGTGGCGCTGCGGGTTGCGATCGTCGGCACCGGGTTGGGGTTTTTCCAGGCCGCCGCCTACTCGTTGATGCTGGGCAGCGTGCCTTCCGATAGGTTCGGCACCGCCGGCGCGGCGCTCTCCCTGGCCCAATCCTGCGGAAGGGTCTTGTCAGTGGCGGTGATCGGCGGAATTTTTGCCTGGCGAAGCGACCATCATCTGGCGGGATTTGCCGTTGGCGCAGAAGCCGAAGGGGTGGCCTTCATCAAGGCATTCAGAGATGTATTCATAATTGGGTCGTCCCTCGGCCTGCTGGCGGCGTTGGTGTTCTTGATCGGCGGCTGGCGTCTGGCTCGGGGAGGGGCGATGGTGGACAGACCGCTTACGGAGCCAAGCGGGGTTGGATTGACGTCATCTAATTGACGCCGATAGTAAACTTTCGACGGGAACGGTTATTGCACTAACTAGGAGATTGGGCAGATGGCCCTTCAATTCGGGGTGTTCGATCACATCGAACCGGTACCCGGCTTGGGACTTCAAGAGACCTACAACCTCCGTCTGGAACAGATCGAGGTGTTGGATAAGGCCGGCTATTACGCCTACCATCTGGCCGAGCACCACACCCCGGCGGTCCACAGCCTGGCTCCGTCGCAGAACGTCTTTCTCGCGGCGGTGTCCCAGCGGACTACCAACATCCGGTTCGGACCGGGGATCTGCGTGCTACCGCTGCACCACCCCGTTCAGCTAATCGAGGAATACTGCATGCTGGACCACCTAAGCGGTGGACGATTGGAGATCGGCGTCGGCCGGGGCGGAGTTTTTGAAGCATTTTTCTGGGGCCAGGACTCAGATGTTGAGACCAACTACGCCCGCTACCGCGAGACCCTGGCCGCCGTCCAGAACGGGTTGTCCCATGATGTGCTGACCCACCAAGGAAGGTTCTACAACTTTGACGAACTCCCCATGCGCCTCCGGCCGTTGCAAGAGCCGATGCCGCCCTTCTGGTACATGCGAAACGTGGAGACGGCGGCGATGGACGGTATGAACACCATCATCGTCGGCGGACTGGACAGCTTCGAAGCTAACGTCAAGCGCTACCGGCAAGAATGGGACAAACATCAAGGAGTTGGCGCATTGACCGCCCAAGGGACGGAGCCCAAGATCGGGCTCGTAGTTCATCTGCTGCTGGCCGACACCGATGAGGAGGCCATGAAACAGGCCGAGCCGGCCTGGGAGCACTACCGCTGGAACCTGGGAACTCCCCGGCGCTTGGAGGCCGAACGGCGGGGCCTAACCCAGTTTGCCGGCGAGAACATGAACCCCCGCCCGGCCTCGATTCCAGCCCGGGAATTGCCTCGGGAGGAACGCCGGGACCTGGATTCCTCGCTGGAGGAAATGGGGCGCCAGGAGCGAAGAAGGAATCTGCGCGGCCGCGTGGCTGAGGGTGAGGGCGGCGGCGCAGGGTTCGGTTCGGTGGCTGGGTCGCCCGAGACCATCCGGAAGTACATGGACGAGTACGTTGCCACCGGGGCCAACTACTTCGTCGCCGCGTTCCAATGGGGCGACCTTTCTCATGATCAGGCCATGCGGTCCATCGAGCTTTTCACCAACGAGGTGATGCCTCACTATTCGGCGTGACCGGTCCATGGCCCATCTCATGGGGCTTGGTTCCTGAGCGGGGGTCCTTCGGCTCGCTGATGATCTGCCCCCGCGCATGCCGAATTTCTATTTGGTGCCGCTGAGTTAATATCACACGCGTGGGAGATGAACGTCGCATTTGCCCAGGCTTGAGATGCGTTATTTCATGTTTCTATTCAGGAAAATAATCAGGAGGTGAATTCTATGGCGATAATAGCGATCTTCACGGGAAAGGGGTTTACTAAAGACATGTATGAAACCTTACGTCAAGAAGTCGGATGGGAGACTGACCAGATTGATGGTTGGATATTCCACGCTGCCGGGTTTGATGAATCTGGTGACATTCATATGACGAACATCTGGGAATCAACGGAGAAGATGAAAGAGGGATTTGTCAGCCGTCTGATGCCTGTGATGCAACGGATCGGCATTCCAGCACCGCAAGTTGAGATCTACCCTGCCTACAATGTAAACGTGTTTACAACGGCCGGTTAGGAGGACGCGGTATGGAAGCAGCTTCAGCCCAGGTAGCCAAATTGGAATGGCAAACAGGAGGGACGTGCTTGCCTCGGCGAATGTCATTTGCAGCAGGTAGGGGCAGGTTTTAACCCTGGCCCTATAGGAATCAAATTAGTTTCAGTTTCACGGGCCGGCGATGCGCGTTGGTGGTGAGCTCCGACCGGGGCCGTCCCCCACGCACCGGGGATGAAATCGGACCTGCCAAACCGTTATGCCCGCTAGACCAGGTGCCGCGTTACCCGGAACTACCGCCCAAGAATCGTTCCCGCATCACCCCATAAAGCTCCAAATCCTCGAATTTTCCCCACTTCTCCGTGTGTCCTTTGAGAAAACCTTCGTGGAGCATGCCGGCCTTCTGCATGACCCGGCCCGAGGCTGGATTGCGGCTGAAATGGGCGGCGTAGACCCGGTCCAGTCCGGTCTCAACCAGGCCGTGACGCAGCACCGCTTTCGCCGCTTCGGTGGCATAGCCCTGGTTCCAGAAGGGCTTGCCGACCCAGTAGGAAAGCTCGGCTTCTGCTCGGTTGGCATCCAGGTCGAGGCCGATAGCGCCAAGGAATGAACCGTCCTTTTGGAGAGTGATGGCAAAGATGACCAGTTCTCCCGCGGCGGTTTTCCCCCGGCAAGAATTGATCCATGTTTCGGCGGCGCCGTCTTCGTAGGGGTGGGGAATGTCGCGGGTGGTGGAGGCGACGTCCCGGTCCCCCGCCAACCGCTGGATTTCAGGAGCGTCGGACAGATCGAGGGGGCGCAGCAACAGGCGCTCGGTTCGGATATTCAACGTGGCCTCATAGTAGCATGTGGCATCCCGTCTGGGCGTCTACGCGGCGGAACTGTCTTGACTGGTGAAAGCGCCCCTTGTTACACTTTGGACGTGCGGGCGGTTAGCTCAGTTGGTTAGAGTACTTGCTCGACACGCAAGAGGTCACTGGTTCGAGTCCAGTACCGCCCACCATTAAAAACGGGCAACCGCACACGGACTTCCCGGCGGCCTTTTACCGGCAGACCTTAACCCAATCCAAGAAATACACTGGCGGCGACCTGTGGCCTGGTTCACCGGAGCATGCCCGGTATTGAAATTGCGAGTTAGTGAGACAGGATGGACGCCGCCCAATTACTTAAGAAACCAGCCAACCCCAGGATTCCCAAGTTCAGCGCCGGCGATACCGTCAAGGTGAACTTCCGGATCAGGGAAGGCGAGCGAGAACGGATCCAAGTCTTCCAAGGTGTGGTGATCCGGCTGCAGAACGGAAAGGGACCAGCAGCCAACTTCACCGTGCGGCGCATCACCGCCGGCATTGGTATCGAGCGCGTGTTCCCTCTACATTCGCCCCTGGTCGAGTCTCTGGAAGTGACCAGATACGGCTCGGTGCGGCGCGCCAAGCTTTACTACCTGCGCGGACTGCAGGGCCGGGCTGCCAGGATCAAAGAACTTAACCCCGTCCAGCGCAGGAAGGCCCAGGAACAGGCCGCCGCCGCTGAAGCTGAGCTTGCCGAACAGATCGCTGCAGCCGTGGCGGAAACCGAAGAGCTGGAAGTCGAAGAGCCTGTGGACGATCTGGAAGAACAGCCCACGGACGAGATCGAAGAAGCGCCGGTTGAGGATCCCGCTGACGAGCCGGCTGAAGAGGCTGAGGGACCTGCCGACGAGCCGGTAGCGGAGGCTGAAGGACCTGCTGATGAGCCGGTAGCGGAGGCTGAAGAATCCGCTGGCGAGCCGGCGGCGGAACCCGCGGAAGAATCGCCGCCTGAAGAGCCACCGGCCGAAGAAGCACCGGAAGAAAAACCGGAAGAGGAATAAAGAGACCAAATCACGGCCCGCACTCAGCGGGCCGTGCTGATTATAGGCAGGTCACCAACAAGTCAAAGGATGGGCGGCTCCCAGATGAGCTTTCATCACCGGCTCTTATGGTCACCATGAGATACGCGGAAGTGGCGGTGGACGCGGCGGTGGCCCACTCGCGGACCTTCTCCTACTCGGTCCCGCCCCGGTTCACGGTGGAGCCCGGGCAACTGGTCTGGGTCCCCTTCGGGCGGCGGGTGCTACAAGGTCTGGTGGTGGAACTGGTGGACCGGCCCAACGTTCCCGAGACCAGAGATATACTGCAGCCGGTGGAGCCATCGCCCCTGATCGGCCCCCAACATCTCAAGTTGGGCCGCTGGATCAGCACCCATTACCGCTGCTCGTTGTTCACCGCCATCGCCCCATTGTTGCCTCCCGGGTTTGCCGACCACGTCAACTCCCGCATCACCGCCGTTCCAGCCGCCGACTCCGCCAAAGGCGGTCTGAGACCGGAATCCGTTGCTGCTCTGGCGGAACTGGCGGCGAAGAAGACCGGGATTGATGAGTCCGATTTCGCTAAGCAATTGGGTGCCAACGGCAAACGGGAACTGGCCCGGTTGGTGGACAAAGGGTTGGTTCAGCGGTGGTTGACCATGCCCCGGCCCAGGGTGGCCCCAAAATACGAAGCGTTCTTGCTGCTGTCGCCGGAGGCACTGGAGTCGATCAAAGCCGGCGGCCCGGAAGGGACCAACCTTGATGGGCCCAGGCTTCCGGCCCGTCAGGAAGGCCTGCTGGCCGCGGTAAGGGAACAAAGGGCTCCCTATCCCACCGCCCTGGCCAACAAGGAGTTCGGCAATGGGGTGGGCCAGGCCCTGTTCAGCAAGGGGCTGGTCGCCATGGAATGGGTGCGGGCCGACGCGGCGGCGGTCGCCAAACCTAGGCAGGTCACCGGCCGGCGGCAGCATACATTGACCACCCACCAGGCTGAAGCGCTGTCCAAGATAACCGAGACCCTGGATGACCCGGAGCATCAACCCCGAAGTTTCCTGCTTCACGGCGTAACCGGCAGCGGCAAGACCGAGGTCTACCTGAGGGCCATCCAACAGGTGGTTGACCAAGGGCGTCAGGCCATCTTCATGGTCCCCGAGATATCGCTGACGCCTCAGACGCTGGAGCGGGTGAATGCCTGGTTCCCCGGCCGAGTGGCGGTGATGCATAGCCGGCTGACCCCGCGCCAGCAGTTCGACCAATGGTGGGAAATCCGCGAGGGCAAGTACGACGTGGTGGTGGGCCCGCGCAGCTCGTTGTTTGCGCCCTTGCCCAATCTTGGCCTCATCGTGGTTGATGAGGAGCACGAGTGGACCTACAAGCAGATCGAGACCCATCCTCTATACCACGCCCGCGCCTCCGCTCTGCAACTGGGCCGACTCACCGGGTCGCCCGTCCTGATGGGCAGCGCGACACCCGACGTGGAGACCTATTACGCCGCTACCCGAGGCTGGCACACGCTTTTGGAACTTCCAGAGCGGGTGAGCGCGGGGCCGGACCGTGTTTCGCGGTTGGCCCAGGTCCAAATCTGCGATATGCGCCGAGAGTTGCGGGAAGGCAACCGCAGCATCTTCAGCCGGGTCCTGGCCCAGGGCTTGAAGGACTGCGTTGCCGGCGGGCGCCAGGCGATCCTATTCCTGAACCGCCGGGGCGCCTCGTCCATCGTCCAATGCCGGGACTGCGGTCACGTGGTCACCTGCCGTAGCTGTTCCGTTTCTATGACCTACCATTCCACCCAATCACGGCTGCTGTGCCACCGGTGTAACCGCGGCGCCAGGATGCCAACCACCTGTCCCGCCTGTCGTGGAACACATATCCGCCAACTGGGGGCGGGCACCCAGCGCGTGGTGGAAGAGGTCAAAAAGCTGCTGCCTGACGCCACGGTCGATCGCCTGGACGCCGACGCCACCCGTTCCGGCCAGGACACCGAAGACACCATGGCCCGCCTGACCAGCGGAGACACCCAGGTGCTGGTGGGCACCCAGATGGTGGCCAAAGGCCTAGACATCCCCAACGTGACTCTGGTGGGAGTGGTCTTGGCGGATATCGGCCTGTATCTGCCCGACTTTAGGGCCGGGGAGCGCGCTTTTGGCCTGCTCTGTCAGGTGGCCGGCCGCGCGGGCCGGGGCGAAGCCACCGGGAAAGTGATCGTCCAGACCTATAACCCGGACCACTACGCCATCCAGGCCGCCGCTTCCCAGGACTACCTGGCCCTGTATCGATATGAGATCGACTCCAGAAGAGAGACAGGAAACCCGCCTTTCAATGAACTTGTGCACCTGGTGTTCCAAGACCCCAACGATAACCAGGCGCTACGGCAGGCCACGGAGACCGGAAGAACGCTGACGCTGCGGGCCGAGGCCCAAGGACTGACCGACGTCGAAGTTATCGGTCCTGCGCCAGGGATCCCATCGCGGGTCCGGGGCCGCTACCGCTGGCACTTGACCCTCCGCGGCCGGAGGCTCTTGCGGTTCATCGAGGGAATGGAATTTCCGCCCGGCTGCACCGTCGACGTGGACCCAGTGCACGTCTTATAGCCCTCTTTACACTCGTGAGAGGCGTTGAATATAATAGCTAACGTCTCGACGCGATGTGGTTGAGACGCCGAGATTAAAACCGGCAGGCCAGAGTTTTAACGGCCCTCTGCGACCGTAATGCTCACGCCTTTGAGGTGCTCAGATTGGCGATCTTGGAAATGCGATTCCTGCCTGACCCGATCCTGCGGAGGAAGGCGGTCAAAGTAGCCAAAATTACTCCGCAGCTCAAAAAGTTGGTCGAAAACATGGTCGAGACGATGCGCGACCAGAGCGGCGTGGGCTTGGCCGCCAATCAGGTGGGCTCCCTTCAGAAAGTAGCGGTTATCGAGACTCCGGACATGGAAGAACCCATGGTGCTCATCAACCCTGAGATCATAAAGGCGGAAGGTGAGCGGCAGGTGACCGAGGGTTGCTTGAGTGTCCCCGGTTGGCGGGGAACGGTCAACCGCTCGGAGAAAATCAAGGTTAAGGCCATGGGGTTGGACGGAAAGATTTATCGGCTCAACGCCGATGAATTGCTTGCCCAGGCGCTGGAGCACGAGATAGACCATCTGAACGGCATCCTTTATATCGACCACTTGATCGATCACGAGAGCCTGTGGAAAATATCCGACCATCCCGAAGAAGAAGAGCTTGACGTCGAAGATGACGACGGCGAGGAGCCGGCCGAATCGATAGTCGCTGAGACCTCCGCTTCAGTTAGCGACGACTAAACGCCGGCGGTTCCTGCCATCGTTGATCGAAACTTGAGGCTTAGGCTGGTTCGCCCTACCGGCTGGCACAACTGGAATCCACTGCTTGCTCTTTACCGTATAGCCCATGATTGAAAAACTTGCCGCCTGCTGCGCCGCGCTTGAGACCGACACCTACCTGGTGGGCGGATTCGTCCGCGACTGGCTGCTCTCCGCCAAGCCGGGCCGCGACATAGACATAGCGGTGTCGGGAGACCCGGATGCCGTCGCCCAGCAGATCGCCCGGAAATTTGGCGGCACGGTTGTTCCTTTGGGCCCGGCGCACGGAGTGGTCCGGGTTGCGGGGCCGAGCGATGCTCACGATGAAGATGCGCCCTGGAACATCGATGTGGACGGGTTCACTGGGACTATTGAAGACGACCTGAGCCGGCGGGATTTTACCGTCAATGCCATGGCCATTCCTCTGGCCGATTGGCCGTCCCTCGATTCGGTGATCGACCCATTTGAAGGCCGGGCCGATCTGGCCAACAAGACCATTCGGGCCCTGGGTCCCACGGTCTTTCAAGACGATCCGGGGCGTTTGATGCGGGCCGTACGCCTGGCTGGACAATTGAAATTCAGGGTGGAGCCCGGCACATCCAAGCTGATCGCCGCCGATGCCAGGCTGCTGGCCGGCGTTTCTCCGGAGCGGGTCAGAGAGGAATTCCTGAATATCCTTTCCCTGGACGGCGCCAAGGGGCAGCTAGAGGTGCTTGACCACTTCGGCCTCTTTGAGCAGGTGATACCGGAACTTCAACAGGCCAAGGGTGTCGATCAGCCAAATATGCACTACTGGGACGTTTGGGGACATACCATGCACACCGTCGAGGCGGCGGAACTCATCACGAAGGGGCACCAGAACTCGCCCATCTATTCCTGCGTGCCTTGGACTCCGGACAGCAAGGCCCATTTCAACCGGCAGGCCACGGACGGACATACCAGGGGCACCGTGCTGAAGCTGGCCGCTTTGTTCCATGACATCGCCAAACCACAGACCAAGTCTCAGGACGACACAGGGCGGACCAGGTTCTTCGGCCACTCCGAACAGGGCGCACAGATAGCCGTCGAGCGCTTGACGCAGCTCCGGGTCAGTGCCAAGGGCATAGAGATGGTAGCCAAGATGGTGGAACAACACCTGCGCCCCACGGGTATGAAAGACGGCGACGAATGGCCCACCAACCGGGCGATCCACCGTTACTTTCGGGACGTGGGCGACGTTGCCATAGATACTTTGTACCTAAGTTTGGCCGATTATCTGGCGGCAAAAGGCCCCGACTTGGTACATGAGGAATGGCGCGACCATGCTAGAATGGTCGGACATATCCTCCACATCGGCACAAGTGAGCCGGTTTCCACCACGACCATCCGCCTCATCACCGGACACGACCTGATGACCCACTTCAATATTCAACCGGGGCCAGAGATTGGCGCCGTGTTGGAGCGCGTCGAAGAGGCCCGGTCTGCCGGAGAGATTGAAACCAAGGAGCAAGCTCTGGAAATGGCCGCCAACGCACTGAGGTCTCTGGCTGAACAACGGACCCTAGAAAACAGAATCGACCGGTCGAAATAGCCGATGCGCTCCCGCAGTATTCGTATATCCATCTCGATCATCCTGATCCTTGGCATTGCCATAGCCGTCCTGGGATTTAAAAATATCGATATCGACATCCCCGGATTTCCTCGGATTGAGCGCGACGGCAGCGGACCATTGGGGCTCAAGCTGGGCCTCGACCTCCGCGGTGGCGGTCACCTGGTCTACCAGGCCGATACAGGCACCAGATTCGAAGTCATCTTCCAAGACGACGTCACGATCAACGATTTAGTCACCACGCTGGAAGAACTGCGGTTTGGAGATGACGACTCCCGATTGGAAGGCCTACAAGTCGTGCCGCTTGGCGTGAACCGGTATCTGATCCGCACGGACATTTTGCAGGATAACGACCCCAGGAAGACCGGCCTAGATGAGGCTCTGACTGAAGCCCACGGCGTTATCACGTTCTTCCAATCCAGCGTCATACCCGAACCGACCCTAGACCAGATGAAAGGCGTATTGGACAATATCACCGGCCGCGTTAACCGGTTTGGGACAGAAGAGCCAATCATTCAGTTATTCGGCGATGACCGGATCATAGTCCAACTGCCGGGCGCCAGCGGCTCGGTCACTAACATAGTGGTTGCCGGACGTGATCCACTGGCGCCTGTCCCCGACGTCGAAGTGGACGTATTTACGGCGCTGCCGAGAATATTAGCCGAGGCTGGGTACGAGGATTTTGAGATCGACTTCAAGGATGAAAGCACCTTTACGGTCCGGTCGAATACCGTAAGCGCGGAGATCCAGGGCCGGGCGCTCGTGGGGATAGTTACCGAGATTGGCCAGGTGGCCCAATTTGAGGTGACCAGCGCCATCGACGAAGCCAAAGCGCTGATCGGCCAGACAGCCCGGCTCGAATTCAAAGAGCGGACCTGCGAAAACATAGCGTGCACCACCTTCACCGACGCAGACCTGGGCCTCACCGGTGACGACCTGACCCGGGCGGAGGCATCTACGAACCAGGTAGGAATCGGGTGGGTGGTTAACGTCCAGTTCAATAGCCGGGGCTCTGATATCTTTTCCGAACTGACCCGCCGCATTTCCACCGCGGAGGCCCAGGCTACGAAACGGATAGCGATCATCATGGACGGCCGGGAGTTGCTCGCGCCGGTTGCCCGGGCGTGGATCCGAGACGGCCGGACCCAGATCTCCGGCAACTTCAACAGGGAAGAAGCCCGTTCTCTGGCCATACAGATAGAGTCAGGCAGCCTGGCCGTGCCACTCCGGCTGATCCAGGAGAGCGATGTCGACGCATTGTTGGGCTCCGAGTCGCTGCGCAACAGCCTCATCGCCGGCCTGGTCGGCTTGGGTCTGGTCTTTGTATTCATGGTCATCTACTACCGGATGGCTGGAGTAGTGGCTGCTTTCGCCCTGGTGTTCTACACCATCGTCGTGCTGGCGATATTCAAGATGATTCCAATCACCCTGGAATTGGCGCACATCGGCGGGTTCATCTTATCCATCGGTATGGCGGTTGACGCCAACATCCTGATCTTCGAGCGCATGAAAGAAGAGGTCCGCATCGGGCGCACGTTGGCCTCGTCGATGGAGGTAGGATTCAGCCGGGCCTGGCCCGCAATACGGGACAGCAACATCTCGACCATGATCACCTGCGTGGTCCTCCTCTGGTTTGGCGACCGACTGGGAGGCGGCCTGGTTACGGGTGTGGCGATCAGTTTGTTCATCGGTGTGGCGGTCAGCATGTTTACTGCCGTGGTGGTCAGCCGCAATCTGCTGCAACTGATGGCCTGGATCGGCCTGGGAGGGCGGATCGACCTGTTTACACCGGAGTCATTGCCTCGCACTAGCCGGGAAGCGACACAGACCCCGGCCCCGAGAGGAGGGCGCTAGTGCTGGATATCGTAGGCAAACGGGGTCTGTACTTCATCATCTCCGCGCTGATCATCTTGCCGGGTCTGGTGTCCATGATTATCGCGCCCGGCTGGATAACTTTGGATTCGGGCCTGAGGGCAGGCATCGATTTCAGCAGCGGATCGGTGATGAACGTGTCCTTCCGCCAACCGGTGAAGGAGGACGACATTCGGGAGCGGTTGGACGAACTTGGCCACTCCGAGGCGTTGATCCAGCGGATCGGCGGCACCAACTTCTTCATCCGGACCGTGGTCTTGCGAGAAGCCATCGGTGACGGCCTATCGGAGCGGGAGGTTATCGAGCGCGACCTGGAGAAGTTCCTGGGCATGGAGCGAGACCGGGTGGAATTCGACACCGTCTCCCCCATCGTGGCCCAAGAAACAGTCAGGACCGCCTTCTTCGCTCTGGCCGCCGCCTCCGTGTTCATAATGTTCTTCGTGTGGTACGCCTTCCGCCGCGTGCCCAAAGCGCACCGGTACGGGGTCAGCGCCATTCTGGCCCTACTCCACGATCTGCTGATCATTCTCGGCATATTCTCGATCCTGGGCAGGGTTATAAACCTCGAAGTGAACTCGATGTTCATCGTGGGGTTGTTGATCGTGGCCGGTTACAGCGTGAACGATACGATCGTGGTGTTCGACCGAATCCGTGAAAACGTATCCCGACATCCTGACCGGGACCTGGCGGGCACGGTTAACCTCAGCATCATGGAGAGCATGGGACGGTCGCTGAACACCAGCATCACGACCCTGGTAGTGCTGCTGGCGATGCTATTCATCGGAGGAAACAGCATCCGTGAATTGCTGCTGGTATTGGCCATCGGCGCGGTCGTCGGGACTTACAGCTCCATCTTCATCGCCAGTCAGTTTCTGGTTATGTGGGACCGGGGCGAGATCGGCCGGTTCTTCAGGCGAGGCCGAACGGCGGCAGTCTCTTCGTTGTTGCACCTGATCGGCCGCTAACAGGGCGATCGGTCCTAGGGCTATTTAGCCGTGGGGTAAAAGGACGATTCGACCCGTGGGCCTCCGTTCCGACACCAGACGGTAGGCGTCCGCCGCTTGCTCCAGGGGCAATTCCAGGTCCACCACCGGCCGCAACTTGCCTTCCAGCGCCATTAGGCCCGTCTGTTCAACCATTGCTCTGGACACCCCCGATGCGCCCAGGATCTGGGCATCACGAAAGATGATCTCCGCTGGGTTCAAGCTGACGCTTTGCCCCAATATCTCTCCCAAAAGCACCAATCTGCCGTACTGCGCCAGGCTCCGGAGGGTCGAGGGAAACAAGGCCGAGCCCACGGTGTCGATCACCACATCCGCGCCCTCGTCGCCGGTCATGGCCATCACCAACTCGGCGAAGTCCAGACCGGTGTTCTCCAAGACTTCGTCGGCGCCCAATTCCCGCAGGGCATTCTCCTTTTCCGGGGACGATGAAACAGCCAGCACCCTAGCTCCCAATGCCGCCGCCGCTTGCACCGCATGGGTGCCCAGCCCTCCTCCCGCGCCCGTGACCACCACCGTTTCTTCCGGGGCGACTTGGGCCGTCTCCCGCACCGCTTGGAGGGAGACCCCCATGGGACAGGCCAGCAGCGCCGCGCCGACCGGGTCCAACCCTTCCGGAACACGAACCAGACTGTGCTCGGAAAGGGCCACGTATTCGGCGAACCCGCCGTCGCGGCCGTGGCCGATGCCTTCGCCTTCGCGGCAACGGTGCTCGCGTCCGCTGGCGCAACGGTCGCATTGGCCGCAAGCCTCGGTGAGGATGCTGACCACCCGGTCCCCCGTCCTCAGTCCAGTTACGTCGCTGCCGGTCTCCTCCACCACCCCCGAGATCTCGTGGCCCAGGATAACGCCGGGCGCAACGCCCCGCCGGAGTAATCCGGCCATCACCGACCGGTCGTGGTGGCAGAAGCCGCAGGCGGTGACCCGGACCAGGGCCTGTCGGGGCCCCGCTTGGGGCGTGGGCACATCGACTACCTCCAAGACCGGAGGGTCTCCTGGTTGCTTCAGATATAGGGCTCTCATACCCGTGAATTATATTCCCGGGAACGTATACCGCCAACGCCGCGCTAACGTATAATTGGTGGCGCCGGTCCCACTCGCTCAGGCTCATTCTCGTAGCTGGCGTGGGACCCAATTTCTGGGTTTTCCCAGGAGTAGCAGATGAAGATTGGGGCCCACGTCTCCACGGCCGGAGGCATCAGCAATTCGGTGGCCAGAGCTCAGGAGATCGGCTGCGAGGCCATTCAGATCTTCGGCTCTTCACCCCAGGCGTGGGCCTTTAAACCCGTGCCCGGCGAGCAGATCGAGCTCTTCAAGCAGGGCCTGGCAGACACCGGGATCGGCCCGGTGTTCTTGCACGCCATCTATCTGATCAACCTTGGGACCCCCGACCCGGACAACCTACAGAAGGGCATCGACTCGCTGATCAACTATATGGACTTGGCGGCCGACATCGGTGCGGCCGGCGTCATATTTCATCCGGGCAGCCACGGAGGCCGGGGCTATGAAGCGGTGCTGCCCCAGACCGTCGATGCCATCAAGGCGGTCCTGGACGCTTCGCCCGACGGACCGTGCTTGGCGGTGGAGAACATGGCCGGCATGGGCCAGCACATCGGGGCCAGGTTTGATGAACTTGGCGGCATACTGAAAGCCGTGGACAGTCCTCGCTTGAAGATCTGCCTGGACACCCAGCATGCCTTCGCCGCCGGATACGACCTGACCAGCCCCGATGGGATAAAAGCCATGCTGGACGAGTTGGACGCCGGGCCCGGCAGCGCCAACGTAGCGGCGGTCCACGCCAACGACTCCAAGCGCGTCTGTGGTTCCGGGGTGGACCGGCACGACAACATCGGCGACGGGTTCATCGGCGAAGAGGGCTTCGCCGCCATCATGGGCGATCCGGCCTTCGCCGATGTTCCCTTTCTTCTAGAGGTGCCGGGATTCGAGGGCAAGGGGCCGGACCGGCGCAACATAGACATTCTTAAAAAGATTCGGCAACAGGTTGGGCTTTCCAGTTGATCAATATCACCAACCGGGAGTTCGTGAGATTGGTGCGACGGGCGTACCGGGCGATGCCGGACCATGTGCTTAGGGCGCTGGACAACGTTGACGTGGTGGTCGAGGAATGGCCCGGACCGGAGGACGAGGAACTGATCAACGGGGAGGGCACTCTTTTTGGGCTATACCAAGGTGTGCCGATGACCGAACGTGAGGGCGGAGACCCCATGTTGCCCGACCGGATCGCTATCTACCGTCAGCCCATCTTGCGCAGTTGTTCCAGCCGGACCGAGGCCGAACACGAGATCAAGGTCACGCTGTGGCACGAGATTGGCCATTACCTGGGCATGAGCGAGGATGACCTGCACCGGCTGGGGTACGGTTAGTGGCGACTGTATTTAGCCGTGCCGGTTGGGCCATGGGCACCGGAATGGGCATCGGCCTGACTCCCATCGCCCCGGCAACCTGGGCCAGTCTGGCGGCGGTGCTGCTCTACTGGTTCTCGCCCCTTGATGAAGATTCCACCGGATTCTTCCTGCTCTGCGGTCTGGGTTTCTTGGCTGGGATCTGGGCCTGCCACACGCTGATCACCGATTCTGACCATGATCCCAAACGGGCGGTCTGGGACGAATTCGCCGGCATGTGGGTAACCTGCCTGTTCCTGCCCAAAACCCTGCCCTGGCTGGCGGCTGCGTTCGTGGTGTTCCGGGCGCTGGATATCCTGAAACCGTGGCCGATACGGCGGTTCGAGAGGTTGCCGGGGGGTCTGGGCATCATGGCTGACGACCTGGCGGCCGGAGTGGCCGGAGCAGTCGGGCTGAACGTGGTCTACCGGGTATTTTTCTAGGGTCCGGGGCCGAGCCTGGTTCCATTGCCCGCCAGATACCCCTATGTTATACTTCCACAAGCATAAACCTGCCCCTTCCAGCTTCGGCCCAGGCGTCGATTCGGGTTAAGGCGGCAGGGATTTTGCGGGTATCGCCGTCCCCTTGCGGCGGACTCTCGGACGTAGCCGGCCAGATCGGGCGGCAAAAAGGATAAGCACGTTTAATGGTAGAGTCCCTAGATATTCCGGATGAGCCGGTAGCGGAAAAACCCCAAGAATCGCAGGCGGCCCCAGCCACGGCCGTCGCCCCAGAACCGGCCCCAGAACCCGTTCCCGCCGCACCCCCGCCCCCCCCTGTGCGGGAACACCTCACCATGAAGGCCCTTCTCGAGGCGGGAGTCCACTTCGGGCATCAGACCCGGCGGTGGAATCCCAAGATGAAGAAGTACATCTTCACCCAGAGAAACGGCATCCACATCATCGACCTGCAGCAGACCTTGGGCATGATAAACAGCGTCTACCAAGAAATGGTGGACCTCGTGGCCCAAGGTGGAAAGGTCCTGTTCGTTGGGACTAAGCGGCAGGCCCAAGAGGTGATCCAGAGCGAAGCCGAACGTTGCGGAATGTTGTACGTCAACCAGCGCTGGCTGGGCGGCACCATGACCAACTTCCAGACCATTCGGACTCGCATCAGTTACATGTTGGAACTCCAACAGAAGCGGGACCAAGGTTACTTTAGAGTCCTGCCCAAAAAAGAGGGAGTCAAGCTCCGTGACACCCTGAACCGCTTGGAGAAGTATTTTACCGGCGTGCGGGATATGACCGAGGTCCCCAAAGCCATCTTTGTCATCGACATCGGCCGGGAAGACATATGTATCGCCGAAGCCCGGCGGATGGGTGTCGATATCTTCGCCATCGTCGACTCCGATTGCGACCCCAACAAAGTCGACCATATCATCCCCGGCAACGACGACGCCGTTCGTTCCATCCGGTTGATCACCAACCGCATGGCCACCGCCGTTCTGGAAGGCCTCGCGCAACGTGAAGCCATGTTGCAGGCGGAGGCCGAAGAGATGTCGGAAGTGGACGAGTCCCAGTTCTTAACCGCATATGTGTCGCCTGACGACGAGGAAGAGGGTCTTCCGGAGATGGAGGGCCTGGATACCGCCACCGTCGCCGAAGTTGCGCCCGTAGCGGCTGCCGCGATCACTCCGGTGGCCGAGCCAGAGGTTGAAGAGCCTATCGCGGAAGCAGCCGCGCCCGCGTCCGACGCGCCGGCTGATGAGCCGGTGGTGGATGTGGTAGTACCCGAGGCAACAGTAGATTCGGAGCCCGAGCCTGAGCCGGAAACTGAAACTGAACCTGAGCCCGAGCCCGAATCGGAACCAGAGCCTGAATCTGAGCCAGAGTCCGAGCCGGAACCGGAGCCGGAACCAGAGCCGGAGCCGGAATCCGACCCGGAGCCGGAAGATAAGAAAGAAGGCGAGGAACAGTCGGAAGAGTAACCTTCCTGTGTTCTCAATCTACGGCCAGCCCTTGGCCGGCTATGAGGAGCATTCAATTGGCGGTCGATGTTCAATTAGTCCGGACCCTGCGTGACCAGA
>JADFPD010000140.1 GCA_022562475.1 Chloroflexota bacterium | reverse complement strand
TCAACGGCTTCCTTGGACTTCGGCCCCCAGTCCGCTGCCGCTTCGGTCCAGACCGTAGTGGTCGAGATGCCCACGGTCCAGGTCCCCGCCGCTCCTTACATCATCATCGGACCGGCCAATTAAATAAGGCCCAAGCGATCAAGACTCTCTGTACATCGTCTAAGAACGAAATAGGAAACCGCTCATGACGCTCGTAAATCTTCTCAAACCAGGCCTCTGGGAATTATTCGGACTGACCGTCTTGTCCCTCAGCGGAATCGCCATGGCCTTCATGGTGATGACAATGGCCCACGGTCTCGAGTCAAGAGCGATGTCAGACCTGGCCATCGGCCTCTCACCCAGTGCAGCTACCAGCGAAAACGTAAGCCAACCCATCGGCGAGCTGGCGCTGTTGGTCCGGAATTAACCCGGAGAAATCCATGACAACAGCCACCAACATTCAAGCAGATGGAAACGCCGCCAACAATATGACCGAGAAAAAAATGAAGGACGACACTATGAATTCAGGAAAAAACGAGATAATCATCATCGGGAATCCCAACTCGACCCTGGTGGAGAGAATCTCCACATTCGTCGCCAGCATGAGCCTGGGTCTGGCCTTTGTGCTGGTAGGAGGAATCCTCGGCCTGGCAGTCAATGGATAGAGCCGGGACCCACGAAATCCTCCAACCGCCAAACCGGTTGGACCCACAACATTGAGCAGGCAACTTAAAAACGACCCATCCTTCCTCGGAAGGACGGGTCTGTTTGCGTCCGCGCTTCATTCAATCACCTCAGGACAAGCGAGTGCTTGAGGCCCAGTCGGTCCGCCTAGCCCTCCCATCCCTCCAGGTGGTAAGCCATGTCCCAGAATCCGTGCTCCAGTTGGACGCTGGTTTGGTAGGCCTGGCCCATGGCCGCCTGCTCATCGGGTCCGGCTTCGTCGCCGATGCGGCCGGCCATCTCGCGGATGTGGTGCGCCAAGGCGGAGAACTCCTCGGAGGAGTACATCTCGATCCACTTGGCGTAGAGGGGCGCCTGTTTGGGCAGGCCTTGTCGCATCAGGTGGTCGCCGATCTCCCAGTACCCCCACTGGCAGGGCAGCAACGATGCCACCAGCTCCCCGAAGCTGCCCTCATCGGCGGTCTTGAGCAAGAAGCCCGTGTAGGCCGCGGTGCCGGGTGACGCGACGGTGGCCTCCAGTTCCTGGGAACTGATGCCAAACTCTTGGCAAAAACTGCGGTGCAGCGCCATCTCCACGTTCAGGGTCTCGTCCAACAACCCCGCGAACCAGGACATGTCATCCAGCCGGGGAGCCCGGGCCGACGCCAAAGCAAGCGCCCGGCTATAGTCGATCAGATAGACGTAGTCCTGGGTAACATAGTGTTTGAACTTCTCCACCGGCAGCGTGCCGTCGCCCACGCCGGTGACGAAGGGGTGGGACAATATAGCCTGCCTCATGCACCGGCTTTGACTCTCTATGTCAGCTATGAATCCCATCTTAAGTCCAAATAATCCATTTTAAATTGGGCCAAACTGCCTGGATTTGTCGTGAAAAGGGGGATATATTTCTTCGGTCGTAGATTGGTCTGCTTCCCCGTCAGGTCTATCTTCACGTTGAAGGTGATTTTAGGAGGGGCGCAGCGAGCAGTCAATTTTCGGCGGTATAACCAGGTGGACTGAACAGGGGCCGGCCGCAGACCGGTCCCGCTTCCCCGTCAGCATGGGCATGCCGTATAATTAGTCTGGCCTCTTTTCAATGAGGTCAAATCCCCATTCCGATCGACAATGCCCATCGGATAATCCAACGGAAGTGACCAACAATGGAAGTAGTTTTTACCCGAGACGTTCCCAACAAGGCCAGGGCGGGCGAGGTCCGCCGGGTGCCCGATGGGTACGCCCGCAACTATCTTTTGCCCCAGGGTCTGGCGGAGATCGCCACCCCCGAGGTGCTGAAGCGTCTGCACAAGATTACCGCCGTCGGAGATGAGGTGCGCGTCCGCGAGACCGCCGTCATGGAAGAATTGGCCAGCGGGTTGGACGACATATCCATCACGCTTTCGGCCAGGATAACTCCCACCGGACGGTATTACGGGACCATCACCAGCACACATATCGCCATGGAGTTGGCCGAGAAAGTCGGCCGGGAAGTGGACCGCCGCTGGGTGGAGATCGCCGAACCGATCCGCGAACCCGGCGAGTACGACGTGACGCTCCGGTTCTCGACCGAAGTCACGGCCACGATTCACGTTAGCGCGGAGGTTGAAGAATAGGGCGATGTACGCCGAGAAGCTATTACCCCATGACTTGGAGGCGGAGGAAGCGGTTGTTGGGTCAGTCTTAATAGATGGGGACTGCTTCTCCCGCGTGGCGCCTTACATCAAGGCGGATGATTTCTACCGCGAGAGGAATCAGCTCTGCTTTGCCGCCTGCGAGGCCCTCTTCCAGCGGGATGAGGCCATCGATCAGGTCACCCTGGCCAGGGAACTGAGCCGCGCCAGTCAATTGGAAACCGTGGGCGGCATGGCCTACCTCAGCCACCTGATCTCCGTCACACCCACCTCGGCCCACTCCGAACACTACGCCAACGTGGTGGCCCGTACCGCGACCATGCGGAAGCTCATCGATGTCGCTTCCCGCATCTCGACCTTGGGCTACCAGGACACCGGCGACGTGGACGCCACCCTCCGCCAAGCCGAGGACGCGCTGTTCACCGTACGGGGCACCGACTCCCATCGGGGGTTTTTGCCCTTGCGGCAGATCTACGACCAATACCTGGAAGACCAGGCCGCCATCGCCGACCCGATCAGGGACAACATGGGGCCAATCATGGTCGGTTATACCGACTTGGACGAACTCCTGGGGGGTATTCAGCGTTCGGACCTGGTGATTCTCGGCGCCCGCCCCTCCTTGGGAAAAAGCACCTTGGCCCTGAACATCTGCCTGAACGCCGCCAAGAACGGCTCCACGGCGGGGATCTTCAGCTTGGAGATGAGCCGGGAGCAGTTGGCCCTCCGTATATTGTCTTCGGAGGCCGAGATCGACTCCCACCGCCTGCGTCTCGGCCTGCTCACCGAAGCTGAAGGGGACCGCATCACCGACGCAATCGGTCAACTCTCCGACCTGCCGGTCTACATCGACGACACCCCGTTCCAAAGCATGATCGAGATGCGCAGCAAGGCCCGCCGCCTGTCGCTGGAGCACGGACTGGACCTACTGGTGGTTGATTATCTGCAATTGATTCAGGGAAGGAGCGGCCGAAGCGACAACCGGGTCCAAGAGATCTCAGAAATTTCCCGGTCGCTCAAAATCATGGCCCGTGACCTGAATATCGCCCTCATCACCTGCTCTCAGCTAAGCCGTAGTCTGGAGCAGCGGACCGGCCACCGGCCCATGCTATCCGACCTGCGGGACAGCGGAAGCATCGAGCAGGACGCCGACGTGGTGATGTTCCTGCACCGGGACGACGTCTATTTCACCGAAGACGAATGGGCCCAGCAGTTCCCGGGCCGCCCATACCCTAAAAACATCGCTGATCTGATCGTGGCCAAGCACCGTAACGGCCCCACCGGCAGCCTGCAGCTCCTCTTTAGAGACAACTTTGTCCGGTTCGATTCATTCAATAGGGTGGGCAACTTCTAACGATGGCGCCTTCCGGGGCCTTCTCCGGTTTCACTGGGAAAACACTCTACACCCCGGTGCCCAACCCGGTGTTCGGACCCATCCTGGAACAGGTCCAGGACCTGGCCGAACTCAAGGTAACACTGCGCGGTCTGTGGCTGTTCCACCGCAAACGCGGGGCGCCAAGGGCCGTATCCCTGGACGAATTTCTCGCCGACCGCTCGCTCATCAAAGGCCTGAAGTTCGAGGGCCCAGAAGGCAATAAATCGTCGGAAGAGGCGATACGCCGCGGACTGCGCCTGGCCGTAACCCGAGGCACCTTCTTGACCCACCAGTTGGAAGGGACGGGCACAGTTTTCCTGCTGAACACCGACTCCGGCCGCCGGGCCATCGCCCGGTTCGAAGCCGGACAAACCCCATCGGAAAATGGCGATGGCACTGAGCGCGAGTTGGCTGTGCCGGAGCTGGAGCGGCCCAACATATTCGAGCTCTACGAAGACAGCATCGGGTCATTGTCGCCGCTTTTGGCTGAAGAATTGAAAGAAGCTGAAGGGCGCTACCCCGAAGCCTGGCTCCGGGAGGCCTTCGGCATCGCGGTGGCCGAGAACAAACGCAGTTGGCGCTACGTGGCCGGCATCCTAAGGCGCTGGACCGCCGAGGGCAAAACGACCAGGGGGGAAGCTGAAAGGGGGAAAGATGGAAAGCCTGGGCGACATACTGAGGCGGATCACCGCCAGAAATATCTCGAAGACTACCAACGGCGCTGGGGTAAGTCTCCCGGATAGCGGGCCGGCCGCTGACCTCTGCCCCCAGTGCAACGGCAGCGGCTGGGTCACGCGCCGCGTGCACATCGGCCATCCCGAATTCGGACAGGCCATCCCCTGCACCTGCCAGGAGACCGAGGACGCCACCACCCGCGCGGCCGCGTTGCGCCGCTACAGCAACCTGGGCGCCCTCTCCCGGATAACCTTCGCCACCACCAACCTGGAGGGGCCGTTGCCGGATGCCTCCGGCCGGCAGATGTTCTCCGAAGGCGTCACCGCCGCCGCCCGGTTCGCCGAGGACCCGCAAGGTTGGTTGGTGCTCACCGGCCCCAGCGGCAGCGGCAAGACTCACCTGGCAGTGGCAATCGCCAACCGTTGCATCGAGAGGAACCAGACCGCCTTCTTCATCGTCGCCGCGGACCTGCTTGACCATCTCCGGGCGGCCTACTCGCCGGATAACCCCGTCTCCTACGACGAATTATTCGAGCAGGTCCGGAACGTCCCCGTATTGGTCCTGGACGACTTGAGCGTGGCCCACGCCACTCCCTGGGCCCAAGAGAAGCTGTTCCAGGTGATCAACCACCGCTACAACAACGCGCTGCCCACGGTGGTCACGGTCCGGGGGCCGTTGCAACGCCTGGACGACGCGCTACGCACCCGGCTTGAAGGCACAGGTGGCGCGGGCACGGTGGTCCAGTTGGGCAACTTCAATAGCCGTCTCGTGCTGGGCATCGGCGAAGTGCGCGCCGAGATGCTGCAGCGCATGACCTTCGAGAATTTCGACACCCGGGGCGGGGCCAACGCATCGTCCCAGGACCAAGAATCACTGGACCGGGTGATGCACACCGCCCAGAACTTTGCCGCCGACCCGGAGGGCTGGCTGCTTTTCAGCGGCCCCCGGGGTAGCGGGAAGACCCATCTGGCGGTGGCCATCGCCGGGGAACGCCTCAAACAGGGCAGCCAGGTGTTCTTCGCCTTCGTGCCCACCTTGTTGGACCACCTCCGGGCCACCTTCAGCCCCGACAGCCCCGTGGGCTACGACGAACTGTTCGAGCAGATAAACTCGGTCCCGCTGCTGGTCCTGGACGACCTGGGCGCTGAAAGCAGCACCGTCTGGGCCGAAGAGAAGCTATACCAGATAGTCGTCCACCGCCACGAGGCCCGCCTGCCCACCGTCATCACCACCGCCTCCACCCTGGACGAACTGGAAGACACCAAGTCCCGCATCGCCTCCCGCCTGGTGGACGGCATGGTGGTGGACTGGCAGCCCATCACCGCCCCCAACTACCGCGACCAACGCCGGAGGGGTTGACCGGGGCAGACAACTACCTTTTTACCCGCGGGTTTAGGTTCCTCTGATAAATCCGGTTCCCTGAGTAGCTGCCAAAATCCCCCTCGGTCCCTCTTTATGAAAAGGGGAAGATTAAGCCCCCCTTTGCAAAGGGGGATTTAGGGGGATTTCCGCCTCCCCTTGACAAATTTCTCCCCACTGTTAATATTTAACCACATGGTTAACTATCGAACAGAAGCGCTCAACTTCACCTTCGCAGCCTTGGCCGACCCAACCCGGCGCGCCATCTTGGATCGGCTGTCGTTCGGCGATTCGTCGGTCACTGCGTTGGCCGAGCCCTTCGATGTATCCCTGCCCGCCATCTCCAAGCAACTACGGGTCCTGGAGCGTGCCGGGTTGTTGACACAGGAAAAAGACGGCCGCGTCCGGCGGTGCCGGCTGGAGGCCCAGCCCATGAAAGAAGCGGTCGAATGGATAGCCCAGTACCGGCGGTTCTGGGAGGACAAGCTGGAGTCGCTGGCCGGCTATCTGGAAAATCTAGGACTCGAAACAGACGATCAAGAACAGGAAGATTCGCCGATAGATTCAAATGGAGGGAATTCATGACCCAATCAACGCCACAGACCGGCATCAGTCTAAAGGTCAGCAAGACAATCAACGCATCCCGGGAACGGGTGTTCGCCGCTTGGACCCAGCCCGAGTTGCTGCGCCAATGGTGGGGTGCCCACGAGAGTTTCTCGGCGCCCATCGCCGAGGTGGATCTGAAAGTCGGCGGCAAGTACCGGTTCGGTATGCTGGAGCCCGGCAAGGACGCTCCCTATGTCTCATACGGAGTCTACCGAGAGGTGGTGGAGCCGGAGAAGCTGGTCTTCACCTGGGCTTTCGAGAAGATGCCGGGAGACGACGCGGACTTCACACCCGCCGAGACGCTGGTCACCGTGGAGTTCATCGACAAAAGCGGCGCCACCGAGGTGGTGATAACCCACGAGCAATTCCCAGACGACCACATGCGGGACGAGCACCAGCAAGGCTGGACCGGTTGCCTGGACGGACTGGAGCGGTTATTCGCTTCCAGCAGTTAAGAACCAATTGCAATCAGGCAAAGACTAATCCGAAGATATTCAAATGATAGGAGGGAATAACATGGCAAAGGCAATGCATTGCAGCGATATGGGGTCCGATTGCACCTTCGTGGCCAGGGGTGGGACCGTGGAAGAAGTGATGGCGGTGGGCGCCGAGCACGGGAAGGAAGTGCACGGCATCACCGAACTCACCCCCGAGATGGTCGAGAAGGTCAAATCGGTCATCCGAGACGAGTAACCGATACCACCGGTTGGGAAAAGTTAGTGATAAAAGTGGCCCTGCATAGGGCCACTTTTATTACTAGAAACAGGGAATCTTGCTGACCTTGTCGAATTCTAAAGCGGTAGCGCCACCGTTTGCCCGG
>JADFPD010000039.1 GCA_022562475.1 Chloroflexota bacterium | reverse complement strand
TCTCCGTGGAGCACCCAGCGTATGGCGGTGGGGGTGTGGCGGTGTGCCGGCGCGGTCTCTCCCGGTAGGAGCAGTTGCAGGGCAGCGGAGATGGTGTGGGTGGTGCCGTGCTCCCGTCCAGGGTTGGTCAACCGGAGCACCCGCCGCTCCACGTCCCTATCCGGAGTCACGATGTCGCCGCTCCGCATTATCAGCGGCTCGGCCTGCTCCCAACGCCAAAGGAACGGCTCAACCGACGGCTTGCGGTCGTGCCCCCGGCCCATCCAAGCCGGGGTCAACCCCGCTTGGCGGCTGCTCTCGTAAAACTGTTGCATCTCTTCGGGGGTGACTTTGCCTGCTGTAGCCATAACAACCTCCGTATTCAAGAGACCGATAATGATTATTACCGGAGATTGTAGTGTCGCCTCCGCACACCGTCAAGGCAGCAATCACCTCCGGAATTTCCCTAGAATGTCTTCACTGGGGGCGATTTGCAGTACCGCACCGCCCCGTCTGGGTTGACGCTTCAGAAAAGACCCGCTAGGCTGGCGAAAATCAGGCTGAAAGTCGGCCTTCGGAGGGGTGAAGTTGAAGGCAGCAGTTCTGTACGAAAGTTTCCAGCCGCTGGTGGTTGAGGACCTGGAGTTGGAAGCCCCCCACGAACACGAAGTGTTGGTTAAGCTGACTGCCAGCGGGGTCTGCCACAGCGACCTGCATTATATGAAGGGAGACCGCGAGCACCCCTTGCCGGTGGTGTTGGGCCACGAAGGCGCGGGGATCGTCGAAGAGATCGGCCCCGGCGTCACCTACGCCCAGCCCGGCGACCACGTGGTGCTCTCCTTCGTGCCAACCTGCGGTCACTGCTCCTATTGCGTCAAGGGACGGCAGAACCTGTGCGAGGCCCGCTATCAACTGCGGGGGAAGATGCTGGACGGCACCACCCGCCTCCGCAAGGGCTCCCAGGATATCCACCACTTCAACGGTCTGTCCACCTTCGGTGAGTATGCCGTGGTGCCCGAGGACAGCCTGGTGAAGATACGCGAGGACGCTCCCCTGGACCGGGTGGCCCTGATCGGCTGCGGCGTGCCGACGGGCGTAGGCGCCGTTATCAACACAGCCAAGGTGAAGCCCGGCAGCAGCGTGGTGGTCATCGGCGCCGGCGGCGTGGGCCTGAACGTGATTCAGGGGGCGGTGCTGGCGGGGGCCGAGGCCATCATCGCCGTGGACATCCACGGAAACAAATTGGAGCATGCACTCCAATTCGGCGCCACCCACTTGGTGAACGCCGCCACCGAGGACTTGATGGAAAGGGTCAGGGACATCACCCGGGGCGAGATGGCGGACTATGCTTTCGAGGTCATCGGCTCCACCGATGCCATCAACCAGGCCCTGCTCACCACCAAGCGCGGCGGGACCACGGTGGTGGTTGGCGTGGCCCCGACGGGCGCCGAGCTCACCATCGACCCCGACTTTCTGCACCTGGACCGGGTCCTGATGGGCTGCACCTACGGCTCCTGCTACCCCAGGGCCGACATGCCAATGCTGATTGACCTATACATGGCCCGCCGCCTAAAACTGGACGAGCTCATCAGCGCCACTTTCAAGTTGGACCAGATCAACACGGCATTCGAGGCGTTGGATCAGGGAGAGGTGGCGCGGAGCATCATCCGGTACTAGGATGGTTCGGAAATCCCCCGAACCCCCTCTTTGCAAATGGGGGCTTTTTTGTTTCGTTCAATCAGATAAAGAGGAAGGAAGGGCAAAAAGACCTAGACGTGTAGTCCCCCCTTTCGTAAAGGGATAGTTACCAAGTGTTTTTGTCCCATCGACGTGCCCTGAAGCGGCACGCTGCAACAGTATTTGAAAAACCCTAAAGATGCGACCCGCCTCGAGGGCGAATAAAGACTCACCGCTACGCAAGGATTGCGTCCCCTTCCATGAAGCAAATTGCCTGTTGACACCGTGCGTATCTCAGATTATTATTCCTAATCTGCATCGGTTAGGAAGATTCGTTAAGTCAGTTAACGCTGAAAAATACCAGTATCATCGCAGTATTCGTAATAATATAGCGCCTGGTTCGATAATATAAGCTCTTCGGTGCGATTGACATTAGTTTACAAATGATTCGGGACACTTCGATCAATGATTGAGTCCGCCATGACCCTGGTTTCCAGTCAGCTAAATCAATACCTCCAAAGGAGCTTTGATCTAACTGAAGATATCGTCGTGGTCTCCAATATCTTGGAACAAGATGGCTCCTTGCTCTCCCATGTGGACAACAAGCTAGCCATGTTCTTGGTCAACATCGAAAAAGACTATTTCCCGCACCGCCGCGACCTGGATGGAAGATCTGTAGGCGCCGGCCGGGCCGTAATCGCTAATGCGCCGGTTTACCTCAACCTGTACGTAATGTTTGCCGCGAATTTTAGCGGCAACAATTACACAGAATCTCTTAAGTTCATCTCCAACACCATCGACTATTTTCAACGGAGGCCGGTGTTCGACCACGCCAACGCCCCGGAACTGGACCCCCGCATCCAGAAACTAGTGTTGGACATTGAAAACTTGCCGATCACAGACTTGGCCAATCTGTGGGGAATCTTAAGCGGTAAATATATGCCGTCAGTCCTCTACAGAATGAGAATGGTGGCCTTCGACTCCGATGATGTTGTTACACAGGTCCCGAGGGTGCGGAATCTCCCGTCCGGGGCTCGAAGGTAACCGGTAACGCCTATGTCCAGATATTCACAACTATTCGGCATCGAAGTCAGGCATAGCTTCTTCTCAAACGGCCTATGCCATGAACTTAATTTCACTCCGACGCCCAAGACCGCAGTGAAATTGAGTAATTCCGGGCTGTTGTTCAAAGAGACGAGTGGAGGCGTCCGGGTATTTTACGATTCGGATCGTTTGGACAGTCTGCGGCTTCACGCGGCTGATGCCCAAGAGCCCCTCAATCTAGTATTCAAAGCGTATTCCAGAGACGCGTTTTTCATGAATTACACAGAATGTGGGCCGGACCAAGATGACGCCGTCCGGTACTTCGACTCAGCCAACGCCGTGACCCAGCATGACGGGAGGATGCGATTGCACGCCAAAGAGTATTCGGGGAGTGACGACTTTAAACCCATGGACTTTGCTGGATTCCAGGACGTGCTAACCCCGGCAGACCGGTTGTTAAGACCCACGTTGGTCGTCAAAATCGGCGTCCCTAAAGAGGTAGCCGATGCTTTGGGCGATGATGCAACCGGCGCCGTGGGAAATTATTTCGTGAGCTTTCAGGGACGGCAGACCGTTTGGAAATACTTCTTGTTGGGCGAACTCGCCAGGGAAGACATTTACATCGCAGACTTGGATAACTCGACCGAATTCGAATCCAGTGTGGCCGAGGTCTTGGCCGACGAACGGACTGCGATAACGATCAAGTCCAAGACGATGTTGCGGTTACAAGAACGGTCGGATTACCGGTTTCAATTACGGGAAGAAGACTCCGGAAACGGGAAAGTGCTCATACGCCGGTTGCCGGTTGCCACCGCCGCCCACATCGGAGCGGAACGGACCGGGGACCAGTCTACCCTAGTTTCCGAGATGTACATCAACACCTAGCGAATCAACTGAAGAGAGGGAAGAAATGCCGGCAGTGATGAAGACCCCAGGCGTATACATAATTGAGGAAAGCGCCTTTCCCAGTTCGGTGGTGGAAGTGGCCACGGCTGTGCCGGCCTTCATCGGTTTTACCGAGAAGGCCGACAACAAAGGAAAGTCCCTGTCGAAGATGCCATGGCGGATCACGTCCTTGGCTGAGTACCACACCTACTTCGGCGGGGCGCCCCATCCCATCTTTAGCCTGGGAGAAGATACCGGCGCCACTGCGCGGCCCGGCGGTCGGCGCAGTGTTCGGACAGTTGCGGCGACGGACGCGGCGGGATTCTCCTTCGCCGGGACCGCTTACAAACTTACCCCGCCATCCAACCAATTCCTGCTCTACTACAGCATGAACCTGTTCTTCCAGAATGGCGGCGGATCCTGCTACATCGTCTCGGTCGGCAGCTACTCCGATGACATCGAGGCCGAGACGCTTCAGAACGCCATCCCGCTGTTGATCAAAGAGCAAGAGCCCACCATGCTCGTTATCCCTGAGGCCGTCCGCCTATCTGACACGGAATGCATCACCCTCCAGCAGGCCATGTTGGCCCACTGCGGCGCCGTGATGAAGAACCGCTTCGCGGTCTTGGACATCTACCGCGGCTTCAAAGACCGCCAGGACCTGGGCGGCGACCCAGTCGACGCTTTCCGTTCCGCCCTGGGCGTGAACAACCTGGACTTCGCAGCCGCCTACTATCCCTGGCTCAACACCACCATCGTTGGGACCACAGATGTGAGCTTCGATAATATCTCGGTGGATTCGCTTCCGACCCTCCAGACGATCCTTAGACTGGAGTTGAATCTCCCCGCGGACGGCTCCGACGGCGAGGGCCGGGCCAAAGCGGCGTCCGACGCGGTTAACGATCTCACCAAGGATTGGACCGCGGTGCCAGACGGAGCAACCGACCCCCCGACGGCGGACGACATCAGTGCCGGGAAGGCGCTTTTGGATAAGGTCCTGACAGGACTGAGCCCCCAGCTCTATGGCGCGGCGCTGGGCCAGATCAAGGACGAACTGAATCTCCTCCCGCCGGCCGCGGCCATGGCCGGTGTCTATACGGCGGTGGACAATTCCCGTGGCGTCTGGAAGGCCCCGGCCAATGTGAGTTTGAACGCCGTGGTCTCACCTTCGGTGAATATCACCCACGACGACCAAGAGGAATTGAACGTTACGGTGATGGGTAAGTCGATCAACGCGATCCGGCCCTTCATCGGTGAGGGAGTGTTGGTGTGGGGCGGGCGGACGTTGGACGGGAACAGTCTGGACTGGCGCTACATCCAGGTGCGCCGGACCATGATCATGCTGGAGGAGTCGATCAGGTTGGCGGCGAAGGCTTACGTGTTTGAGAACAATAACGCCAATACTTGGGTGACGGTCAAGAGCACGATCAGGAACTTCCTGACTGGGATCTGGAAAAGAGGCGGTCTGGCCGGTGGCAGTCCCGACGATGCTTTCGCCGTGTTTGTCGGTCTGGGCGAGACCATGACCCCTGAAGACATCTTAGAAGGCATCATGCGGGTGACTGTCCTGGTGGCGATCACGCGGCCCGCGGAGTTCATCGAGATCACCTTCCAGCAGCAGATGCAACAGTCCTAGGCCAACCGCCGGTCAAAAGGCCGGAATTAAGACACGGCCATGCAACGGCCAACTCAACATTCGGATAGATAAGGAGACATGAAATGGCAGATGATGGTTCGGCTCAGTCAACGACAGTATGGCCCCTACCTAAGTTTTATTTCCAAGTGAAATGGGACACTCAAGTGATGTCGTTCCAGGAAGTATCCGGATTGGATATTGAGGCTCAGATAATCGAATACCGGCACGGCGACAACCCGGTGTTCTCGACCATCAAGATGCCCGGCATCGTGCAATCCGGAAACGTCACCATGAAGAAGGGCGTATTCAAGTCCGACAACAATTTCTGGAACTGGTATAACCAGATCAAGATGAACACCATCAAGCGGGTGCCGGTTACAATCAGCTTGTTGGACGAGGCGGGCGACCCCACCATGGTATGGACGCTCACCAACGCGTGGCCAACCAAGATCACCAGCACGGACATGAGCGCTGATGGCAATGAAGTGGCTGTCGAGGAGATTGAAATCGTCCACGAAGGTCTGACCATCGCCAACGCCTAACCGGGCGCAGCAACATTTGGAGGGGCAGACCGGGGCCGGTTTGCCCCTTTGTGTCTTTTACATTACCGGTAACATCGTTTTATTGGAATTAATTTATGGTATCGAGCGCTATTTCCGCATTGAACTTGCTCACGGGTTCGGACTATCCGCCTTCAGCCTTCTACTTCAAGGTCGGCTTTGCGCTGACCTTGGGAATGTCTGATACTTCATTTCGAGATGTGTCCGGAATCGGTTCGGAGATCGAGACCGAATCGGTAGTAGAAGGGGGCGAGAACCGGTACGTGCACCAATTGCCCAAAGGAGTCAAACATCCCAAGTTGACGTTGAAGCGCGGCATCGCCCAGATGACCTCGCCTCTGGTCCGCTGGTGCCGGAACGTGCTGGACGCCGATTTCATAGCGCCCATCGTGCCACAGCTAATGTTTGTCTATTTAATGAACGAGAGCCAACTCCCAATCCGGGGTTGGTCGTTCGCCAATGCCTACCCAGTCAACTGGGAGATCGAGGAATTCGGTTCGACCAAGAATGAGGTCGCCATCGAGAAGATTGATCTCAACTACACATTTTCCAATCGGATCATCTAGAAATCATGACAATTGAAGTTAAACAATTACTCATCAAATCATCCGTCCTGCCGGAAGGGGGGCAAAAGAACACGCCCGACCGAGACAATGACGAGGACGTAGACCAGACATTGGCCTATGTCTTGGAGGAATGCCGGCAGATGGTCGTCGCAATGCTTCGTAAGGAAAGAGAGCGGTAGATGGCAGGTTTAAGCACAGGTCAGAAGACTCTCCTCTCAATAGCGCCGTGCTCCCTCGATAAAAAGACCGGAAACATTTCCGTAGTCGATCCAAAAAATGCGCAAAAAGAATGGTTCGAGGTGATGATCAATCCCTCTGACTACTCCCACAAGTACACCGTGGATACAGAAGTAAAAAAGCGACCCATTGGCGGGACCAGGTACGCCAAGTTCAACGCTTACCGTCCAGACTCGGTAAATTTCGACATTGTAGTCGATGGCACGGGAGTGGTGGAACTGCCTAAATCTGCTCTCGCATCGAAAGATGTAAAGACCCAGATCCAAAAGCTAAAGGATGTTGTTTACGTCTATGACGGAGCAGAACACTCCCCGCACCCTGTCCGGGTGCTTTGGGGAAGCTTGATCTTCTTTGGAATGCTTGAATCGATGTCGATGCAATACACTCTATTCAAGCCAAGCGGGGAGCCCCTTAGAGCAAAGGTAGGGCTTGCTTTTAAGAATTCTCAAAGTGTTGGAGAGTGGATTGCAAAGGCGAAGCCTTCATCTCCGGACATGGACCATGTGCTAGAGGTGAAGGCAGGAGACACATTGCCACTCTTGTGCTACCAGGTATACAAGGACTCTGGGTATTACACTGACATCGCCAGAGTGAATAACCTGGTCAACTTCCGTACCCTAACTCCCGGAACGCGTTTGCGTTTCCCTCCCCTGAGGTAGATTTTGCCGGACTCACCAAACAAAGGGTCTGACGGGGTAGTAAGCGTTAGCATTACTTCCAATGGAACCAAGCTGTCACCGGCCATCGTGGTGATTTCTGTGTTGGTTGAGAATTCGGTCAACCGGATACCCAGCGCCCGGATCGTTATGCTGGACGGCGACATGCCCAACCAAGACTTTCCGCTTAGCAACGCCGACGACTTCAAGCCCGGCTCGGAGATTCAGATCGATGCCGGCTACATGCAAGAAGAAAAGACCATTTTCAAAGGAGTGGTAGTAAAGCACGGAATAAAGATCTCCGGCGAAAACGACTCCCGGCTCGTAGTCGATTGTCAGGATAAAGCAGTGGCGATGACCATTGGCCGAAAAAACGCCAACTATATCGATTCCAAAGACAGCGACATAATCACGAAGATCATCGGCAAATACAGCGGTCTGACATCAACCGTAGATGCCACCGACACCTCCCTGAAAGAGGTTGTCCAATACTATGCCACCGACTGGGATTTTGCGTTGTCCCGGGCCGAAATCAATGGACTTTTGATGATTGTGGATAATGGATCCATTTCTGTAAAAGCGCCCGAGGTCACCGGTGCAGCAATCTTGACGGTTACATATGGCATCGACATCATCGAATTCAATGCAGAAATCGACGCCCGGAACCAACTGGCTTCCGTGGGCGCGACCGCATGGGACCCCAAAACTCAAGCAGTGATGGAAAGCTCGCCCGCTGCCCCTGCCAGCCTTAACAAACAAGGGAACCTCTCAGCGGCCGATCTATCCGCGGTGATCGGGCTCGATTCGTATCAGTTACAAGCGGCGACAACCCACGAAAAAACCGAGCTTGACTCCTGGGCCAAGGCCCAGCAGACCAAGGCCGAGTTGTCGGCTATCCGTGGCAAGATGATATTTCAAGGCAGCGCAGTTGCCAAGCCTGGAACGGTGGTAGAGTTGGCCGGTGTTGGAGACCGGTTCAACGGCAACGTGTTTATTACCGCAGTACGGCACGAGTTGGTAGATGGCAATTGGATCACCGATGCCGAGTTTGGTCTGTCGCCCAATTGGTTTGCTGAGAGACGTGATCTGGCGGCGCCGCCGGCATCGGGCATGCTTCCAGCCGTCGAGGGCCTGCAGATCGGGGTGGTCATGCAACTGGACCAAGACCCGAACAACGAGTTCCGGATCCAAGTATCGGTTCCGGTGCTCCAAGCGGAAACAGAAGGCGTGTGGGCCAGGTTCGCATCGTTCTACGCCTCCAGTGGCTTCGGGGCATTTTTCATCCCGGAGATTGGGGACGAAGTGGTGTTGGGCTACTTTAACAACGACCCGTCTTACCCAGTGATTCTGGGGAGCCTCTATAGCAGCAGCCGCGCTCCGGCGGAAACGCCGACTGCGGACAACTATATCAAATCCATCCTGACCTCGAGCCAATTGAAGGTGGAGTTCGACGACGAGAATAAAGTTATTACCGTCATCACACCTGGCGGAAATCAGATCGTCATCAGTGACAAAGACACCTCGATTCTTATTCAAGACCAGAACGGCAACAAGGTCGAGCTGGCGTCCGGTGGAATCACACTGGACAGCCCCAAGGACATCAAGATCACCGCCAAAGGAAAGGTCACCATCGATGCTGTCGGAGAAGTTGGGATCATGTCCAAGGCGGACGTGAAGCTTGAAGGATTGAACGTAACCGCGACCGCCCAAGTGGGCTTTACGGCCAAAGGCAACGCCACCGCTGAGGTGTCCGCCTCCGGCCAGACGACGATCAAAGGCGCCATCGTGATGATCAATTAGCATTCGGGGGGAATACTAATATGCCACCGGCAACCAGAATCACTGACATGCATGTCTGTCCGATGGCTACCGGGCCGGTGCCCCACGTCGGCGGACCGGTGGTCGGCCCTGGCGCGGCCACGGTGCTTATCGGGGGTCTCCCTGCGTCGATAATGGGCGACAACTGTGTCTGTGTTGGGCCACCGGACACTATCGCCAAGGGTTCAGCCACGGTGATGATAACCAACAAACCAGCGGTAAGAATGGGCGATTCGACGGGCCACGGGGGCAGCATCGTTCTGGGATTGCCCACCGTGATGATCGGAGGCTGAGCAAAGCGAATGGCAGAGGGAGAAACCGGCCGAGCGTGGCAAGGGACCGGATGGAGCTTTCCACCGGATTTTGATTGGCGTTCAAGCTCCGTGACCATGGTCTCGGAAGATGAAGACATCAGGCAGAGCCTGGAGATTCTGTTGTCGACGGTGCCTGGGGAGCGGGTGATGAACCCGTCATACGGCTGCGGGTTAAAATCGTTGGTCTTCGAGAACATCAGTGAAAGCACGCTGACCGAGATAAAGGACGTGATAGAACGGGCCATTCTTTTCTTCGAGCCCAGGATCCAGATCGACAGCATCGAAGTGGATGTTGAGAGCATTTTTGACGGCCTGATAACCATTCACCTTAGCTACACGATCAGATTGATCAACACCAAGAGCAACATGGTTTACCCATTCTATTTCAGGGAAGGTGAAGGGCCAATTTCTTAGGCCGGTATGTCAATGAACTTCAGTCATGGAACCAGCCAGAGGGACCGCATTTCCGCCCAATTGGCCGAGGGATTTTTCAAAGTCGACGACCTGGCCTTCCAAGACCTGCTGGCCATGGCTGCGGAGAACGCTGCGAATCTGCGGTTTTTTGACGCCAACAATGCAACCGCGGGAGACTGGGAAAGATTTTTCGCCTCCGATGATGCGGCAATCATCGCGCTCATCTTAACCGCGGATGTCAGCGTGGTCGCGTCCGAGTTTTTCAACAGCATCGACCGCAATATCTCATCGTTCGGCAACGGGTACGACCTCCGCAACATCCCCAGCTACGATGTTGCCCGGCGAATCGACTATTGGTACGCACGGACCCACTTATCGGAGAGCGAGGGCGCCCGGAATCTGGGCATGCGCATCAGCAACCTCATCGCCGGAAATCTGGGCACCGAACTGCTGTCACTGGAAAATTTTATCAAGCAATTCTATCCTACCGAAGACCCACTCTTTCGCCAAGGGTTTGACGCCTCCTGGTTTACCGGCCGAAATGGGCTCGCCACCGCAGTCCGTATACCAGAGATCACCGCCGACAGAGAGACAATCGAGCAGTTCCTTAGGCGGAACTTTCATTCCTTCGATAACGCTCTAACGAGACTCAAGGCAGGGGCCAGCCGCCTGCTGCCTTTGTCTATGCAAAGTGGGACTCATTCTCCCGCCTCGGGGCTGTTCATCGCGTTCACCCAGCTTCTCAAGCACGCGCAAAAGAGCTTAAACAAATTTCCGGCGCGGCACCTGGATTTCTACTACGACGACGTTTTGAATGTCCAGAGACAAGACCTCGTCCCGGACAGCACCTATCTGATCTTTACTCCGGATGTTGCGGACCGAAGGGTCCTGATAAAAAAGGGCAACGAATTCCCCGCGGAGCCAGGCGAGGACGGCCAACCTGTACTCTATACGGCAGACAACGATCTCTTTGTGAGTGGAGCCAAAGTCGCTTCGCTGGCCACTTTGCATTTCCAGAGCGACCGCCATAAATCACCGGAACTAGAGTTGAAATATTACTCGGGCGCAATATCGAACGAACTACCTGTAATGTCCGCGTCGTCCGCTTTAGACGACCCAGACCCCCAGACCAATCCGGTGTTTGGCGCTCCAAGGATGGATGACTATGAATGGGATTTTCCGAATGCGAATATCGGTTTCGCGTTGGCGAGCCCGGTCCTTTTCTTAAAGGAAGGCGAGCGGAAAATCACTTTCAGCTTTACGTTGGAACATAGAGACCCGATGACGTCCGTGGTGACCGGCGTAGACGAGTTTTTCGACTCTTTTCTCGACCAAACGGCGAGCTTGCTGCGCTATCCCTCTCGACAGGATGCCTTCTATAAGGCCTTCCGCGAGATGTTCACCATCTACCTCACAACCGAAAGTGGATGGTACCAGGTCCCCAGTTACCTCCCCTTGAATCACGTAGTGGACAGTGAATGCGAGCAAGACGTCCTGAAGATCGAGGTTTTACTTCCGCCTAACACCGAACCGGTAGTTGCCTACTCTCTGGACATCCACGGCGGCGGCTACGATTGCGAGATTCCCGTTGCCCGGTTCATGGTGAACCCCGGGGCATATCTATACCCCTACTCTCTGTTGAAGGATGTCTCTTTCCAGAGGATAGAGATCGTAACTGAAGTAAAAGGGGTGCGGGACCTCATCTTGCACAACAACCTGGGACAATTGGACCCGACTAGCCCATTCAATCCCTTCGGGCCAACCCCATTCGTCGGTTCATATTTGATTCTTGGGAACCTGGAGATTGCCCGGAAGAATCTGACTCATTTGGACTTTGACATCGAGTGGGGAAATCTGCCCACGGAGGGCCGAAGCTTCGCTGACCACTACCGGGCCTACGACCTGCCATTCGAGAATTCGGTCTTCCAGGCGCAAGCGACCGTATTGCGCGACGGAAGATGGTGGCCTCAGGACGAAAATGAACGTCCAGTGGTGGGCCTGTTCGCATCCCGGAGCCCCGATGATGGCGGGGAGGGATGGAACCGCATCAAGACCAACCGGCTTCCAGTAGGACCGGTCCTAGCCCGGGCGCTAACGCCGCTGGAGACAGCGACCGGCGAGGACGGCTTGACCTACAACACCCTTTCCAAAACCGGGTTTTTTAGATTTAGCCTGTCGAGCCCTGAATATGCATTTGGACACAAGGAATACCCGCTAAAGCTGACCACCGTGCTAACGGTCAATGCTCAACTCAAGAAACCCGAGTTGTTCACGCCGACGCCCAATGCTCCCTATACGCCCCTGATCAATAGCATTTCCCTCGACTACACAGCGGTCTCCACGATGGACCTCCGTCAGATAGTGTCTGCCGATGAGGGGCTGCTTAAAGAGCAGATATTCCACATCCATCCCTTTGGGCTTGAAAACCTGCCGCCAGGCCGTTACCGGACCATCAATATGTTGCCCCATTACGATGCGACTGGAAATCTCTACGTGGGGGTAGACGCCGAATCCCTGACGGGCGTCATTACGCTGTTCTTCCGCTTGCGCGAGGACTGTCTCCCAGAAGCGGGAACAGGAGACGCCGAAATAACTTGGCATTTCCTGTCAGCGGATGGTTGGACACAGCTTGACCGGGCCGCCGTGATCTCCGACACCACCAATGGGTTCCTGGGCTCCGGCATAGTTACCTTGAACATCCCTGACACGATCGCGCGCGGCAACGCTGTGATGCCAGGGGACCTTTATTGGCTGAGGGCCTCCGCCTACGAACACTCTGATGCCTTCTGCAGCGTATATTCCGTTCATGCTCAGGCGCTAAAAGTAAGTTGGCAGCATGGAGAGAACCTGCAGGCCCGCCTGCAAAATATTATTCCGGCGGGAACCATCAAATCCTCCAGGGTGTCGATACCGGGAATCGGCAAGATCGATCAGATAATTGACTCCTTTGGAGGCCGCCTTCCAGAGAGTCCGCAGCAGACCAATGTGCGCACCAGCGAACGGTTGCGGCACAAAAACAGGGCATTATCGCCCTGGGACTATGAGCGGATGATCTTACAGCAGTTCCCCAATCTACTCAAGGTCAAGTGCTTCCCAAACATGGACTTCGATCTTAATCCGGAGACCAACATAGAAAGCCTCCACCGGCCCGGGAATGTGCTGATCGTGGTGGTCCCGAATCCCAAGGACCGACGGTCGATCCACCTTAAGCCCATGGTCAATGGGCTGGAATTGGAGGAGATACGCGAGTTCGTCAAAAAGCACGCCTCGCCCTTCGCCACGATCAAAGTGAAGAATCCGGTATACGAACAGATTCAAGTGCGGTGCACGGTTAGATTCCACGAGGGCGAGAGCGAGGGATATTCTCTCAATGCCTTAGACCAAGCAATCAGCGCCTTCCTGTCTCCTTGGGATGAGAGCATTGGATACCAAGCAGAGTTTTATTGGAAGATAAGACGTCATGACATCGAGACGTACATCCGGAATTTGGACTATGTTGATTTCATCACCAATTTCTCCATGCTCCATATAGCGGACAACCGCCAGGGGTATTTTCATCTCTTTGACACGATGAAGAGCGAGACTGAAATTACCGAAATCACGCCGTACTACCCCTGGAGCATCTCCATTCCCGCAATGGGCCATGCAATCGAAATCACTCAGGGTTATAGCCCGATCGAGGCCGAAGTCACCGGCGTGGACGAACTAGAAATAGGCACAACTTTCATAATCATAAACGGGTAGCAACATGACTAGAAGAAATCGGAATACCCTTAAGCATTATTTCCTAAATGGGAGCGCGCCAACACAAGCCCAATTTGAGGACCTTGTCGATTCCACGTTGAACATCATCGATGAGGGATTCGATAAGTCCACCGTGGACGGCCTGAAAATTTCCCAGCTAGGCGAATCCGGACGGTTGATCAGTTTCTACAAAGAAAACCTAGCCGGAAAACCACTGTTTTTCGTCCGGTTGGACGGCGATGACAATCTGGTGATTGCCACCGACAAGAGCCGAAATATCCTCTTCATGGCCGACAGCCCCACCAATGCAACGGCGGTGCGGGTTGGGATAAATACTAATAACCCTGAGAATGAATTGGACGTTTTTGGGGTGATCCGGTCAACGGGACGAATTGGCGTCGCCGGCAAACTGAACGATAAAGAGCTAGAGGTCCCAGCCGACGGAAACTGGCACGACATTACCGACAATTTGTACGGCTGCCAAGCATACGAGATCACCGCCGGCGCGGGAGGTCAAATAACCCAAGGCCATTACGCCCTCATGCATGCAATTGCGATGAATACGTTTAACCCCAAGGGATTCTTGTTTAATTTCCTTAATCTTAAAAAGAGCATCAAGTACCAATCAGCTCACTATCGGTCGAAGAACGACAGATTGCGTTTGCGGTGGCAGGACAAAGGCGACGAACATTACACCCTGCAATTAAAATCCGGCACCAATTTCGGAGACGGCTTTCATGTCAAGTACTACCTAACCAAGCTTTGGTTCGACGAGGATATGAGCGGGTCCCGCCCGGTTACCAACGCAGATGGAATCGACAGCGATTTCGAATCTTAGCTTGCTCTTAGAGGCCCGCGAACCCGTAGCATTTCGACCTCTGGATTTGAATATACGTATTTTGAGAACCGATGTTGGATAACCTGACCATACCCAGAAGGTCCGCCACAGCAGCCGAGTCCAGCTATGAAGCCCTGAGAGAGGAGGGAATAAAGCTGGTGCAGGATCTGTCCGGAGAACTGTGGACGGACTACAACCTGCACGACCCCGGCGTCACCATTCTGGAGCAGCTCTGCTATGCCCTAACCGATCTCATCCACCGGACTGAACGGGATATGCCGGACCATCTGACCAGTCCCAACGGGCTCATAGATTTTGAGAACCAAGCCCTGGTTCGGCCTGAATCGGTCTTCCCCAGTTGCCCCCTCACGGTCAGCGACTATCGGAAACTGATGATAGATGGGGTCCCAGAACTGGATAACGCCTGGGTTTTTCCGGTAACCGGCGATGGCCCAAAGGGTCTGTACCGGATCTACGCTCAGTTGGCGGAGTCGGACGACGGAAAGGAAGTCGAACCGTCCAACAGCCGGTTTGCCGATGTTGCCGAAAAGATACGCGACGTTTACGCGGCCAACCGGAATTTGGGTGAGGACCTTGCAGACGTTCGCATCGTCGAATCCGGCGATTGTTGGCTCCAAGGTGTTATTGAGACGGAAGGGAACCGGGAACCGTCCGACGTCTTGGCTGAGATATATTTCAGGGCTTCGCAGCTAATCGCCTCCAGCATATCGTCAAGTACCTTCGAGGAGGCCGTTGACACCGGGAAATCCATTGACGAGATTTTTACCGGCCCTTTGACAATTCACGCTTATATCGATGGCGAGAGATTGGAGACTATCCGGGAGTCGATCACCATCGCCGATATGATTGAGGCAGTCAGCGGGATCGACGGCGTCAGGTATGTAGAACGCCTTTGGTTTAGAGATGATCAGGGCAACGACACCCAGACCATCCGCCACGATCCACTGTCGGGGAGAGTTCCCCGCCTGCGCCTTCCAACGAACGCCAGCGGCGAAGGAATCATTCTGCGCTCCAGCGGCCGGGAGCTTGCCGTCTCGCTGAGGGATATCCGCTGGGGGTTTGACCGGCGAAAAGCCGAGTACAGGACCCGGAGGCAGACCGTCCAAGATTTCGAAGAATTATTGCCGATGCCCGTTGGGAATTATCAGGATTTGGGAAGTTATTACTCAATCCAAGAGCAGTTCCCAGACACCTACGGAATCAACCGCTACGGTCTGCCGGTTTCGGCGGCGCCGGCGAGGAAGGCACAAGCCAAGAACCTGAAAGCGTACCTTTGGTTCTTTGAGCAGATCATGGCCAACTTTCAAGAGAACCTAGCGCAATATCGCCGGTTGTTTTCTTTGGACCATCTTCTTAATCAGTCATATTTTCACCAGATGATTAAGCCTGAAAACATGCCGGACGTAGATCGCCTTTACCAAGGTGACCTGGAGCAAACGGAGAGCGATCTTAGCGCGGTCGTTGAACGGCACGACAATTTTGGTTATCGAAGAAACCGAATACTGGACTTTTTGCTGGCGATATACGGCGAGAGATTTTCTCCGGACCCATTTATGTTGTTGGATATCTATTCAGACCTAGGGCTGGACCACGAGTTGATTGGCGTCAAGATAGAACTGCTCAAAGCCATTGGTTAGGGTCGGCCTAAGAGAATAGCCGCATGCGAACAAGCGCCTTCAACAACCGAGAAACCGTGTGGGACACCGATAACATGTCCGGACTTCAAAAGAGGGTGAGCATCCTCTTGGGTCTGGACGGGTTCAAGACCAGGTCTATCGCCTCAGCTTTCGTCGATGCCGGCGTGGAACTTCTTACCAAAGAGCGGTTTGAAGAGCGGCACGGCGCGGCTGCGGAAGGCGAATTGGCGTCTGATCAAGCGGGAATCCGGCAACGTTTCTTGGAGGTTCCACTGACCGGTGCGCCGGCCGAAACAGCGGGCGAAGAAACGGGCCAACTATTTAACGACATCGTCTATCTCAAACACAAAGCGGTGTCGGGCCCAGCTCTGCGGCTAGGTATTCATTTAGACCGTTACCGAATCAGCCGCCCGATCTCCAACGATTCGTTCCAGGCCATCTTCAGACCGCAAGACGATGAAGACTGGCGGATACTCGGCGTCTACGGCTCCGAGGCGGCGGCGGTAGCTTCCGTGAATGCTCTGCGCCGGTTTCTGATCCGCTTAAATGTTGCCAGCGAAGGATTCCATATCATCGAGCATATCCTCTTGAGGCCCGTCAGCCGGCAAGACCACCAAGGCGTCTCCGTCCCCGCCGATTTCTATTCGTTCAAAATTAGCGTTCTATTCCCTGATTGGACGGCGCGATTCCAGACACCGGGGTTTAGGAGATTGACCGAGGAAACAATCCAAAGCAACTGCCCAGCCCATATCTTCCCCGAGTTTCATTGGCTCGGTCTGGACCGGATGCAGGAATTCGAGGGACGCTACAAAAGCTGGTTGGACCTGAAGAACGACGATCCCGCGGACCTGGAAAAATCCGACGGCGCGTCAAAGAAACTGATTGATTTCCTGATGGAGATTGGGGCTGAGAACCCTGGTCCAAAAGGAGACCAACCATGAGAGCCCTGACGGCTTTATCTAACTAACATGGTCAATCTCGGCCAGCAGACCCGGAATCGGTGTCCGCCGGCGGTAAGTATCACAGACGCAGATTCGCATTGATTCGAATTCCGGACGCCCTCTGAGTCATGGACGAAAAACACATCATAGAAAACGTTGTTTTCGACATCTCTTTCGGCTCTGAAGAAGAGGCGTTGGAGCAGCAGGCCGCGCTGGCCGAGTTCGTCAAACAACGGCTCCTGGCGGTGGTCGAACGGGTCTTCGACGAATTGTCCGCCTCGGGAGTGGTCTCCCGCATCGATGAGCTGGAACTCGATCTGGGCCGGATGCCGTACAACGGCTACCAAAATGAACTGGAAGCCCGGCTGGAGGCGGCGCTAAGGGCTGAACTCCAATCGCGGATACCATCTGTTGCCGGCCGCTCCGGAGAGAATGGCTTCCAGGAAACGGATAGGGCGGTGCCCAGAGCGGAGGCGGACCTAGAGCAGGTGCAATATTTCCTCACCCATGGAAACCTGCCCTGGAATTCAGCGCTGGACTCAGACCTCACCATCGATGACCTTGTTAAGGCGGTCGTTGGGTCAAAAGGCCCGGAATTGGCGGATTTTCTGCGTCGCTCGGCGGGAGACCGTGCGGTGGTCCGGCGGGTCACCAGCCAATTCCCCGAAGATATCCTTGCTGAGATCGCCGCCCTGCTGGCGCCCTCACTTTCCGATACCCTGCGTGAAATCCTTGATCACCTCGTTCGCATCTGGCGCGATAAAAACCGGGGGGCGTCCCCAACCAGCACGGTGCGGCGTCTGTTCTGGCAAGAAATCATTGGCGAGTTGCTGGCCGTGGGTACAACTCCCCTCACGCGGGACGAATTGATCAGCCGGACCGAACGAAAAATCGCGAGGCGTGATTCCGTTTCAGACGAAGTCATCGCCGGCCAGCCAGGACCGAGGGCCATCGGTGGTGGTCCTGATGCTCCCGGCGGCGATCAAAGTGAGATGCCGCCCCATCAACCGTCTATCGAGCCGTCCCACGAGATCGAATCCATGCGCCGTCGTCTGGCTGCCGCGCTTTTGAGTGGCGACGCACAGGCCCTTGAGCGCCTCTGGCCAGCCCTGCTGCGAGAGCATCCCAGTATTTTGGCGGAGGCCGCCAGACATTATTTGCGTTCGGCCAGGATCCGAAAGAACATCGTCGGCCTTCTTCCGGAATCTATGCTGGAAGAAATCTTAGGGGTGCTAAGCCCCGGACCAACCAGCACGGTCCAAGCGGTGGTCCAGCAGTCTGCCGCCTTGGTCGAATCGCTATTGATGGCCGCAAGCCAAGCCTTGCCTGGCGGAGACCGAATCAGAGACTTGGTCTGGGAACATGCCTTTGCCTACTCGTTGTCCCAGGATGAGTTTGCTGGTTTTGACCTAGTGTCGTACACCAAAAGCCTGATACAGAGAGCCGCTGAAGAATACGAAGTAGCCGAATATAGCCGGCTATTGGGTGGACTGCTGGAGAGTCTGGAATCTCAAGATCGAAGCGGCGTCCCTCCATCAACGTTCATTCCGGCGGTGCGGGAACTTGCCGGGCGGGCAGCAGACCGGCGGACCGCCCCCGAAGACCACGAGGGGCCGGCCTCGGACGTGCTGCATTCCTATGACCTATACGATCTACTGACCGAGCGCCTGCGTGGGACCGAAGATCTTGAAGCGACACTTACCCTGACCGAGATCGTTGACGAATTGACCCGGTTATACCCCTGGCAGATTCAGAAATTGCTACGGGAATTCCAGTCGGGAGCTCTATCAGCCGACACCGCGGCAGACAGGTTAACCCCCGAAGAACTGGGGCGCTTGATACAGGCCATAATATCGGTGGCCGAAAGGGTTGAGGGGACCGGTTATTCGGACCTGATGCGGGCCGTTGAAGCATACGCCGGCCAAGTGAGGGACGTTGGCCGGTATTACCAAATGGTCTTAGACTACTTGGCCCAGGGACAACTGGTGGACTTCGGAGCCATTGCCGAAGCTGACCGGGTACCGGACAGGCCGGCGCCAACCCCGGCCATGCCCGAAGAATCCGAAGGGCCGGGTGAGACCAGTACCGATGCGCTCAGCGACTTCGCCCGGGAATTAACCGCCGGGACAATTTCTCCCCTCCAGGTGTCTGAAAGCCTGGGAATCCAGGAGTTATCGCGCCTTGTCGAGGCATTACTGACGGCTGGCACCGCGGAGCTGCGGGGGAGTCTAGCAGAAATGTTGGCCGCCATCTCGACCTTCGAGCAGCGGGCCGAGGACCCCCACCGGTTCTACCAGCAGATATTGGAGCATCTGATCGAAGACCGGGCCATCGATCTGGAGCAGATCGCCGCCTCGGCCGGCGCTCCGGAGGGCCCCGCCGAGCCCGGTAGCCCAGACCGACCTCCCGGAGAAGAAGACCGGAGCCAAGACTTGGTGGGCGGCTATGATCTCTACCAGCAGCTTCGGGACCGCTTGACGCAACCCCTGACCCGAGCAGAAGAGGCGCCCGATGCAGATATCGAGTCTACGGCCGGCCTCATAGACGAACTCGCCAGGGCTCACCCAGAGCGGCTCCAGCAGCTATTTAGGGAGTTCCAGTCCGGCGAGATTACGGCCGCCCAGGCGTCAGCGGGACTCAGCGCCGAGGACCTGCAACGTCTGGTCAGGGCATTTATCGCGGTCAACCTCCAACCGGGCGACGACGGACCGCCGGATTTGTTGGACGCCATTCAAGCCTTCGCCCAGCAGGCGGTGGATGCCCACCGTTTCTATTCGCAATTATTGGATATCCTGGTCCAAGACCTGGAGATTGACCTTGAGGCATTGGCGGCCGGCGATGCGATTTCGCCCGATACCGGCGGAGCGGAACAGCCGGCCCGGCTGCAACTGCCGGCGCCGGAACCTGGTCTGGAAGCCGGAACGATGGCTGAAAGAGACGCCGTTCAATCGCTCTCGGACTACTTGAGGGGTGGCGAGGCGCCGGCCGGGACTGAATCGGCCTTGCTGATTAGGTCTAGCGAGTCCCTGCTTACCGCCCAGTCGAGGCCGCTCCGCCAACTGTTTGAGCGAGAACTGGACTCGCGGGACGCAGCATCCAGGCTCGTCCGCCTGCTGCCCGACCGGCTGCTGATGCGGGTGTTGCACCTGGCGCGGCCTTCCGAGCACTACCGGATACAGCGCACCGCCGACATATTGGCCGACGCCCTTTACGCCAAAGAATTAGGCCTGTCGGCGGACCGGATGCGCGATCTGAAGTGGCGGTCCATCTTCCAGTATGTGTTCGACCGAGGTCTTCCCTTCCAAGAGACTGGGTTCGTCGAAGCTTTCATCGAATTCATCGCCGGGCAGCCCGGCCTGCCCGCGGTCGCGGAACTCCGCGGAATCTTGGGCCGGCAAATGGCCCTGAACATCTTGCCGTCCACCCGGCAACTCCAGCTACCGATTCTTTGGGCCGTCACTCGGGGTGCCGCCCAGGCCGGCGATGCTTCCGTCTCCGGCAGACCGGCATCCCCAGCGACGGGACCAGCGGCGGAAGCAGCCGATCTGAGACCCAGTGGACGCGATAAAGAAGCTGGCGCCTCGAGGGAAGAAGAGCGGCCCGCTGGCGACATCTACATCGCCAACGCCGGGGTGGTCCTCGCTGCATCGTACCTCCAGAGGCTTTTCGACATGCTGGGGTTGATCGAAGGGCCGGCTTTCAAGGACGCTGCCTCCGCCGTGCGCGGCGTGCATCTGCTGCAATTCATGGTCGACGAGAGCACCGCTTCGCCCGAACACCTGCTGGTCTTGAACAAGATCATGTGCGGGGTCAGGACGGGCATTCCCATCGTCCGGGAGATCGATATCACAGACCGGGAAAAAGAGGCGGTGGAGGGCCTGATCCAGGGGATGATCCAGAATTGGACCGCCCTGGGCAACACCTCGGTCGCGGGATTCAGAGAGTCCTTTTTGCAAAGGGAGGGACGGCTCAGACTGGACAACAATGCCTGGCATCTGCTGGTGGAGCCCAGGGCTTACGACATGCTGCTGGACCGGATACCGTGGGGATTCAGCACCATCAGGCTTCCATGGATGGAGAGGGTTATATACGTAGATTGGCGGTGATCCGCCGACCGATGCTAACCGATACAGGATCTTAAATGATTATGAAATCTCACGCGGACAAACATCAAGAGCCTCAAATTGTCTCTCGAAGCAGAGCGGTAGCCAACCACTCCGCTCACAATAAGCATGCGGCAAGCGCTGAGGGCATACTTGACGACCACCGGCCCGAGTCGTTGCAGCTTAAAATGATGCAGTTGATGGCGGACAGCAGTCCTCAAGCTGATGATTTTGCCCAATTGCAGGCGATGGGCGACGGTGAAGACGGCCTCCCTGTTGAAAACCGGCCGGAGTCGCTACAGCTTAAAAGGACGCAGTTGATGGCGGACAGCAGTCCTCAAGCCAAAGGTGTCGCCCAGTTGATGCCGCCAAAGGCGAACGCCGGGCGCACGGTAGGCAACCCAATTGGCATACTCACCAGGTGGGGAACCAATGGGGTCCTCGATTACTTTGGCGGATACGGATTTCGGTACCACCATTACCAATCACCCATAGTACCCCTGGGGCGAATTAACCAAAATTTTAATGCCGCTTTTGTGTACCGGGCGTTGATGGGTGCCCCTATTTGGTTCACTGTGCCCGGAGCAATTCGGCCGCAAAATGGCGTCTTTTTAGGGCCTAGGGAGCAAGGAGGCCGTGCCTGCGCCTGGATAGGCGGACCAGTTCTAACTACCGGCGATTCCGCCAGCCTTATACTCGTTAACGAAGTCCAGCGAGGCCACCTATTCGGAGGAATCATTCGCCAGCAAATCTGGGAGGAGAACGGGTATGTGGTGACTCGAGTTGTAGGTGAAGGGTATGGGAATTTTGCACGCATCAACGAGATAGCGGGCGTACTCATGTTTTCTGCGTTGATTAAACATCAAATGCTTTACCTCTATGTTACGTTGGTGCGTAGGACCTAGTTCAAGCCGCACGGCCCCGACCCGGCGCAGCCGGTCGTCCGAAGCATCCAAGGGACGACAAGAAAACGACAAGACCGAGGTTCAAACTGATGAACACCAAAGCTGACCAAACCAGACCGGAACCAAGCAGTAAAGCTGTCCGCGCTAGGCCGGATAAAGCCGGAGGAGCCTCCGTGTCCCCGGCCACGACGGCTAGGCCCGAGTCACAGCAGCTAAGCCGGGTCCAACTGATGGCCGACACCAGTCCCCAGGCCCGATCTATCGCCCAATTGCGGGCGATGGCGGGCGGCGGCGCGGACGTCCACTCTGCTGACAACCGGCCCGAGTCTTCCCAGCTTGAACGGTTGCGGTCGATGACTCATATTAGCTTCCAGTCCCAGCGTATCGCCCAGTTGGCGACGACCGGAGGCGACCCGCGCACCGTTGGCACCGGCGTTGGCTGGCTCATCAGAGACGGCGTCAATGGGCTCGCAGATTCCATATGGGGAATCGGCTTTGGATGGCACGAATTCGAAACTTCGGAAGTTGCATTGGGGCAAGTTACCGAATTCTTTTACCCTGAGGTAGCGTTCAATCTATTGCGAAATGCCCCGGTTCTTTTCACCGTTCCTGGAGCAATTAGGGGCAGCGGTACGTTGCTTGGACCGAGGGAAGAAGGCGGAATGGCCTGCGCCTTTCTTGGCGGTCCCGTTGTAACCACCTCCGATTACGCCGCCCTCACCATCACTAATGCAGTCCTGGAAGGCCACCTGTTCGGAGGGACGATACGACAACAAATCTGGGAAAGGGGTGGCCAAGTCATGACCAAAGTTGTTGGCCGAGGATTTGGAAATTTCGCCTCCATCAACGCGGTGGCGGGCCGATTGCTGTTTGACGTGATGCTCCAGGCCCAAAAGGCCTACATCTACGTGAAGACGCTGATGAATCCATGGTAGAACTCGTTTGAACCGCCATTAGACATCACCCGATACAGAAAATAGGTGATTAATCATAAAGTCTCACGCTGACAAACATCAAGAGCCTCAAATTGCCTCTCGAAGCAGAGCGGTAGCCAACCACTCCGCTCACAATAAGCATGCGGCAAGCGCTGAGGGCATACTTGACGACCACCGGCCCGAGTCGTTGCAGCTTAAAAGGATGCAGTTGATGGCGGACAGCAGACCCCAAGCTGATGATTTTGCCCAATTGCAGGCGATGGCCGACGGTGAAGACAGCCTCCCTGCTTACAACCGGCCGGAGTCGCTACAGCTTAAAAGGATGCAGTTGATGGCGGACAGCGGTCCTCAAGCCAAAGGTGTCGCCCAGTTGGTGCCGCCAGGGGGCGCAGCCGCACGTCCGGCCGGCAACATTCTGGGCAATTATGTCAGGAGAGCCGTCAATGAAGTCGCCGCAAGATTGGGCGGAATCGGAGCCAGGCGGCATGATTACGTTACTCCGCTATATGCGTTAGGGCGGGTTAACCATAATTTTAACGCGGCGATCGCGGTGCGGATGTTGAACGATGCCCCGATTTATTACACTGTGCCTGGTGCATTCGTAGGCCGTGGAGGTGTCATTTTCGGACCGCGGGAACCTGGAGGCGAAGCATGCGCATTTCTGGGGGGCGTGTCATAACTGAAACCGATTTCGTCAACAGTAGCTTGACCAATGCAGTCTTAGAGGACCACATATTCGGCGGATTTATAACACAGAGATTTTTGGAATCGGATGGCCAAGTCTGGACTCAAGTTACGGGAAGCGGGTTTGGAAATTTTGCCGCCATCAACGAGGCGGTCGGTCCAGCCATATTTACTTATATGGTCCGTAATCAAATTCACTATATCAATACACAGAGGGTGATGGCGACTCCAGAGCAACCATCTCCACCGCCATAGACATGGACGCGACCAAACGACGCGGATCCGACTCAGTTTGCCGTGCAAAAACCAACTGAACGACAAGAAAATACAAAAGCGAGATTCAGACCGATGAACACCAGGGCCGATAATCCCCACGGGAGCCAAACAGGCAGGTCGTTAAACAACTGCGGTCGCAAGCAATAGTTGGTGGCGGACCAGAGTCCTCGGAGTATTTGATCCGTGAGACGGCTCAAGTCGTCTATCAGTACCAAGTCTGCTCACCGATAACTGCAGTAGAATAATTCACAATCATGCGAAGACACGTCAACCAAGACAGTGAAACCAGCGCCAAAGCAGCGGAGGAGCGTACCGCTGCCGGCGCTCGTGAAGCTAGGTCGGGCGCGATGACAACCGACAACCGGCCTGAATCGGTGCAGCTTAGCAGGCTGCAGTCCATGGCGGACAATAGCCCCGACGCCGCAAAGATCGCTCAGCTATTGGCCATGGTCAATCAAAGAACAAGGACACCGTTGAAAATCGTCACTCAACTATTTAGAAATGACCAGTATGAGGCGATCTACAAGCAACTTAACGCTTTTCACCATGCCTGGACCGCCGACGGCGTTGCCGCCGATGTCTGCGGAGCTTATGATGACCTGGCAGCACGAATGGGCCTCGTGGGAATCGCCCTCGGCGACAACGCGGGGTCCAGGGCAGCCAACCCCCTGGTGCGGGGACTCTGGATCGGTGAGATCATCGACATGATACGTACT
>JADFPD010000139.1 GCA_022562475.1 Chloroflexota bacterium | reverse complement strand
ATCTTCCGTAAATTGGCCCAGTCTTTCCAGTATCTCCGCTTCTTCCAGGTCAGGTTTGTCCACATTGGTCACCGACAATTCGTATCCAACGTCGGCGCTGGATATCTTGCCCGCGGCCCGGGCGAGACCACGGTGTCCCTCGTGCAGAGGACTAAATGAGCCCGGCAGCAGCGCGGCCGGGGCTACTCCTTCTACAACCGATGACCCACCCCGGACGACGACCCAGTTCGCCTCACCGGAAAGAAGTTGGGCCAATGGAGAAGGGTGTTCGGCCCGCTCGACCCGCAGGGAGTCGCCGGGCGTCAGACCGAGGTCCACTTCGGACTCCAGACCCGAGAGCACCATGAGAGCGTGGACCAAGAGGCGGCTAACCAATTCTTCCTCACCGGCCCGGTCGCGCAGGCCCTTGTGCAGGTCCAGCGAGTACAGGGTGTTGCCTTGTTGGTCCCAGGCGGAAACGAAGGCCCGGTGCTCCCCGCGTTTTGGCCGGTCGGTGGCGATGGTTGCGGCGCAGGCCAGGCCCACGGGCGGCGATTCATCTTCAAGCTGGGATCTGGCCTTCCTATAAGCCGCCCGGGCCATGTCTTTGGCGGTCTGAGCCGAGGCTGATTGCTCCGGCTCGAAGCCCAAGAAGGAGTTCATGGACTCCCGGCCGTAGGGCACCAGCGCTTCGAGAATGGTCCGGGACGCGCCGGCCACGCCCAAGAGCCAGGCCACCGCCTGAGTGCCGGCGCCGGACACCGCCACCACGGCCTTGTGGGGTGTGGCGTGAATCTTCTCTATCTGTGGGCGGAGTTCTTCCATGGCCCTTCCAATAGTTCTCTCCCCCGGTGCGAGAGAAGGGACTATGCTCTGATTCGTCTATTTTGGCTGCCAGGGGGTGTGGCTGATCTTGTCCATGGTGGCGCGGGATGTTGCGATCTCTGACGTCTGTTTATTCTCCCAGCGTTCCAGCCACTCAGAGGGCAGGTCCCGGCGGGCGTCCCGCCACCATAGCGGCTCGCCCTGGGACAGGGTCTTGCCGTCCACCACCTCAGCCAGGAAGCAGGTCATATCTCCGCCGTCCATGGCATTGATCACCCGGCAGTCCAGATAGCCGAAACAATCGGTCAGCAACGGGCTGCCCGAGACGCCGGTGGTCTTCCCCACGCCGTCCAATTTGTCCCGGTCACGGCCTGAGACCAGGCCGAAATCGCCGATGAGGTCCAATTGGTCGGGGCGGAGGAAGTTCAAGGCGAAGGTCTCGCTGGAGAGGACCATATCGTGACTGAGATTGGTCTTATAGAGCTGAACGGTCACTCTGGGACGGTCGGGGACTATCGACGCCGCGGCGATGGCCACCGCCATCTGCACGTTGTCCCGGCCCTGCCAATGGCTGGTGACGGCCGCCAAAGGCGACCAGAGCGTCCCCATCATCGGTGCAATTTCGGAGTATTCCATGGCGCCCTTCCGGGGGGTGCAATTTCGGCATATTCCATGCCGCTCTTCCCGATTGAATCCGGCCTCATTCCAGCCTGGAGAGTGTAGCACCCAGAATCATGGGCCACCAAGGACTGGTTGACTAACCGTCGCCGAGCGGCCTACCAGTCCGGAGAATGGTCCTCTGCGTCGTTGGTCGTCAAACGGCGTTGGTTCCCGCCGTCGTCGTCCATTATGAAGATCTCGCTGGGGCCATAGAGGTGGGAAACGAATGCCATCCGGTCGCCGTCTGGGGACCAGACCGGGTCCAGGTCGTCGGCTTCATTGGTGGTCAACCGTAGCTGCCTGGAGCCGTCCGATTCCATGATGTAGATCTCGCCGTTGCCGTCGCGGTAGGACACGAAAGCGACTGATTCACCGTTGGGGGACCAGACCGGCGCCAGGTCGTCCTCCTCGTGCTGGGTCAACCGCGTCAGCTCCACGGCGTCCTGCCAGGTCCCATCTTTGAGCCGGCTGGCCAGATAGATGTCGGAATTTCCCTCGGTCTCGCGAACGAAGACTATATGCTTGCCATCGGGAGACCAGGCCGGACCGAAGTCGTTCTCCTGAGTCAGGTGGACCAGGTTCACGCCATCGGGATTCCGCAGCCATAGCCCCCGTTCGCCGGAGGACCCGCCGCGGGCGAAGGCCAGCCATTCGCCGTCCGGAGACCAATCTCCCATACGGTCATCTGGTTCTTTGGCGGTGATCCGGACGGGCCGGCCGCCGTCCGCATTCATCAGATAGACTTCGGCGTTCCCGTCCTGATTGGAGATGAAGGCCAGCTTCGCCCCATCGGGAGACCAAAGGGGGGCTAAGTCGTCACCCGGGATATTGGTCAACCGGCGGGTAATTTCGCCCTTTCGGTCAACCACGTTGATCTCCAGGTCTCCGGACTCATCGGAGACGTAGGCCACTTGTTTGCCGTCTGGCGACCAGATAGGGTCTCTATCGCTGCTGTTGTTGTCGGTCAGCGGAGTGGCGACACCCGAATCAGGGTCGATGACGTAGATCTCGGCGTCGCCGTCCACTTCCGACACAAAGGTAATCATGTCGACATTCGAGCCGCAGGCGATGAGCAACGCCATCAGAACCGCTAGGGCCGCCAGGGCCAAAGGCGCCAAGGTGAGGATTCTTGCCGGTAGGCTATGTATCAGTCCGCCCATCCCACACAACCGGTATCTTGCCCGAAACACCAAATAAATTCGGGAGCATCCCGACGTGAGTGATTATAGCCAACACCGCCCAACGATTGGTCTTGATGCAGCAGCCGGATTGAATGAAAACCAGCCCAAACCAACGGCAGTATCCATGAGTGCCGCAAACGAGCGGAAGCCCTTGACACCGTCCCACGGCTTGACTAGCATCTGCCCAATCCGGGCAATCACACCTGAATCAATGAGGTAGTCCATGAAAGCGTTACTTGGAGCCGACCTGATCGACGGCACCGGCGGACCGGTCCTGAAAGATTCGGCCATCTTGATCGACGGCGAGCGAATCACAGAGGTGGGCCCGAGGGCGGCCGTCACCCTGCCTCCGGGCACTGAAGAGATCGACCTTAGCGGCCTCACCCTGCTGCCGGGCCTGATCGACACCCATGACCACCTGGCCCACAAGAATTACAGTTTGGTCAGCCGGTGGGAGATCGAAGAACCGGCCTCGCTGCACCATCTTAAGACGGCCAAAGCCATCGAAGACTCCCTGGCGGCCGGCTACACCTGCATCCGGGACGCCGGTGGGTTGGACGCCGGGTTCAAGCTCGCGGTGGAAGAAGGTCTCATAAAAGGCCCCAGGCTGTTGACCTCCGTGGCGATCGTGTCACCCACGGGCGGCATCGGGGACCGGGTGGCTCCCTCCGGGCACAGGAACGCTTTCAACAACGACCCCATGCACCCGGACGGTGTGGCCAACGGCCCGGAGGACCTCCGCGCCCTCGTCCGGGAATTGGTGCGCGTGGGCGCCGACGTGATCAAATTCGCCACCACCGGAGGCGCCAGCTCCCGCTCCGGACACGGCCCGAAAGACATCGCCTTCGGCCCCGACGAAGTCAAAGCCCTGGTGGACGAGGCCAGGTCCCAAGAGAAATACACCATGTGCCACGCCGTGGGCGGACCCGGACTGCGCATGTGCATCGAGGCCGGTGTAGGCTCGGTGGAACACGCTTGCTATCTGGCCGAAGACCCCGACCTGGCCAAGATGATGGCCGACAAAAACACTTTTTTCACCCCGACATTCGAAGTCTACGAATTTCACTCCACCATTAGCGCACCCCATATCGTCGCGCGGACCAAGGAGTTGATGCAGATTCACCAGGAGAGTCTGCACATCGCCGTCAGCGCCGGAGTGAAGGTGGCTTCGGGCACCGACGCCGGCGGGTTCGTCCACGGCGACAACGCCCGGGAGATCGAGTTGATGGTCGAGCGCGGCCTGTCCAACATGCAGGCCATCCAGACCGCCACCGGCTGGGCGGCCGAGTGCGTCGGCCAGGAGAAAAACATCGGCACTGTCCAATCAGGGAAATACGCCGACTTCTTGGTGGTGGACGGCGACCCGTTGAAGGACATCGGCGTGCTCAGAAACAAGGACCGCATCAAATTGGTGATGAAGGGCGGAGTGGCCTACGTCGATAACCTGCCAGTGGCAGAGCCTCAGGCTGTCAGCGATTAGGCATCCGAAAGACCATCCAGGAATAAACCAAAGCGCATCGGCCTAATCAAGTTTTCTTGTATCATTGACCGATGCGTTTTCACGTCTTAACCCTGTTCCCGGACGCCTTCCGGGACCCCCTGGAATACAGCATGCTGGCCCTGGCCTTGCAACGGGGCCTGGTGTCCATCGACGTCACCGACATCCGCGATTACTCCCACGACCCGCACCACACGGCCGACGACTACCAGTTCGGCGGCGGCCACGGCATGGTCCTGAAGCCCGAGCCGGTATTCGAGGCGACCGAAGCGGCATTGTCGGGGTACTCTGAGGCAGAGCGGGAAGAGATTCCCATCATCCTGTTCACGCCCCAGGGCGAGGTGTTGACCCAGCGGGTCGTTGAAGAGCTGGTCCAGGCGCCGGCATTGGCCATGATTTGCGCCCACTACGCGGGAATCGACAACCGGGTCCCCGAATTCTTGGCGACCAGAGAGATAAGCCTGGGCGATTTCGTTTTGACCGGCGGTGAACTGCCGGCCATGGCCCTGATCGACGCCGTGTCCCGGCTGGTCCCGGGGGTGATCGGCTCGCCGGAGAACGTGGCCGAGGACTCCATCTCTTCGGGGCTGCTCCAGCACCCGCTATACACCCGGCCGGCGGAATTCCAAGGGATGGAGGCGCCGGAGATACTGTTGTCCGGCCACCATGCCAACATCGAGAAATGGCGGCGGGAGCAATCGCTGCAGCGCACCTTGGAGCGCCGGCCCGACCTGCTGCCTAAAGCCGATCTCAGTCCCGACGACTTGAAGTACCTAAAAACCCTGGGCTACAAACAGCCCAAAACACCGGAGTAGGACTCAAACGGCCATGGCCAAATCCGATTTCAGATTCATGACCCCGGTCCGCGTCCGTTGGATGGAGTGCGACGCCCAGGGAATCGTCTATAACGGCGCCTATCTGGGTTATCTGGAGATCGGACAGGCGGAGTACTACCGCAACCTGGGAATCGCCATCTATGTGATTCCCCAGAGCGGCTACTTCGATTCCGTCGTGGTCAAGAGCACCCAGGAATTCAAGGCGCCGGCCAAGGTGGACGAGATGATCGAACTCCACGTCCGGGTGTCCAGCATCGGCAAGACCAGCCTGACCCTGAATCTGGAGATCTACCCCGAAGGCAGCGACCGCCTGCTGACCGCCATAGAGACCGTCTACGTCGGCTACGACGCCACAACCGAGTCCAGCAAACCGGTCCCCGGCGACATTCGCCAGTTAGTCACCCATTTCGAGGAAACCGGAGAAGTACTACCCATGGACCGGTTCCCCGATCTGGCCAAGGCGACTTCGTTCAAGCGGAAGTAATAAGCGAATAGCGTTGACGAAATCCGTAACCCTGGCTAGACTGAAACACACCCCATGCGCGGCAGGCTGACCGCCGGCCGCTGGGAGCTTACAGCTACCCATGGCCCGATTATTCGACCTCCACATCCACACGACCAAAGGCAGCAGCGATAGCAGCCTGACCCCCGAAGACCTGATCTTGGAAGCGGACCGCCTGGGTCTGCGCGGTCTCTGCCTCACCGAACACTCCGGCCCCTGGGACCGCCACGAGTTCAAGAAGTTCGCCAGCCTGCACAACGTGGTGCTGATCCGCGCCATGGAGGTGGAGACCGACTTCGGCCACATGCTGGCCTTCGGTATGGACCGCTATCAGGCGGGGTTCAACAAGGCCGCGGACCTGCGCAAGGCCGCCACGGCAGCCGGCGGGTTCATCGTCACCGCCCATCCATTCCGGGGTGTCCTAAGCGGCATGAGCCGCGGCCGCGCCCTCATCTACCAGTCCATCCCCGACCCGTTGCCAAAAACTCCGGAAGATGCTCTGGACCATCCCGTCTTCAAGCTGGCCGACGCCGTCGAGGTGGCCAACGGCGGCACCATCGACCGGGAGAACGAATTCGCCATGGCGGTGGCCGGGTTGCTGAAGTTGCCGGTGACCGGAGGCAGCGACGCCCATTCGGTCCACGGTCTGGGCAAATTCCTGACCGAGTTCAACGACGAGGTCAAGGACGAAACCGAATTCCTCAAAGCCCTCCACTCAAAACAATTCCACCCGGTAACCGGGCTGCGGACAGGGCACCTCAAGCCCTACGGCATCTAGGCATCGTTCCAAGGCGCGAACCGCGCAACTACCACACCCTTCGTCGTCACGACCTATATGTCGTGCTTGAGTTTCTTGTCATGCCTGGGAGCCTGGGTTACAATCCGCACCGGCTAGACATGCTGAACACTGGCGCCCACCCAAAGCCCGCTTAAATGCTTCCCACGGGCTTACCCCTCAGCGGCTTCGGTCAATCGACTGCTATGACAAACAACTCCAACCTGCCCGAACAAATACGGCGCTCCTGGCTGTTAACGCCAGCTTCAAATGACGATCTGATCGAGGCCGCCCGCCAGTCCAACGCCGATGTGCTGATATTGGATTTAGTGGATTTCGTTCCGGAGAAAGACAAGCCTTCGGCCAGAGAGGGCCTGGCCGGTACGATACGGGAGGCCGGGGAAAGCGGGGCCCAGGTATTCGCGCAGGTGGACTGTGAACTGCTGTACGCCGACCTGCACGCCTGTGTTTGGCCAGAGTTGACCGGGATCGTCATCGCTCACCTGGAATCGGTTGGCCAAGTCGAGGAAGCGGACGCGTTGCTGGGTCAGTTGGAGGACGAACGGGGCATCCCGCCCGGCACGTTGGAGATAGTGGCCGCTTTGGAGACGGCGAAGGCCAATCAAGACGCGCAACGTATCGCGTCCGCCAGTTCCAGGATCTCCGGGCTGACCCTGGGCCGCGCCGAGTTGGTGATGGACCTCCGGCCGGAGCCTTCCGGGGAGATCCACCTCATGCAGTACCTGATGCAGCGGCTGATCATGGTGGCTGGGGCCGCCGGTGTCCCGGCGTACGGGGCTTGGTGGCGCGCGCCTGACCGGGGACTGCTTGCCACGCCGGAGAACACGGGTGAGGCCGCCGTCCGGGGCCGGGCCATCGGTT
>JADFPD010000038.1 GCA_022562475.1 Chloroflexota bacterium | reverse complement strand
ACCAACCAAAGGTTTAATGAGCTCGTAAGGGCGTATAATAATACGCCTCGTAAGTGCCTCGGCTTCCTCACTCCAGCCGAAGTATTCTGGAATGAAGTGTTGCACTTCAAATGTGAATCCACCTTCCGGCTTTCGCCGGAATGACGAAAACCCGCCGAATCCGCTCATCCTGAGCCTGTCGAAGGACATGGTTACAATTTACGCCCGAGCAAGCAACCCCATTTGTGCCTAAGGAGTGTTGCAAAAAGTGTTGCAATACCCCGTTTCTTATGGCGTGATTTGGACAAGGAATTCCATAGCTGTTTTAGATAGCCCTCAAACCCCAGAAATTGCAACACCAGCCACGCCTGGACCGCCCCTTTTTTCACCAGATTGCGTGATATAATCCACCTCGTTTTGGGAAAAATACCGAATCCACAGGAGATTATTAATGTTCTCTTTTAAGCAAATCGCTGTGTTTTTAATTATTGTTGTTCTAGCGGGTGGGTTGCTGATAGTAGCAAGAGCGGCGTCAGTAGAGGCCGGTGGAAAAGGAAACCACATCGAGACAGAGTTCATCATGATCGAGAACCCTACGGATCCTCCCAACCTAGGCGCCAGCGGCGTAGGGAAATTGGACTTCAATACTAAAAAAGGCGAGTTCAACCTCAAACTAGACGTCCAGGGCCTGGTACCGGGTACGAACTATCGCGTCACCCAGACGGTTATTCATAGCAAGCTTGCATCGGGAGTTCAGGTCTTCATCCTTGATCAAGAGGTCACCGCTGACAGTGAAGGTAGGATCAGCTTTATGACGAAGCACGTACCCCTGGATATTTTGTCTGTCGGAGCAGTCGGTACCGGGCCAAATTGGCGGATCGACCAGCAGGTAAGGGCCTCAGGCAGCGATAGGTCCTTATTGGTCTGCCGTCCGACTACCAAAATCAACGTCGTAGGTGACCGGCTCTTCGAGGGATGGGTTCCCTAAGTGGTTTAGTCTAGTTTGGCGATTTGCCCCCCAATCGAAAGGGTCTTTACGGGAGCCCATCCCGAGGTATTCCGGGATCAAGTGTTGCACTTCAAATGTGAATCCACCTTCCAGCGTTCGCTGAAATGACAAAAGGGCGGGATGATTCCCGCCCTTTTGAATTGTCCCGTCGAGCTGCCACTTCGCCTAGAACAATGCGATTGGGCTCACCGGGGAGCCGGTCACGTTGCGGAGGCGCAGCGGGGCCAGGGTCAGCATGAATTCGTACCGGTTGCGTTGGGCGCAGGCCTCGGCCAGTTCTTCCAGGTTGGCGTTGTCGATGAGCCACAGTCCCAGCGTGACCAGGCACATGACGTGGAGCGGAGAACCGACGGCGTTGTAATGGGAGGGCCGGAAGTCGTTGGAGGTGTCAGTGCCCAACATGGCGATGCCCCACTCCTTGAACAGCGGCGTGCAGGCCACCTGGCAGGCTGTCATCGGCTCCAAGGCCTTGGCGGGCGGGCTGTCCAACCGCATCTTGTAATTGCCCGTGCGGACCAGGAGGATGTCTCCCTCTTCAATCTTGACGCCCTGGGCTTCTTCAGCCTCCAGCAGGTCCACCGGCATCACCGGCTCGTTGGGGTCCAGATGGTCAACCCCCCGTAGCTTCGGCAGGTCGAGCAGCACGCCCCTGGTGACGATGCCCGAGTAGGCCGCCTCGATGGAATGGGTCTGGGCGCCCTCTCGGGAGGTGATCAGTTGGGCCGGTTTGCCGTTGTAGAGATGCCCTTTCCAGGAATAGTGGGACATGGCGTCGATGTGGGTGATGCTCTGACCGTGGAAGACCATGCCTATGAACTCGGCGGCGCCCCGGCGGGTGTATTGCCGCTCCGGAGAATCCTCGGTCCGCCCTTCGCCGCTGTCCACCATGAACCGCTGCACCTGGAAGGTGACGTCGGCGTGCATATCCGTGCTGATCGGACGGGCGCAGCTCACCGGTATCCCATCCTTAACCAGGGCCGCTGCTTGCTGGCGTTTCGCCGGCGTGATCAAGTTCAGGCAGCCAAGTTGGTCGTCCTCGCCCCAGCGGCCCCAGTTGCTGAGGGATTCCATCCACCCCAATACCTGGGCCTCGTCGGGTATCTGCCGGGACGTTGCCTGCGCCATGAGTAAGCCTCCTGCCTATATTTCCGGAAATTCTTTCGCGTTCTGCCCCTACGTATCCTTAGCGCCCGTTAGCTGAGCGCCGATAAAACCGGGAGCGCCGTGCAGGAAATCGCCGGCGTCCATGGCCCTCTTACCTTCCAGTTGTATCGTTTTTAGGCCCAGCAAGCCCAGCCGGGTCGATACCGCCGCAGGAGCATCGGCATCGCTGGTCTCAACGACGGTCCCCGGCGCCGTGCCGCGAGGACTGCCAAACCCGGTGTCCAACACCGATACATCGACGAGCTTCAGGCTGCTGCCATTCCAGTTGGTGAAAAGTCCCGGCCACGGCGTGAAAGCCCTGGCTCGCCGTTCTAGGTCCTCGGCCGGCAGGGTCCAGTCCGCCAGACCGTCGGCACGCTCAAATTTCCGGGTCACGGTGGCCAGGGAGTCGTCTTGGGCCACGGGTTTCAGGTCTCCGGACTGCCAACGGGGAAGGCTTTCTTGCAGAAGCTTGCCGCCCAGGCCGAAGAGAGTCGCGGTCAACGTCTCCGCCGTTTCATCGCCTTTCAGAGGGTATTCCCGATGGGCGATCAACGGCCCGGTGTCCATCCCTTCATCCAGCAGCATCAACGTGACCCCGGTAACCTGGTCGCCTTCCAGGATGGCGGTTACCACCGGCGAGGGGCCGCGGTGTTTCGGCAGCAAAGAGGGGTGGATGTTCAAGCAACCCAGTGGCGCCAGATCGAGTACCGGTTTGGGCAGCAGCTTGCCGTAGGCCGCGATGATGATCGCGTCCGGCCGTAGCGCCGCCAACTCGGCCTGCGCCTCTTCCGAACGGAAGCTGGCCGGCTGCCGGACCGGCAACCCGTGTTCCAGGGCAAAATCTTTCACCGGCGAAGACTGGGCCCGCCGCCCCCGGCCCGCCGCGCGGTCAGGCGGCGTGTAGACTCCCACCACCTCGCAGCCATCCAGGCCGGTCAGCCCGGCGAGCACGGGGACGGCGAAAGTGGGAGTGCCCATGAAGACGAGGCGCATGGAATAAAATACCTTGAGGCCGATATTCTGTACCGGGGGCCGGTGTAGCGGACATAAATCTCCGCCACATACTCGAAATTGTCTTGACACTGAAAATTAGGTGTTGCTAAAATACATTAACCGCTGGGCGGGAATAATTGAAGGAGGTGAAGGCTTATGGATGATAGTTTAATACGCTGGGGCGATGGTAGGCATCAGTCTGGACACGACGAGGTGATCATTTCGTAGCGATTAGCTCGAAATAGAAAACCCGTACGTCGGGCCCAGGCCAATGTCTACCATCGCCCCTCGACCCCGGTTTGTATGTAGTCGGGCGGAAAAGCAACCCAGAGTTGGCCGGGCCCGATTATTTTGCCCGGCGATTCCGCCGGTTTTTAAATTTTCGATGAATGGATATTTAGTCCTCAGCGGCCGTCTTCCCCCCGGAAAATAGGCTCCGCCTGTTTGACAATAAATTACCCTCGCCGTAAAATCGCCACGCATGGGGCCGCGACGACGGCGCCCAGGAGAATAGGAAATAAATGATTCGGATTCGGCTTGCCAGGGTCGGCAAAAAAGGCCACCCTTCTTACAGAATAGTTGTTGCGGACGTTACCGCGCCCCGGGATGGTTCCTATCTGGAGTGGATCGGTAACTACGACCCCATGACGGACCCCCCCGCGGTTACCTTGAAGAATGACCGCGCCGCCCATTGGCTTAGCATGGGCGCTATTCCCTCCGACGCCGTTGCCAGAATCATGGACCAGAAAGGTTTGATGGTCCGCACCCCGACCCAGAAGACCTCCAACAAGGAATCTGGCGAAGAGGCAGGCAGTGGCGGGGCGCCCGCGGCGGTAGCCGCCCCGGTCGGCGAAGCCCCCGCGGAAGAGGCGCCAGCAGAAGAAGAAGCCCCCGCGGAAGAGGCGCCTGCAGAGGAAGAAGCCACCGCTGAAGAGGAAGCTTCGGCCGATGAAGTGCCTGCTGAAGAAGCTCCCACTGAAGAGGAAACCCCGGCCGATGAAGCGCCCGCAGAGGAAGAGTCATCTGACGAAGAAGAGTCTGCCGAATAATCCTTCCCGACTCGTTGGACCATTATGAAAGAACTGATCGAGTACATCGCCCGCTCTTTGGCCAGCGACCCCGACGCGGTGGTAGTCACCGAGTCCGTCGAAGATGGCCGCACCGTCTTCCGGCTTCAGGTTGCCGATGAAGACAAGGGCAAAGTCATCGGCCGGCAGGGCCGCGTCGCCCAAGCCATGCGCGTCCTCCTGCGCGTGGCAGCGGTGAAAGACGGCACCCAGGCCGTCCTGGAAATCGTATAACTCCCTCCCCGCTATTGCCCGGCTTGTTGCCGTCTTCGGAACTAAGCCATGCCTGATTCCTCCGCGCTTCCTCCTTCAGACGCCGCTTCCCAAGAACTTGTCGCCGTGGCCCGCATCATTGGGGCCCACGGGCGCGAAGGCGAGATTCGCGTCAAGGTCACCAGCGACGTTCCAGGCCGCTTCGATGAAGGTCAAACCCTGTTCCTGTCAAAGGACGGCGCCGCCGCCGAAGACCGGACCTACCAGATAGCCCACAGCCGTTCCACCGGTTCCAAAGGCAACGACATCCTGATCATCTCCCTCCGGGGATTCCGGGACCGCGACCAAGCACTAAAACTGGCCGGATTTTGGCTCTGCGTCTCCCAGTCAGAGGTTCCCGTGCCAGAAGATGGCGAGTATTTCCACTATCAACTCATCGGCCTAAAGGTCCGCACCGAGGCCGGCGAAGACCTGGGTGAAGTGTCCGAGATCTTGGAGACCGGCAGTAACGACGTGTACGTGGTCACCGGCGCTGGCGGCGAGATTTTGGTGCCTGCACTGAGCAAGGTGGTGCGTGAGATAGACATCGCCTCCGGCCTGATGATCGTCGATTTACCTGAAGGTTTGCGCTGAATCCGCTTTGACCCCTACTTTGGGCAAATGCTAAAATCGAGACCGCGAATTCTCTGGTAAACTCCCTGTAACAACGATCAACTACAATCGCTTGCGGAAATGAAGGGAGAGGGCCAACCGCCCTCGCCAGTCCATCTCCCCAGGAGGTCTGAACTATGTCCGGTCACTCTAAATGGTCGACGATCAAGCATCAGAAGGGTGCTGCCGATGCCAAGCGGGGTGTCTTGTTTACCAAGATCAGCCGTGAATTAGCCATTGCGGTCAAGGCCGGTGGGTCCGACCCCGATATGAATTTCCACCTCCGTTTAGTATTGGACAAGGCCAAGGCCGCCAACATGCCCCAGGACAGCATCTCCAGGGCCATTAAGCGCGGCAGCGGCGAAGGCGCCGAGGGCGAGGTCTTGGAAGAGATCACCTACGAGGGCTACGGCCCCGGCGGCGGCGCCATCCTCCTGCAATGCCTGACCACCAACCGGAACCGCACCGCTTCCGACGTGCGCTCTGCCTTTAGCCGGGGCGGCGGCAACCTCGGTGAGAACGGCTGTGTCGCTTGGAACTTTGACTTTCTCGGCGTGATTGGCCTCGAGATGAAGGACGAAGAAAGGGGCGAAGAGCTGAGTATGCTGGCCATTGACGCCGGCGCCGACGACGTGAAATTAGAAGACGAATTCTTAGAGATATTCACGGCCGTCGACCAATTGCAGGCGGTGCAGAAGGCGTTGGAAAGCGAAGGCGTGCCACCGGACGCAGCCCAGCTTTCCATGGTCCCCAAGACGACCATCGCATTGGACGACAAACAAGCAGAACAGACCCTGCGCCTTCTGGACACCCTGGAAGAGCTGGACGACGTGCAGAAGGCCTACACCAACGCGGACTTTCCTCCTGAGGTCCTGGAGCGCTACCAGACACAAGGCTAACGGTGGTCCGACAGGCTCACCACGAACGGGTCGGTCTCCGTTCATCCTGAGCCCGTCAAAGGGCCGAGCAACAGTCTCTGGCAATCGAAATGTGGAAGGGCGGTGTGATGGGTATATTGGGTATCGACCCCGGGACCTTGCGGATGGGCTACGGTGTGATTGGTGAAGGCCCCAGCCCCCATGCCGAGGACTACGGCGTGATCTCCCTCCCGCGCAAGATGCCTCTGGAGCAGCGGCTCTACCAACTGCACACCCATATCCTCAACCTGATCGCGATCTTCCACCCCACCGCCGTCGCCGTGGAACAGCCCTTCGTGGGCAAGGGCGAAAGAAGCTTCCCCGCCTCAGCCTTGGCCATCGGTCAGGCCCAGGCCGCGGTCTTCATCGGCGCGGCCAGCCAGGGCATCCCCATCTTTAAGTACGCTCCAGCTCAGGTGAAAAGTGCCGTGGCCGACTACGGCGCCGCTTCCAAAGAGCAGATGCGGGAGATCGTCGCCGCGACCCTGGGGCTAAAAGATGTCCCCGAATCCGACGCCGCCGACGCCCTAGCCGTGGGTCTGTGCCATCTGATCCAGGAACAGGCTGACGTGGCCTTGGGCCGGATCATTAAACCAGGACAAGAACGCTGAAGATACCGGCCAGTGGAAGCAATTTAAATCAGGTGTGTAGATGATAGTAGGTGTGCAAGGTACCTTGGAAACCACGGGCCCTGACTGGGTCCATGTCCGCGTCGGCGGGGTGACGCTGCAGGTGTCAGTCCCGGCCAATGCAGTGTCCGGTCTGGGGGCCCTCGGTTCGCAAGTAACTTTGCATACGTACCTGCGCATCCGCGACGAAGAACCGGTGCTTTACGGCTTTACCGATCCTGCCGCCCTGGGCCTGTTCGGTATGCTAACGGGGGTATCCGGCGTTGGCCCGAGAACGGCCCTGGCGTTGCTCTCCACTCTCGACCCATCCCGGCTGCAGACCGCGATCGTGACCGGAGATACCGCGGCGCTTTCGTCGGCCCAAGGTGTGGGCGCCCGCACCGCAAGCCGAATCATCTTGGACCTCAAAGGCAAACTCGATGATGCGGAATTCGCGGACATCGGCTTCTCCGGTGACGCCGACGCGCAGGTGATCGCTGCCCTCACCGCCTTAGGCTACTCGCCCGCCGAGGCCAGGGCCGCCGCCGCCGTGCCGGCCGTTACCGAGGAGACAGAGGTCGACGACCGCATACGGGTCGCCTTGCAACAGTTCGCCACCCGCGGCTGATCACCTCTTGACGCTCCGGACGTGCGGCAACCCCGATGAACTTATATAATATTCTGACGAATCATACGTGAGGGACCCGTTAGACGATGGCAACCTACGCCCGCGGCAAAAAATGGGCCGACGCCGGCAGCGATATCCAGAAAGTTTGGAATTCCAACATTCACCCAGATGGCCGGAAGTTCGAACTGGTCGCAGATTTCAAGATGACCGGCGACCAACCCGCCGCGGTGGCACGCCTGGTGGAGGGATTGGAGAACGGCGTCACCCGCCAGACCATGCTGGGCGTCACCGGCAGCGGCAAGACTTTCACCATGGCCAACATCGTCCAGCAGGTGCAGCGCCCCACCCTGGTCATGGCCCACAACAAGACCCTGGCCGCCCAGTTGGCCTCCGAGTTCAAGGAGTTCTTCCCCCATAACGCGGTGGAATACTTCGTGTCCTACTACGATTACTACCAACCCGAGGCCTACGTTCCCCAGTCGGACACCTACATCGAGAAAGACTCCAGCGTGAACGAAGAGCTGGACAAGCTCCGCCTCTCCACCACCACCTCCCTGCTCACGCGCCGCGATGTTTTGATCGTTGCCTCGGTGTCCTGCATCTACGGTCTGGGCGACCCCAACGACTATTTCAACCTGGTGGCCAAGATCAAAGTCGGGGAGACCCGCAACCGCAGCCAGTTGGTGCGCCAATTGGTGGACATGCAATACGAACGCAACGACATGGACCTGGCCAGGGCCAAATTCCGCGTCCGCGGCGATACCTTGGAGCTGGTGCCCGCCTACGAAGAGGCAGCCGTGCGCATCCAGTTCTTCGGCGACGAAATTGAGCGAATCGTCCAGGTGGACCCCCTGACCGGTGAGGTCTTGGCTGACCTGCCCCAGGTGTCGATCTACCCGGCCAACCACTTTGTCACCTCCAAGGAGAAGATGGAGTTGGCCGTTATCAGCATCCGGGAGGAGTTGGAATGGCGTCTTAAAGAGCTGAAAGACTCCGGCAAGATACTGGAAGCCGCCCGCCTGGAAAGCCGCACGAATTATGACTTGGAAATGATGCAGGAGACTGGCTTCTGCGCGGGGGTGGAGAACTACGCCCGCCACCTGTCGCAGCGGCCCGTCGGCAGCCCGCCGTGGACGCTTTTGGACTACTTCCCAGACGACTACCTGATGTTCGTTGACGAGTCCCACATGACCCTGCCTCAGGTACGGGGCATGTACCGGGGCGATATCTCGCGCAAGACCACCCTGGTCGATTACGGGTTCCGTCTGCCGTCGGCTTTGGACAACCGGCCCCTGAACTTTGAAGAGTACGAAGAACACATCAATCAGGTGGTCTACGTTTCGGCTACGCCCGGCGCCTACGAACTGCAAAACAGCAGTTCGGTGGTGGAACAGGTGATCCGCCCCACCGGACTATTGGACCCCACGCTGGAGGTCAAGTCCACCGAGGGCCAGATCGACGATCTCCTCCAGCAGATCAAGGAGCGGGTGGAGCGGGCCGAGCGGATCTTGGTCACAACCCTCACCAAGCGGATGGCCGAGGAACTGGCCGATTACCTCTCGGAGATGGGCATCCGCAATACCTACCTGCATTCGGACATCCAGACCCTGGACCGCATCGAGATTCTGCGCGACCTTCGCATGGGCGTCTACGACGTCATCGTGGGCATCAACCTGCTGCGGGAGGGACTGGACCTGCCCGAGGTGAGTTTGGTGGCCATCTTGGACGCCGACAAAGAGGGATACCTGCGCTCCGAGACCTCCATGATTCAGACCATCGGCCGGGCGGCCCGCCACGCCAACGGCCACGTCATCATGTACGCCGACCGGATTACCGATTCCATGAGGCGGGCCATCGATGAGACCGACCGGCGCCGGACCATCCAGGCCGAACACAACAAACAGCACGGCATCGAACCCCAGAGCATCCAGAAAGAGGTCCACGACATCACCGAGGGCATCAAGGCCATCGCCGAGAGCCGGACCCGCTACAACGTCGTCCGCAAAGAGCTGTCCCGCACCGACATGTTCAAGGTGGTCAAAGACCTGGAAGTGCAGATGAAGGATGCGGCCAAGAGCCTCCAGTTCGAGAAAGCCGCCCAGTTCCGCGACGAGATCTTTGAGCTACGCCGTCTACTGGCTCTGGAAGAAAAAACCTTCGGTTCCGGAGACTTGACGCCCGAAGATGTCGCTGCGCCGGCAGAATAGCCGGCGTAGGGGTTTTCCCGGCCCTCTTACCAGATGATCGTGGGGGCTTTATCTGTCATTCCGAGGCGTCAGCCGAGGAATCTCGTTGTCCTGGTTAAACGCTCTCGACCAAAGCAACAAGACCCTTCGCTAACGCTCAGGGTGACAGCGGTGGACGGTGCTGGTTGCATCGAACACGACTCGCCACACTGTCATTCTGAGGCCCCGACCGGTCGGGAAAGAATCTCGTTGCTATGGACAAACACCCTTAACCAAAGCAATGAGACCCCTCGCTACCGCTCGGGGTGGCAGATTGAGGCAGGCGGTTCTGGTGGCAAAACCGGAGAGGCACGGCCTCGATGGAATCGGGATGCCCCTACCCCTAAATATCCCACCCCAAAAAGTCACAAACGGCCTTGCCCATGATCAACTCCTTGTCGGTCTCAGAGAGCCAGGGCAGTTCTTCGGTGAACATGGTCACGCACTGCTTCCAGGAGCAGGGCATGCGGGTGATGTCGGTGCCCCAGAACATGCGCTCCGGACCGAAGGCGTCGTAGATCTGGTGCAGGTAGTCGTGGATGCTGCTGAAGGGATACGGCCCGCTGGAGTAGCTGGGCGCGCCGGTGGCTTTGATGGCCACGTTGGGGTACTTGGCCAGCGCCAACATCTCCGGCAAGGTCGCGAAGCACTCGGAGTCGGTCGTGCCGCCGACCCGGCCCAGGTGGTCAACGATCAGCTTTAATCTCGGATATTTCTCCGCTATCGGAGCAACCATAAACATGTAATTGGAAGCCATCAGCGCCACGGGGATGCCCAACCGCTCAACTTCCGGCCAGATCCAGTCCATGGTGCCGTCCGAGGGCCAAGTCGCTTGGTGGGGCTGCGTGAAGCTGAACCGGAACCCCAGCATGCCGGGCTGGTCCAACCAGCCGTCGACTAACGAGCGGCTTTCGGCTTGATCCAAGGGAATCTTGCCCAGGATGGACAGGCGGTTGGGGTGCGCTTTCGCCGCCTCCAGGGCCAGTCCGTCGGACCCAGGGTCCCAACTGGGCGGATGGATTATCGCCGCGTCGATGCCGCTTTCGTCCATCTCCTTGAGCAGGTCATCGGCGGTGAAATCGGGGATCTGCCGGTGGCCCGGATTGCCGGGCACTTGGTTCGCCCAAAGGTGTACCTGGGCGTCTACGATCAGCATTGCTTTGCTCCTAAAATCTAGTCTGCTCCATCACTGAGTGCCCCTCACCCCAAACTGTCATTCCGAGGTCCCGTGCGGTCGGGAAGGAATCTCGTTGCCGCGTATAACCGCTCCTCACCAGAGCAATGAGACCCTTCGCTATCGCTCGGGGTGGCATCAGGGCAAAGGAATCAGGCGAACCTACCCGCCATCCACCACCCGGTGCAGCCGGGCCAGCAGCGCCCCGTTCTCTTCAGCGGAGAAGTTGTCCACCGTGGGCACCGCCTCGCCGGTGGTGCCGTCCACCACTCCTGCCTCGATCATGCCGTGGAGCATGGCGGTCTCGGACTCCACCGAGGGCAGCAGGTTCTTGCCGGAGATTCGGGACATGGCGGCTACCAAGCCGTACCCACCCCAGTTGGACACACTGGCGATTACCAACCGGTCCACCTGGTTCACCGCCGGATAGTCCGGCAGGGAGTCCACGGTGGGAATCACCTCGGCCAGATTGCCCATGCCGATCTCGTTGCCGCCGTCGCCGATGCCCACCGAGGGGATATCGGAGTCGAACAGGTAGTCCAGCCGGGCGGTGTGGGGCGAGATGTCGACGTAACGCATGTTCAGGTAGGTGTCGTCCCGGGTGCGGCCGCAGCGCTCGATCGAGATAAGCAACGACGGTCTGACCCGCTCAAGGATGGTTTTTGCGTGCTCCTTGCTGGCGGCCACGCCGTCTATGGGAAAATCGATCACCTCGGAGCTGTTGGCGTAGCGGCGCAACACCGGGGTGGTGTACTCGTCGCTGACGTAGGTGACCGTGCGGCCCAACCCCTTCAGCGCCTCGCCGATCGCGATGGCCCCCGGCGGCCCGTCGGTCTCCGGCTTGCCGGCCATCACGACGTAGAACCCGGTGACGATGATCACGCCGCCGGGATGGTCGATGATGAACTGGGCAGCCTGGGAACAGTAGTCGTCGGGAAGATAAGGCCGCAATGCCAGCATCCCCCGCTTGTCGTGGTCCAGGATGATGTCTTCGATAGTTTCGGCCAAACCCACCTCAAATCGCTGAAAGCCCCGATTTATCGGGACTAAAGCACTGCCAAGTCGGCGTCCCGCTGGTCGGTGATGAACATCCTGCCGGGGGCGTGGGTGATCATCAGCGGTGGTTTGCAGTTCAAGGCTACGGCCTGGGGAGTCACCCCGCAGGCCCAGAACACCGGATCTTCGTCCTCCTTGATCTCAACCGCGTCGCCGAAATCGGGCCGGGAGAGGTCTGTGATGCCGATATCGGTGGGCGAGCCGATGTGAATCGGGGCGCCGTGGGTGGCGGGAAACCGGGAGGTTACCTGCACCGCCCGCACCACCTGCTCCCGCTTCACCGGCCGCATGCTGACCACCATGGGCCCGGAAAACATGCCGGCGGGAGTGGTGGCGATGTTGGTGATATACATGGCCACGTTATTTCCGTTTTGCTGGTGGCGCAACGGGATGCCTGCGTCCACCATGGCCGTCTCAAATGAAAAGCTGCAGCCCAGCAGGAACGAGACCAGGTCGTCCCGCCAATAGTCTTCGATGGTGTCCACTTCCGCAGTCAACACGCCGTCCTCATAGACCCGGTACCCGGATGCGTCCGTCCGGATGTCCGCGCCTGGCGAGGTTAGCACCGGCTCGACCTTGCCCGGTTCGATAACTTCCAAAATGGGACATGGCTTGGGGTTTCGCTGGCAAAACAGCAGAAAATCAAAGGCCAGGTCTTTGGGTAGGATGGCCAGGTTGGCCTGGACGTGTCCGGGCGCCACTCCGGAAGTGATACCGCGCCAGGCATTGGAACGTATCAGTTGGCGGACCTCCTGGGCGGAACCGGTGATGGTCTGCGTGCTCATGGTTTCACTCCCTAACGGCCCTGGACCTGATGCTTGCGCCGGACGTTCAAATGACTGCCGCTACGATACCGCCATGATAGTTGCACCCCGGTTTAGCGTCAATCGCCGTACGGAGGCCTTGGGCCGGTTTCAGGATGAATCAGCAGGTTAGATTCTGTTTGATATACTTTTGCTGGGAAACGGAAAAACACTGGAATATTAGGGCGGACTCTTGTATCACATCTTCGTTCTGGTCAACCACGGAGGCGCCCCCAGCGAGTTGGCGGACACCGTCGACAGCGCCGGCATGTCTTGCCAGGTGGGCATCGAACTGGAGCAGCTTGACGAGAGCGGTGTGACACCTCCGGACGCGGTCCTGCTGGACATGTCTTCCCTGGAGCTATCGCACGCCCGGCGTATGGTGGAGGAATGCCGCGGCCGCAGGCTTCCGGTACTGGCCGCCGTGCCCAAAGAAGCGATCGCAAGCTACGACCCGTCTCTCAATCCAGACGAGATGCTGGTTAGCCCGGTTTCCGGGGCCGAACTGACCGCCAGGGTGCAACAGGCGATGTACCGTGTGAGCGGCCCCCCGGGCCCCAAGTTGCTCAAGGTTGGCGACCTTTCCATCGACCAAGAACGCTACGACGTCACCGTGGCCGGCCGCCGGGTGGCCTTGACTTACAAGGAGTTCCAACTGCTGGTGCTCCTGGCTTCCAACCCTGGCCGGGTCTATACCAGGGAGGCGCTGCTCAGCCAGATCTGGGGATACGACTACCTGGGCGGCACCCGCACCGTGGACGTCCACATCCGGCGGCTCCGCTCCAAGGTGGAGTCACCCGGCCGCTCATTCGTGGAGACCATCTGGAACGTCGGCTACCGGTTCAGAGCCCCGACTTAAGGTTGAGCATACGCCACCGGCAGCAGAGATAAACCTCCTCACATCCGCTCATGGTGTCATACCATCCGCTCATGGTGAGACTGTCAAACCACCGCTGTCGCGTGCCATTTTCCGTCCTGGGCATCACTGATACGCGCCTTGCGACGGGCCCAGGACGAGCGGATCGAGCGATTTATCGGTCTTGCTGTCACCCGCATCATTGTCATTCTGAAGTCCCGATCAGTCGGGAAAGAGCCTCGTTGCCGTGGACAAACATTCCTCGCCAAAGCAATGAGACGCTTCCCTGGCGTTCAGGGTGAAAATCTTGGTAGCGGGCCAGTCCGCAGGCACAGTGAAAACCCCGTTTGCCAAAGTATTCGGGGTCGGCTAGCATAACTTGTTGCTTGGCTTTGCAATCTGAGACCGAAGACGATTTGAAGGGTTAATGACTATCTATAATTTCGCCGCTGGGCCCGCAACGCTGCCTGCGGCGGTGCTTCAAGAAGCGCAGAGGGACCTGATGGAGTTCCCCGGCGTGGGGATGTCCCTGTTGGAGATGAGCCACCGGTCAAAACCGGTCGTCGCGATGATTGAAAGCGCGGAAGAAGACATCCGCCAACTGGCCGGCATACCGGACAACTACCGGGTCTTGTTCCTTCAAGGCGGCGCTTCGCTGCAATTCTCCATGGTGCCCATGAACCTGCTGACCCCCAACGGCAAGGCCGATCACATAGTCACCGGCAATTTCGCTAAATTGGCGCTGCAGGATGCCCAAAAGGTTGGCAACATACGGGTGGCGGGTTCCACAGAAGACAGCAACTTCGACCACGTTCCCAGCCAGGATGAGTTGGACTTGGACCCCGGCGCCGAATACGTGCACTTCACCGGAAACAACACGATCTACGGGACCCAATGGCCCACGGAGCCGGACGTGGGCGATGTCCCTCTCGTCGCGGACCTTTCCTCCAATATATTCAGCAAACCGATCGATGTCTCGAGATACGGCCTGGTCTATGCCGGCGCGCAAAAGAACCTGGGCGCCGCGGGCGTAACCTTGATTTTGGTCCGGGATGACCTGTTATCCCGCAGCCCGGAGAACCTTCCGGCCATGCTCAAATACAGCGTGCACGCCAAGGGAAAATCGGCCCACAACACGCCGCCGGTATTCTCGATCTACATCCTTGGGCTGGTCGTCAAATGGCTCGCCCAACAGGGCGGTCTGGAGCACATGGAACGCCTGAACCAGGACAAGGCCAAGTTGCTGTATGACGAGCTTGACTCGTCCGAGTTCTTCCGAGGTCACGCCCTGCCAGAGCATCGGTCGCTCATGAACGTGACTTTCCGTCTGCCCAACCCTGAGTTGGAGACCCGATTCGCCACGGAAGCAACTGCCGAAGGGATGGTCGAACTCAAGGGACACCGGTCGGTGGGCGGCATCCGCGCCTCGATCTACAACGCCTTTCCCAAAGAGGGCGTGGCAACCCTGGTGTCATTCATGAAAGAATTCGAGCGGACCCACGGCTAGAGTGGGAACCCTGAACCAAACGAATCGGAGCCGAGTATGACGACCCTGACGCTGGCATCTGGAACACCCGTGGAGATCGACGACCTGCTGTATGCGTTCGTCAGAGACGAGGTCGTTCCGGATACCGGCAAGACCGTCGATGAAGTGTTCAGCATCCTTGGCGAGTTGGTCCGAGATTTCGGTCCCAAGAACCTGGAACTTCTGGCCAAGCGCACGGCCCAGCAAGCAAAGATCGACGAATATTACCTGGAAAAGCGGAAAGCAGGTTGGGAGCCCACCGTGGACTCCGCGGCCAAAGACGCATTGGAGCTGGGCCAGTTTATGGTGGCTGAGGGCTATCTGGGACCCGAGTCCTCGATGGACGTCAGCATGACCACCCCGCAACTCGACCTCGAGTACTCCCAGAACGGTCCCGAGCTTGTCACTCCGGTCAACATCGCCAGCATGGCGGTCGGCGGCGCCAACGCCAGGTGGGGCAGTCTCTATGACGCCTACTTCCTCAGTGACATCAACTCGGAGATCGACCGCGATTCGAGCCGCACCGAGCGGCTGCAGATGGTGGTGGACCGGACCAACGAGTTTCTCGACAACCACGTGGCCCGGTGGGAGAACGGCCTGGGATTCAATGATTTCTCGGCTTACTCCGTCCGACAAGGCCCGGATGGGAAGTACACCCTTCTAGGCCATACCAAGGACGGCGCGGAAATCGGATTGCAAGACCCGGCCAAGTTCATTGGATTCAACCAAGAAGGAGACCACCTGACCGAGTTCTTCTTGGAAGACAACGGCATGAAGATCCAGTTCCAGCTCTACGACGGGGGCAAGGTCGACGCGGAGAACGGTCAATTCAAGGACCTGGTGGTGGAGTCGGCCGTGACCACCATCGTCGATTTTGAGGACGCGGTGGCCATCGTCGATGCTGCCGATATGGTCTTGGCGCTGCGGAACTACCTGGGTCTGATCCGGGGCGACCTCCAAGCCCACAGTTCCCGGGGCGCTGTCAAGACAATAAATCCCGACATCAGCTATGTCGGCGTCGACGGGTCCGCCCAGACGGTGAAGGGCACCAGCCTGATGTCTGTCCGTAATGTCTCGTTGCACATGTACACCGGCATGGTGAAGGTGGGCGGCGAAGACATTTCTGAGCGGATACTAGGCGTCTTGCTGACGACGCTCATCGCCACCGCTCACGACCATGGATCAGACGCTAGAGGCCCCAACAGCAAGAAAGGCTACGTCTACCAAGTTACCCCCAAACTTCAGACCGCCGAGGAAGTGGCCGAGCAGGTGCGGTTCTTTGAGGCCGTCGAAGACCGGCTGGGTCTGGCCAAGAACACCATCCTCATCGGCATCATGAACGAAGAGCTTGGGATGACCCTGCAACTGGCGGAATCGCTCCGGGAAGCCCAGAGCCGGGTATTCTTCACCAATACCGGGTTCTTGGACCGCACCGGCTCCCAGATAAGGGTCCAGACCCATGCCGGGCCGGTCGACCTGAGGGACGATCTGACCAAGTCGGTTTTCAATACCAGTTATGAACTCCACAACGTCGATGTGAGCCTCCGTGCCGGGGTCCATAATCAAGGGAAGATCGGCAAGGGGATGCAGGTCAGAAACCGGGCCATGGTGGAGATGCTGGAGAACAAGATCAACCACCCCAAGAGCGGCGGAAATACCGCCTGGGTCCCAGCGCCCAACCCCAGCCATCTTCACTCCATGCATTACCACATGATCGATGTGGACCAGGTCCAACGGACCATGGAGGATTCCCCTTCTCCGAATATCTCGAGAAGGGAACTGTTGACATTCCCCGCCTTGGACACCGGGAAATTGGCCGGGCCCGAGGCGAAAGAGACCCTCTTGTTGAGCTACGCCCATAGCATGGTTGCCTATGTGGAACCCTGGGTGCACCGCGGCATCGGGTGCAGCGGCGTGCCCAACTTCAGCCAGATCGAGGAGATGAAGGACCGGGCCACCGAGAGGATCGACGGCGCGATCATCGCCAACTGGAGGCTGCACGGCGTGGTCAGCCAAGCGGAGGTCGAGGAGGCGGTCAAGAAGGCAACCGAAATCTTGGACCAGCAGAACCTGGGACAGGCCGATTATGTGCCGATGGCGGATACCCCGGAAAAGCGGTCCGCACTTTTGCAGGAACCGGTGATCTCCGCCGTGTTGCAGATCATCGATGACGCCCTGTCTTCGCCAAGCGCCTACGTGGAACCGGCCCTATTCAGATACCGAAAGGCAGTAAAAGCCGCCTCAAGTTAGCGGGGCGGATTGGCAGACTTGTCCTAAAGGAATTCAAGGAGGCAATCATGGCTGAATACATACCGAGCACCAGCGATTGGGTGAGAGAGCAAGTGGAGCTATATGAAGGGAGCGGAGGCACCCAAGGATTAACCCTGAGGGACACGGGTCTTCCGGTCATCATAGTGACCAATACCGGCCGGCGAACCGGCGCCGTCCGGAAGACACCGCTGATGCGGGTGGCGGATGGGAAAGACTATATATTGGTTGCGTCCAGGGGCGGAGCGCCAAAGCACCCGGTGTGGTACTACAATCTCAAGGCTGAACCGAACGTCGAGATCCGCGACGAGACATTGGTCCAATCGATGCGGGTCCGGGAAGTACCGGACTCGTCCGAGAGACAGCGGCTCTGGGATATCGCAGTCGCCGCATTCCCTCCTTATCAGGAATACCAGGACAAGACCGATCGCCTGATCCCGGTCTTCATCGCGGAAGCCACCGCCTGAGCGTGCTGCAGTTATAACTGGGCTAAATAGCTCGATTCTGGGAGCATCCGATGGAAAATCGTGATTCACGGATCCTGACCACCCATGTGGGCAGCCTGGTCCGTCCACCTGAGATCATAGATCTGATGCGGGCCAAAGAGTTCGGCCAGGAATACGACCGGGAAGAGCTGGCCGGGAGAGTCCGGAGTGGCGTTGCGGCGGTGGTGCAAAGACAGTTGGCGGAAGGCGTGGATATTCCCAGCGACGGCGAATATGGGAAGTCCGGATTTTCGGCCTACGTGAATGAGCGTCTCACCGGCTTTGAGCCTCGCCCCAAAGACCCGGACCAGGGTGTTTTGCTCAACTGGGGACGCGACCGGAAGATATTTCGGGATTTTTACCAGGAATACGACCAGACGGCTGAGACTGCTTCGGGCGGTCCGGTGGTGTGCACGGGCCCCATCGCCTACCAAGGCCAAGCGGCCGTACAGACCGACGTTGATAACTTAAAGGCTGCCTTGGCCGGGACCGGCCATACGGAGGCGTTCATCCCCGCGGTGGCGCCCGGCACCATCGAACTCCAGCGCAAGAACGAGTACTACCCTACCGACGAAGCTTATCTATTCGCCATCGCAGACGCCATGCACGAGGAATATAAGGCGATAGTCGACGCCGGATTCATTCTCCAGTTGGACGACCCCCGTGTCGTGACTCAATATGGAATGCCTGACCCGGCGCCAGCCATCGAAGAATACCGGAAATTCGCCTCGCTGCGGGTCGATGCCATCAATCACGCTCTGAAGGGAATACCTGAGGACCGGGTGCGCTACCACCTGTGTTGGGGAAGCTGGCACGGCCCCCATGTCACCGATGTGCCGCTGCGGGACATCGTAGATATCGTGCTAGGCGTCAGGGCGGGCGCTTACTGTGTGGAGGCCGCGAACCCTCGCCATGAGCATGAATGGCAGGTATGGGAGAACGTCAAATTGCCCGACGGCAAGAAACTCATCCCCGGGGTGATCGCTCATACCACCAACCTGGTAGAGCACCCTGAGTTGGTGGCCTGGCGCATCATGACCTACGCCCGGCTGTTGGGGAGGGATAATGTCATGGCCGGGTCCGATTGCGGGTTCTCCCAGGGCGCCTTCACCGCCCGGGTCCACCCATCGATCATGTGGGCCAAGCTCCAGGCCCTGACTGAGGGAGCTGCCTTGGCTACGAAGCAACTCTGGTCCCAGTAGGGCCGGTTGCACCTAAAACCGCGGGCAGAGCTGAAGTATGACGCAGCACCTCGAATGGTGTTGAAAGGTGGATGAAATGGTGGACGGACTTGGCTTCATAGACCCAACTGCCGGAGGAAGTAAAGAGACGGTTCTCCCAGCGCCTCGGCCTTTCGGTCTCTCCGGCAAAGTGGTCGGGCTATTAGACAACACCAAAGAACAGGCGGACATCATCCTGCGGACCGTGGGCGAAGCATTGTGCGAACGCTACGGAGTAGAGAAGTTGATCATCCGCCGCAAAGAGCACTACTCCAAGCCGGCCACTCCCGAGATGATCGACGAGATGGCAGAGCAAGTGGATGTCGCCATCGCGGGCCTGGGGGGTTGAGGCTCCTGTACGTTGTGCAGTGTGCACGATACCGTGGAGTTCGAGAAGAGGGGCATCCCATCGACGACCATCATAACCGCGGCGTTCAAGAAGGCGGCGGATTTCCAATTCCGCGGGAAGGGCATGCAAGGCCACCCCTACGTGGTCTTGCCGCATCCGGTGAGCAACCTCCAGCCAAACGAGGTGCGTGAGTTAGCGCTACGGTTCGTGGACGAAGTGGCCGGCTATCTCAAAAGCTGAACGTTAGAGAGAACATCAAGGGGACCGGACAATAGGAGCAGACGGTTGAACGAACAGGTGGATGAATTCGAGTTCTTCCTGGAGAAGACCTGGTCCGATGGTCTGCCTGTGGTTACCCCCACGGAGGAGCGCATCGCCCGGATGCTCAGCGGGACGAAGCGGGACCCCGAAGAAGTCATCGGTCCTATTCCCCCCGCGATGGAGGTCGCCACCGTCCGGAACATTGCGGTCCATGCGCTCATGGCCGGGTGCCGTCCGGAGTATCTGCCCGTGGTGATCGACGCAACGAAGATGATGCTCCGTGAGGAGTTCAACGTCAACGGAGTCCAGGGAACGATGCACGGTGTCGCCCCGATGATGATAGTCAACGGTCCTTACGCGGCGGAGATCGGTATCCACGGCGGGAACGGCTGCATGGGGCCCGGGTTTCGGGCCAATGCCACCATCGGCCGGGCGATACGGCTCATCTTGATGAATCTCGGCGCCGGCATCCCTGGCGTTTCCTCCATGACGGTCTTTGGCATGCCGTCTCGCTACACCTATTGCCTCACCGAGAATATGGAGGACCACCCCTGGGAAAGCCTCGCGATATCGAAGGGCTACCTACCCGGTGACAACGTCATCACCATGGCGATGGTAGAGTCGCCCCGCTTCTGCTTCGATGATGTGAGCGATGAGCCCAACCGTCTTCTGATCGGGATCGCCGACACCATGACTGCCATGGGGTCGTGGAACATGCACGCCCGTTCCGACATGGTGGTGGCCATGGGGCCTCAGCATGCCGCGGTCTGCGCCAACGCCGGCTGGAGCCGCGCCGATGTTCACAGCCGCCTGTGTGAAATTGCAGGCCGAAAAGTTGGCGAGCTAAAGAAAGGGGGCAATTGGAGGCGGGAGCGCGCCCTGGCTTTACCCGTCGATATCGACCCTGACGACGACGAATGCTTCGTCCCCGCCATCAAAAACCCCGAAGACCTGCAACTGATCGTGGCGGGCGGTTGGGGTCCTTGCACCGCGGTCTGTCACGGTTGGAGCGGCGGAAGCCGGGCCGTGCACGACAGATACCTGACCTAGCCGGAATGCCGGGGCGGGCGGTTAACTCCGCGGTCCCAGGTATGGGCTGTCCGCGGTATCGGGGCAACCAGGTATGTCGTGGCCGAAGTAGTCGTCATGCCCGCTGTCCAATTCTAAGGGAATGCCGAACCGGTCCCCAGAGTACATCAAGTCATTGGGATCATCGTCCACGTGAGCTGACCGTAGCGAATCATCGTCGGAGACGTAATTGGTTGCGCAAGGCGCCACGGCGCCAAATGCATGAAACAATTCGTGGACCATGGTTACCGGCTGGTCCACGCAGATGTTCTTGCCTTCTTCAACTCTTTCGAAGAATGAGAAGGAAAAGGATACGGAGTTGTATTCGGTTCTCACTCCGCAGATCAGGGTGCTGGTGCCCTGAAGGGCCGATGGGTGCCAAACTGCGTAGACTTTGTTGGGGTCGTTGAGACCCCGGCGGTACAACTCTTCGGCGACGGGCACCCAACTATTGGGCGAGCCGGCGAGTTCGGTCTCCGAGATTTCCAGCCGGACGAAGGTGATATCGAGGCTTCCTTCGGCTTCATCCCAAATTATCCCCCGCCCGCCGGTCCGATCCCTTAGCCAGGTCTGCAGGTCGGACACGATGCTCTCTATCGTGCCGTTGATATCCCATTGCTCATCAAACGCGCCTGCCGGCACCGCATAGACGGGATGCACTGTTGCGCCGCCGGCGTCCGGTGCGTCGTGGAGGGTCCTGGCCCGCGAAGGCGTCAGCCGGACCTGGCCGGTAAGATGGTTATTTTGTTCATCTGACTCGATGACCGCATTCGATTCATCGATGATTATCGTGAATTGCTGGTTCCCCAATAAAACCGGCCGTCCTCCCACCGCCACCTTCCAGATGGGAATCGCGTGGACCTGCACGTCTCCGGGCCCTGGAGGCGTGTCCAGCTCGTAATAGAACTCCCATTGATTGATCTGATAATCGTTCACTTGGACGGAATGCTGTTGAGGCCAGGCCTGGGCCCGCTCGGAGCCGTGATAAGCGACGCCGTAGGCGAGGTAATATCCACGCTCGGCAGCTCCGTCGTTCCGGCCGTAGACCAGATCTGATCCGCCGATCACCACGGGTCCTTGCCAGTTTGCGTTCGCCGGTGGGCCGGGCCGCAGGTCAGGCAGTTGGAAATCGAATTCCCGTGTCAGAGAAAAGGTATTGTTCCCGCGGTCCATTTCGGGCACGGCTGCATCGGGGTCAAGTATTAGTTCAAGTGTGTGCCGCCCCTGGAGCAGCGGATAAAGGACCGGAAGGTCATTCAGGCTGAGTACCTCTACTCTCTCCGACCCGGGAGCGAGCAACGGCTTGTCCCAACGAAAGACCACTTCACCATCGGAAGTCAGGACGATGGAGTAATCCTCAGCCATAGCCGATCCACGGTTGGCCCAAGCAACGCTCACTTCCAGCGAACCTTCGTCAATTTTGATCGGCGCCCGCCACCCATCCGGAATCCATACCGAGAGGTCAGGCGCGCCGGTGACGGGTCCCGGCGATGGAATCAATGCGTGCGGGTCTGGGGTGGGAAACTCGGGGTCCGGTGATTGCCCGCCACAACCGGTAGCCGAGGCGGCGCCGAAGGCAACCAGAAGAGCAGCGGCCGCCAAGACGGCAAAGCGCCGGATATTGCTCCCACGATATCGAATATTCATTATTGCGCCCAATTCTATCGGCTCGTTAATCGTGCTGCAACGAGGCCTTAGTTGGGACTGCATCGCCCGGATCATTCCAGCTAAGTGTGACGGGCGTCATAGATTCGCCACGGCGCGGGAAAGATACTAGTCGCATGGACAGAAACTACGAGCCGGTAGATGCCGGCCCATCTAACCGAAGACCCGATGATGGAAACCAGCCCGCTATGATGCCGGAAGTAGGCACGATCGTTCGTGGACGGGACATCGGCCGCCGGGACAGTACCGCCAGGCGGAAGTTTGTCTGGGCCCGGTGCCCAAGGTGCGGGACGGAGAGGTGGGTCCGGCACGACATGACGGCTCTTCAAACCTCGTTGCGGTTTTGCAAGCGCTGTGTCGTGGTCCTGCAAAGCAAGTTCAGGTACGGTATGAAGGCCAACGGCGCCTAGACTAAGCCACGTTGGAGCTGGCTTGGTCAACGAACCGGGCCACTTGAGCGGCGATGGCCGCATGGTCCGGCGATTTTAGGTCCGGGTCTTCTTCCATCAATCTTGTGGCCTCGTTCCTGGCCAAATCCAATAATTCCCGGTCCGTGATGTGGGCCATTTTCAGACTGGGCAGGCCGCTTTGGCGGGTGCCGAAGAAGTCTCCGGGCCCCCGCAGCTCCAAGTCCACCTCGGCCAGCCTAAATCCGTCGTGGATCCGCGCCAGGGCGGACAACCGCTCCTTGGCGGTCTCGGAAGCGGTGTCCGCCATCAGTATGCAGTAACTCTTGTGCTCCCCCCGGCCGACCCGGCCCCGGAACTGGTGCAGTTGGGCCAGCCCGAACCGGTCCGCTCCGTCGATCATCATCACCGTGGCGTTAGCTACGTCGATCCCCACCTCCACCACCGGGGTCGTCACCAAGATGTCCAATTCGCCGTCCCGGAATCGGCGCATCACTTTGTCTTTTTCCTTCCCGGGCATCCGGCCGTGCAGCAGGCCCAAAGATAGATCAGGGAAAATGTCTTGGGAAAGGCGCTGATATTCCTCGGTGGCGGCCTTCGATTCGATGGTCTCCGATTCGTCCACCAACGGGCAGACGACGAAAGCTTGTCTACCTTGCTCGACCTGCCTGCGGATGAAACCGTAGGCGGTATCGCGTTCTTCCGGCTCCAACCACTTGGTGGCCACCTGCTGCCGCCCGGCGGGCATCTCGTCGATGGTGGAGATGTCCAGGTCGCCGAAAAGGGTCAGGGACAGCGTCCTGGGTATGGGAGTGGCCGACATGATCAAGGTGTGGGGGTTCCCTTGGCCCCGTTCCTGGAGGGCCGAACGCTGCATCACACCGAACCGGTGCTGCTCGTCAGCGACCGCCAGGGCCAGCCTGGGCATGGAAACTCCTTCCTGGATCAAAGCCTGGGTGCCCACCAGGATGTCCAGGGTCCCATCCGCGGCCATCTTGGTCAGTTCACGTTTAGCGGGCGCGCGGGAGCTGCCGGTCAGCAGGCCGATGGACACCGGGCGGTCCATGTGCTCGAGGTATACAGAGATCAGGTGGGGTTCTTGCACCGGACGGGCCAGTCCGCTAAGCAGGTTTCCGATGCTCTGGAAATGCTGTTCGGCCAGTATCTCGGTTGGCACCATCATGGCGCCCTGATAACCGGAAGTGGCCACCGAAAGCAGGGCCGACAGAGCGACCACGGTCTTCCCGCTGCCCACCTCACCTTGCAGCAGGCGGCTCATCGGTGGAGTGCCCTGGCGCAGGTCTGCTTCGATCTCCTGGATGCAGCGTAGTTGGGCCTTGGTCAGGGGGAAGGGGAGCGCTTGGTAGAACGCGTCAATCACGTTGGCCGGGGCAACGATCTCGATGCCCTTCACGTTGTCGTGCTGCATGCGGCGGCGGGTCAGCACCGCCAGTTGGAGCGTGAATAACTCGTCGAAGGCCAGGCGGCGGCGGGCCAGTTCCCAGGTCTCCATATCCTTGGGATAGTGGGCTTGGTAGACCGCGTCCAGCAGGGGCATCAGCTTCGTTCGGGCCAGGATATCGCCGGGGAGCGCATCCTCCAGGCCGCCGACCCAATTCTGCACCGCCTGCCAGGTCAGCCGGCGCATGTTGCGGCGGGTCAATCCTTCGGTAAGGGGGTAGATCGGCACCAGCCGTCCGGTATGGACGCCCGATCCGGCCGTATCGAGCATTTCGTGCTCCGGGTTCTCGAAGACGAGTTGCCCCCGGAATACCGATGCTTTGCCACTGATCGCGATGCGGCTGCCCGGCTTGAGGGACCGGGCCAGATACCGCTGGCCGAACCAGATAACCTTCAGATTGCCGGTCTCATCGCTAAGCACCGCTTCGGTGTCTCTGCGGCCCCCTCTGGGGCCTTTGGCTACCTCGCGGGCTTCCCAGACCGTGGCCACCACGGTGCATTCCTCGCCAGGTCTGAGGTCGCCGATCTTTACCGCGGTGGAGTAGTCCTCGTGGCGGCGGGGAAAGAGGTAGAGCAGGTCCCGGACGGTCACCACGTCCAACCGCTTGAGCCGGGCGCTCAACTTGATGTCCACCCCGCGTAGGCGGTCCACAGGGTCGTCGACCGTGATCTCGGCGGGAGGGGACTTGTAGCCGGACACTTTG
>JADFPD010000037.1 GCA_022562475.1 Chloroflexota bacterium | reverse complement strand
ATGGAAAACGCGGCGCGAATGGGCATCCTCGTTGGCGGCGGACCGGCGCCGGGCATCAACAGCGCCATCGGCGCCGCGGTGATTGAGGCCGTCAATTCAGGCTTATCGGTGATCGGGATTCTCGACGGTTATAAACACCTGGCCAATGGCCGGACCGACATGGTCCGGCCATTGGATATTCCGGACGTGTCCCGGATCCACGCCCAGGGCGGCTCGATCCTCCGGACTTCCCGCACCAATCCCGCCCGCAACCCGGAAGACCTGCAACGGACAGTGGACAGTATCAAAACCCTGGGCATCGAATACCTGGTCACCATCGGAGGCGACGATACGGCGTTCGGGGCATCGGAGATCGCCAAGGCGGCCGCGGCGTCCGGGAATAGACTGAAAGTGGCCCACGTGCCCAAGACCATCGACAACGACCTGCCGCTGCCGGGAGGGCAGCCCACGTTCGGGTTTGAAACCGTGCGTCAGGTGGGTACCGAGGCGGTGCTAAATCTGATGGAAGAGGCCCGGACCACCAACCGCTGGTATTTCATCGTTGTGATGGGGCGGGAGGCCGGTCACCTGGCCTTGGGGATCGCCAAAGCCGCCGGGGCCACCCTGGCGCTGATACCGGAGGAATTCCCCGAGAGTGGGCCGACATTGGACCAGGTCTCCAGGATTTTGGAAGGCTCGATACTGAAACGTCGGGTGATGGGGAACGAGCATGGCGTCGCCGTGATTGCGGAAGGCATCGCTGAGAAGCTGTCTGTCGATGAGTTGAAGAACCTGCCGGGCGTAACCGTGGAGTATGATTCCTACGGCCACATCAGCTTGAACGACATCCCGTTGGCGATCATCCTGCGGAGGCAGGTACAGCAGGCGTTTTCCGAAAGGGGCGAGCAGATCGCCATCGTTGATGTGACGCTGGGCTACCAGCTACGGTGCGCACCTCCCATACCCTTCGACATCGATTACACCCGGACCCTGGGCTACGGCGCCGTTCGGTTCCTGTTGTCCGAAACGGACGACGAACGGCTGCGTTACGGGGGACTGATCTGCCAGTTGGACGGCCACCGGAAAGTCCTGGCCTTCGATGACCTAAGAGACCCGGAGACCGGGCGCATCAGGGTTCGGACGGTCGACATCGAGTCCGAGTACTACGCAGTGGCCCGGGAATACATGATCCGGTTGGACGCTGATGACTGGGCCGACCGCCAGTTCATCTCTCAGGTCGCCCAGGCCGCGAATATGAGCCTGGAGGCGTTCGAGAGCGCTTTTGGTGGAGTGGGCCGGGATTGAGACCAGGGTTTTCCGACTCCGAGATCATGTATCCATCAGATGGTCTTCGAACCAGTCCAAGGCTTCCATCCAGGCAGCTTCGGCGGCCTGGGGGTGGTAGCGGCTGCCGGTGTCGTTGAAGAAGGCGTGGTTGGCGCCCGGATACGTCACGAACTTGTAGTCCTTCCCCTTTGCCATCAGCTCCGCTTCCAGAGCGGGCACTCCCGCGTTGATGCGTGAGTCCTCTCCGGCGTAGATCCCCAACACCGGGACCTGGAGGTTGGCGACGTCCTCCAGGGGCGGGGCGCTGCCGTAGAAGGGGACCGCCGCGCGAAGCTCCGGATTGCCCACGGCCATCCGCCACACGATGCTGCCACCGAAGCAGAATCCGGTGGCGCCGACCCGGTCACGCCGAACGTAGGGCAGGGATTGCAAGAACCGGACGGCGGCGTTGCCGTCGTAAACGACCTGGTCCTGTGGGATGCGGCCGAGAGCGGCACGCATCGCGTTGCCATCGGCGAAGGAGTCCGCGCCCCCTTGCCGGGACAGCATGTCCACCGCCAGGGCGACGTACCCCTCACGCGCGTAACGACGGGTGAGGTCGTGGAAGTGGGGCAGCAGGCCCCGGTTCTCGTGCACCACCACGATTGCCGGATGGGGCCCGGGGAGCGTGGGTCTGGACAGATACCCCAGCAGCTTCTCGCCGTCGGCGTCAAACTCGATGGGACCGGCGTCGATCGAATCAAGTGCGGCGGAATCTCCGCCGGTGGACCCCGGCGCCGTCGTGGGCTTGGCTGTGGGACTCAACGGCGCGGCGGTGGTGGCGGTTGGAACGATGGCCGTGGCCTCCGAGCCGCAGGCCAGAGCAACGGCTGAGCCGCCCGCGACCAAGGCCAGCCGGCTGAGGAAGGCGCGCCGGGACAGGCTGCCGCCGAGAATTCTATCGGTAGTAGACACGGTTATTTCCTCCGCGCAAAGGCACGATCTCAGTAGGACCTGATGGGTATCCGGACTAGATACGTAGGGTAATGCCGGAACGGATGCAGCCGATCATGACGCGCGGGCGGATGGCGCGGACGTATCCGATTCTTGGGCCAACAAGTGCATCAGCGACCGGCCCCTGAGATTTAGATACAGGCGTCGCGGACGGCTTGGGAGACGGCGGCCAGTCTGGCGTTATTGGTGACGTTGCCGCGGAAGCCGTTGGTGATGTAGCCGACGGCCAGGCCCGAGTCGAAATCGGCCCATCCGATGGAGGTGCCGGCGCCGCCGTGGCCGAAGGTCTTCAGCGGGTCTCCCGAGGACTTCCCCATGCGCTCGTCGCCTAGGGCCATGCCCAGGGACCGCCGGGCGAAGAGTCCGATGGTTTTATCGACGCCCTCTACTTGAAACTCGACCGCTTCTTCCACCGTGGCCGGCTGGACCACGGTGGCGCCTTCCAACGACCCCTTGCGTTCCATCATGGCGTAGAACCGGGCCAGGTCGCCCGCCGTGGCAACCCCGTTGGCGCCGGGCACGATGCACCGGAGCACCTCCGGTCTGCTGAAGAGTGCGCTGTAGCCGCTGGCATCCGCGTCGTCCTCCATCTTGTGCATGGGCGACACACGGCCCTCCAGACCCGGAGGAAGGCCTACGTAGGTGTTGTTCATACCCAGGGGCGCGGCCAGTTCTTCCGCCAGGAATTTGTCGAAGGTGCGGCCATCGACCCGCCGGACGATCTCGGCGATGACCCAGCCGTAGTTGATGGGGTGGTAGGCCAGGGTCTCGCCGGGGGTGTAGATGGTTGGCGCCTGTTCCATGGCCCGGGTCACCTTGCTCCATTCGGGCCAGTCGGTCCAGGGCAAGGAATCCGGGGTCTCGGGGAATCCGCCCCGGTGGGTCAGGATGTGGCGGATGGTCACCGTTTCTTTGCCGTTCTGGCCGAACTCGGGCCAGTGCTTGGACACCAGGTCGTCCCAGGCGATCTTTCCGCGCTCCTTCAGTATGTAGAGGCATGAGGCGGTCAGGGGCTTGGTAGAAGACATCAGCACAAACATGGTCTCGGCGCTAACCGGCCCGGTGTCGGCGATGCCGCCAAATATGTCCAGCACCAGGTTTCCGTAGCGGTACACCGCCAATCCAGCGCCCGGATGGAGGCCCTCGTCGATCTGCCGGTGGAACAGTTGCTTGACCTGTTCCAGCTTCTGGCTGTCCATCGCTACGGCGTCGGGCTTGGTCAGTGTGGCCATGGTGTGTCCTCCGGGTGTTGTTGTGGGATTTTCATCTGGAGAGTTTGGGCGAGAGCATTTCGCACAGTCTTCAGGCGTTGACGGCCGCAAAGGCCGGAATCACTTCTCGTGCGAATAGTTCGATCGACGTCAGTGTCTGCTTGTGGGTGAGTTCTCCGGCGAAATGGGTGACGTTCAAGACATCGGTGATTCCCAGCGAGTCTTGAATGTTTCGGAGGTCGGCTACCACTTGAGCTGGGTCACCGGAGAGACGGGCCGTGGTGGGCAGGCGGTCATAAAGACGTTGTTCCGACTCGGCGGAACTGGTCAATTTATCCAGGTGCCGGAAATATTTTCCCATGGCCCGTTCGAAAGTCAGGTTGGCCTCTCGAAGGTCTTCGGCTACGTAGGTGAACATAGTGGCGGCGATACGCATGTTTTCCGGGGGGTGCCCGCATTCAGTGAAGGTTTTGCGGTACAGATCGAACTGGACTTTCAGCTTCTCTGCCGGGGTGCTGGAGGGGAATGACAAAATGGGCCAACCCAGCTTGCCGAACCTCTCGAACGAGGCTTCGCTGATGGCGGCGCCCCACATGGGCACCGGGTTTTGGACCGGTTTTGGCCAGGCGGTGACGCCCTCTCCGCTCCACAACCCGTCTACGTCATAAGAAAAATCGTCCTGCTGGAGGCAACGGACCAAAACCTCAAGGCCCTGATCGTACCGGCGCTGGCTTTCTTCCAGCGTCTGGCCGAAGCCTGAGAACTCGTGGGGCTGGTAACCCCTGCCGACACCCAACAACAAGCGGCCGTCACTCAAGCAATCGACCATCGCTGCCTGTTCGGCAGCTCGAACCGGGTGGTGGAAAGGCAGGACCACAACGCCGGCGCCCAGGCGTATCTGATTGGTCTCCCGGGCTGCCGCGGCGCACCAGAGGAGGGAGTCCGGAATCAGGGAATATCCGTCAAAATGGTGTTCGGCGAACCAGACCGACCAGTAGCCCAACTCATCCATGAGCCGGACCTCTTCCATCATCTCCTCATAGCGTTTCTGAGGGGACTGGCCTTCCCTTTGGTCGCAGAGCATCAGGTGGCCGAAGCGCATCTTTTACACCTTTTTGACGATGTCTCCGGGCTTGATCTCACCGCCCTGCACCACCTTGCAGTTGATGCCCCTTAGTTGGAGCTCTTTGCCGACCGGGGAACTGACGAGTTTCAGGGCGTCGGCGCCGAACCGGGCGGAGAATTTCTTGCAGCCGGTGTGGGGCTGGTTGGTGGCTTCCAGGATGGCCGGACCCACGGCGATGCGGGAGCCGGGGGGCATGTTCTCGGCGCTGATGTCGATGTCGATGAACAACTGGTCGCCGGACAACTTCCAACGGTCCTTGTCTTGGGCGATCAGAGCGGCGAGCCGGGAGTTCATGATGGTGATCTGCATGTCAGGGTGGGCCTTGCCGTTGGCGCTCCGGCCGCTGGGGCGGTCCTTCCAGGTGTCTCCCACCAGTCCCAGTTCAACGTCCAAGTCGGCCAGCGCCATGACTTCCCGGGCGTCCTCTTCGGGACGGCTGACGATCAACTCCAGAACGCCCTCTACTTTGGGCGAATTGCGTATCTCATCAAGCCCGGCTTCCAAGTCGGCCAGGGTCAGGTGTTTTACTTCTGCTTGCATGGATTTACTCCGCCGCTGTTCTAGGGGATGGTTTGGGGTAGTTTAGCACGGCCCCTAAACTTCCAACCGCATCAACTCCTCTGAGAAGATGATTTCCCCGTCGTACATGGAGGTCATTTCATCGACGTGGCGGTCGAAGGGAGCGTCGCGAGCGAGGCTGGGGCCCATGTGGACCAGGACCAGCTTTTTGACGCCGGCGTCTTGGGCTAATTGGGCGGCGCCGGTGGTGCCGCACTGGCCTTCGGATTCGTTGACCCTTTCCATCACGGCCTGATCGTCCCAGCACATGCAGAGCATCATGTCGGCGTCCCGGGCCAACTCCCGCACCGTGTCGCAGGGCTGGGTGTCGCCCGTGAAGACCACGCTGCCCTCGGGAGTGTCTACCCGGTAGGCCAGGGAGTCCAGCCAGGGTTGGGCGTGCTCCGCCAAGGCTGCCGTCACTTGCCAGTTCTTCCCTGAAGCCACCTCACCGACTCCGATGTCCTTGGCGTTGGGGGCCGGTGGGATGCGGGGCAGTGTGCCGCCCCGGTTCACGAACACCCGTTGACTGCCTGGGAGGTTTATCCGGGCCTGCCAGTCGGACTCGAAGGCCCCGCCGACGCCGATGACCTTCTGGGTGATCTCTTCGGTCAGCTTGGGCCCGTAGACGTTCAGTTCCGGGCCCTTGCCGGCGGCCTGGTCCCAGCGGCAGAGCAGGAAACAGGGGTAGTCGATGTTGTGGTCGAAGTGGTGGTGGGTGAAGAACAGGTTGTCCACCTGGGTGGGGAAAAGACCGGCCTTGACCAGCTTGTGGGTGGCTGCCGGGCCGCAGTCGAACATCAGCACCTCGTCGCCGATGCGCAGGGCGTGGGCGCTGCCAAACCGGAACTCGGTGGGCGTGGGAGTGCCTCCTCCCAGGACGAATACCTCAAGCATGCATGGACCCCCAGGCTGTTTATTGGAGGCAACAGTATAGCCCACCGCCCGGCGTAGCCGGTTTTTTATGGTGGAGTCTAGCGCAAAATCGTCTTTCCCTTAGTCCTTCAGGTCGTCATCCAGGGGTATCTGGTAGCCGTTGGCCAGAATGTTAGATTGGGTGGCCACGCTCACCACGGCCAGCAATTCGCCCAGCATCTCATCGGTCATGCCCTGCTTTCGGGCGGCGTCGGTATGGCAGCGCAGGCAGTACTCGCAGCCGTTGCTCGCGCTGACCGCCACGAAAACCATCTCTTTCGTGAGCGAGTCCAACACCCCTGGCGCCATGGCCTGTTTCGTGTTCTCCCAGGTGCGTTTCAGCGTCGGCGGGTGGTTGGCGATGTGCTTCCAGAAGTTGTTGACGTCGTCGACGCCTCGGGTCGCTTTGATGTCGTCATAAACGGCACGGATTTCGGGGGAGGCTTCGGCGTAGTGGATGGGATTAGATTGGGCCATTTTGACTCCTATTTCATCGGGCGTGGCGGGTCAAAGAACTGCATTGAGGTCTAATTTGAGTTTGTCGATGGACTCGAATACTAACCCATTGATGCCGAGATTCCGGGCCGCGCGCACGTTGTCCGGGCGGTCATCGATGAAGATGCAGTTGGCCGGCGAGGCCCAGAGGCCGTACAGAACATGGTGGAAGTAGGCCGGGTCCGGCTTCAGCAGGCCCATCTCGAAGGACAGGAAAAATTGGTCAAACGCTTGCATGACACTGAAGTTCTCCCGGGCGAACGCGAAATGTGTGGCGTCGGTGTTGGAGGCCAGGACCAGGCGGTGGTCCGCGCCCAGCTCCTCCACGAAAGACGCCATATCCTCGTCAGCGCTGAGTAGTCCGTTCCAGATGTCGACGAACAGGTCGAAGGCGATGTCCGAGTGGATCTTGGCGCAGAGAGATCGGTGAAATTCCTGGGGAGTCAGATGGCCCAACATCGATGACTCGACGACCGGCCCGTTCCGGACTTCCTTCATGACGGCGTCGTAGGACTGATCGGAGAGACGGGTCAGAGCAGCGCAGACCTTGTCCCAGTCCAGGTTCACCAGGACCCCGCCCAGGTCGAAAATGATTATCTTGGCCATTCGCCTCACCGCGAAGGAAGTGCCGTCCGGCGTTTTATATTAGCAGTCTTCACCGGGCTTACTGGGTCCGCTGAAATGGTATATGATTTCCAAAATAGTAGATTCGGGAGGCCATAATGCCGGTGACAGTGACCCTGGGACTGCAGATAAAGCTGGACAAATTGGACGAGTTCAAGCAGGCCATCAAAGCGGCCATTCCGGACACCAGGGCGTTTTCTGGGTGCATCAGCATCCAGGTGTTAGAAGACCAGGACAAGCCCGGAGCTATCACGCTCTTAGAGGTATGGGACACCAAGGAAGACCAGACCAAGTACATCGCCTGGCGGACCGAGACTGGATTCATGGAAGCCTTAGCCGGCATGCTCGGATCGGAGCCGGTGATCATTTATCACGATGACCTCAACATCTAGGTTGAAAAGAAACGGGAAAAAAAGACCCCGGTCGCCAGACCGGGGTCTTTTTAGTTGCTAGGGTCGCGCGTTTGACCGCCTAAGGCGTCCCCCGGGCGTACATGACTGTGCCCAGGACTCCCGGCCGGCTCTTTTGGCGGACATCGGCGAAGGTGAGGTGGAGCACTCCTTGAGAGTCCAGCGCCAAGGAGACCTGTTGGCCCAGGTCTTCGTCCCCGCCGGTTGCCACGGTCTGGATGTCCCAGCCGTCGCCGTTCCATGCCGCCAGCTTGACCACCGACTCGTCGGAGTAGGCGACGATCGGGCTGCCGTCCGGGTCCAGAACTACCTCACTGTTCTTCCGGGCGCCGAAGAACCCGGGAAAGACGTCGTCCAGTTGGTCGACACGCTGGGTGTTCCACCGGCTGCCGTCCCACCGGGCCAGCTTGATGGCGCCGTTGGACTCGCCCAACGTCTCGTAGTAACTGACGACTGGATTGCCGTTTTGGTCCAGGGCCAGCGACGGGTAGCGGCCCACGTCGCCCGCGGAGTCCACGGTGGAAATGGCCCAACCGCCCCCGTCTTCCATCGAATCTTTCAGGGCGTATTTCAGGTCTTGGGCTTGGGCGTCGAACCAGACGATATGGGGCCGGTCTTGGGAATCCAAGGCGATGGAATTGCCGAACTCATAGGGCAGGGCGCCGGTGCCCACGGATTCCACCGTCCAGGACTGTCCGTCGAATGTCGCGTATTCCAGGCCGTTCTGACTGCCGAACTGGACCGGGTCCACCCCTAGCACGTGGGGCGACCCAGTGGAGTCGATGGCCACGTTGATGTCCCAGCCGTCGTGGCCGCTGTTCTTGATCTCCGTATTCACCCATTCTCCGTTCTCCAGCCTGCCGTGGGCCCCATCTTCATTGTCGTGGTTGTGCCAGACGATGTGGGGAGAACCATTCGCATCCAGCGCGATGTCCAGGGGTCCATACAAGTATCCGGTGGTCACTGTGGATATATCCCAGGCGCCGCCGTTCAGGACTGCGCTTTTGACGAATCCCGGGGTAGCTTCGGACATGAATGCGATGTGAGGGATGCCTGAAGCGTCCACCGCGATGGACGGTTTGGCGCCGGCGCGATCGACCACGCTCACTTCCCAGGTGTATCTCGCCGCGGCCGTTGTGGGCGGTGAGGTGGTGTCAGAAGTGGCCGCCGGTGGCGCTGTCGCCGCGCTGGGGGCTGCGGTGGCGACCGGGGTTGTAGCCGGTTGGGAGGCGGTCACGCTGGATCTGTCATCCCCGCCGCCGCAGGCCACCGCCAGCATGGCGGCGGCCCCGATGATCAGTCCCAAGCCGCCAAGTCGTTTATTAGGCATGGATCACGCTCCGTCAGAACACCAAAAATATAAAGCCGGCCGGCGATTAAGGGACCGGTTATTTGGTTCGATGCACTGGCAGGCCGCAGGGTGTGGAGTTGGCGATATCGGATGGGGCAAGACCTGCGGACAACGGTTCGAACTAGCGCCCGGCATTTGCTAGCATCGGTCCATGAGATTCCGCAGTTTCGTATTCGGGCTAGCCGTGGCAGGCGCGATTTTGATCTTCGCCGCATGTGGCGAAGCGTCCGCCCCGACGCAAGGCGGGACAACGGCCACCTCTGCTCCGGCGGCCACCCGTTCACCCAGCCCAACTCAGGTGACTGATGCGGCGGGAAGCACACCTGTTGCGCAAGCTGAAATTCCACCTCTAACCGCAGTAGGTCGGCCAACGGCGACGCCCCGTCCGGTAACCATCGAACGGGGCGTTGAAACTCCCGCGCCGCAGCCAACTATCAGCCAGCAGGAGGCGGAACAACCCATTGTCGCCGTGGCTACTCCGGAGCCGACTCTAGCGCCTCAGCAAACGCCCCAGAGCGCCGGCCATGACGTTTTTACCGGTCCTGCTGGCGCTGAATCAAGCGTGCGGTGGTCGTTCAATGGGACCATTTGGATGCCCAACGGCACGCCGCCAACCTGTGCCGAACCCTTTGAATTGCAGACGCCGGTGGACATCACCAAAGTGACCGCGGCGTTGTGGCCCGGCCAATCGCGTGGCGGCTACAAAGGCCATGGCGGGTTTCGCTTCGATTCCAGCAACGCAGACAGCGTGATCGTCCGGGCGCCGGTCGGCGGCCATCTGGTGCAGGCCTCCAGATATCTGGAGGGCGCCGAAGAACAGGTACTGCTGTTCTTCTCGGTGCCCTGCGGTTTTTTCTACCGCTTCGATCACGTGAGCGGGCTATCTCCAAAGATCGAGGATGCGCTGCAGGTCATTACGGCCCCGCCGACCTCCGACAGCCGGACGACCTTTATGAATCCGCCGCTGTGGGTCGAGCAAGGAGAGGTTGTCGGCACTTCGGTGGGTATCCCGCCGCCGAACATCTTTGTGGACTTCAGCCTCTACGACGTGCGAAAGCCGAACAACGTCACCCCGAACCCAGCCTGGGCCGCCCTCTTCGCCGCGGATAAAGAGTTTGGCCACCACGGCGTGTGTTTCTTCGACTATTTGCCTGGGACGGACGGCGACCTGATGCGCTCACTCCCCACCGGCAAGGAAGGGAAGACTTCCGATTACTGTGAGTAAGTGTTCTGGATGAGATGCCGTGCTAGAAGACCGGGTCATCACGTAACCACGCCGTGAATTGGGAAATAAAAAGGGGCTGGCCAAACCGGCCATCCCCTTTTGCTTCTCTTGTGGCGATGTCCCGAGGTCCAACTCGGGACGTAGCTTCGGTCTAATGAAAATGGGCAGACGATAGATAGGTTTTACCCCCCTCAGCTTGGAACGATAGTTTGTCGATCCTCCCCTTGAAGTTCTCCAAATCTCCGCCGGTCCCTTCAAACTGAACATTGCCCACATAACAACATCCATCCGGTGCTGGACCTTCACCACTGACCTGGGCAAATTTCACGATTGCCGTGCCCTCTCGCCCGTTGATGGAACCGATGAAATTTCCCGAATGTGCCAAAAGGTTGAACGTGCCATCGTCATGTAGAATGGCGACCGCTTGCACAACGGATACACCTTCTATGTCACCTTCGTAAGTTATGGTCGATGTGAAGTTGACTTTGATGTTTCCGTCATCGGTTATTTTCACGCCACTTATAACTCTGGCAATGTCAAAGGTGCCGCTCCCCTTTTCAGGCGCCGACGCTTGCGCCGCTGGGACCACCAAGAGGAGCAACATAAGTCCCAGGAACAGTAGTGAGATCTTTAGTTTGCGCATAAAAACCCCCGCGGAGCTGGCTCCGCACGTGTGAATATGAACAAAGATTAACAATAATTTAAGGATTAGACCAAGAGTTAACATAACGGATTATGCCGGAAATCTGGCCGAATCTGGAATTCCGGAGTTCGCGCGAATTCAAGAAAGGCGGACAAATAAGAAGAGGCGAGGGCATTGCCCTCGCCTCTATCGTCGTTACGGGACTGTCCCCTGCTAATCGCAAGACTCGCGCCAGGCGTCAACGTCCCTTTCTAGGTGGTTTAACCCGATTCGTGGACCTGGGCCCATGATTTTACTTGGTCTTAGACGCCTAAAACGGCCAAGGTCCGGGGACGACCCCAGGGGCAAACCCATCCGCCGCGGGAAAGATATCGTCGTCATCCGGGTCCGGCGCGACTCCGGTTTCGATCCACTCATCCAATGCTAGAACAGCCTTGAAATATTGGGTGTCGGTCTGGCTGATGACTCCCAATTGGTCAACGAATACCGAAACGTAGTTATCCGACATCCCACGGGCAGCCACCGCTTCAGAATAAACCGTGACATGTTCTGGCACGACGATGGAATCTCGAACGATGTTCAGCGACAAAAGGGGTTTCCGGAGATTCCCTGAGAAGTCACCGTATTTGGCCATGTAATTGCGTGCGCTGGGATCGGCCGTCCTTTCGGTTGCGTTCATCTGCGCCAACAGCGCGTTCGCGTCGATCCCGAGCCCCGAGAGGTAGGCGACTTCGTCCGCGATAGCGGGGTCATCCTGCAGCGTGTACACGATGTCCGCATTCTGCTGAATGGTGCCGCCGGTTAATCCTTCCCAAGAAGCGAAGAATTCCAGAAATGCCATGCTTACGATCCCGGCAGGCGGCCGGCCGCTGTCGGCGGTTAGGTACCAGTCATCGAGTCCGCCGTAAACCAGCCGCATGAACTCGAGCTTTCCAAAATTATCGGGGTTAAAAAACTGTGGGATAAAGATGGGTGCGATATCCGCTCCGAAAGTTAGATCGTCGCGTAAATCACCTGGAGTTCCCCAGTCTGAACTCTGAAACCCACTCGCTGCGCCAAAGGCGACGTCATAGGCCAACTGGGGAGCCAAAAACCGGTCTATTATGCCCGTTATACCGGATCCTGGAAAATCGGCGACCAATCCGCCATCGTAGGTTTGGGGATATTGTTCGATCAACTTGGCGACGAATACTGCCCCGATCAAACGGCCCATCAGTATGACCCGGTCTGGGTCGCCGACCCGATGCTTGAACAACTTGACCAGTGGATCGGTGTCCTTGGGCGCGTCTTTCCAAGTTTCGGGACCAGTCACGCTGTAACTAGAAGCTGCGATGGCGTATCCCTCTTCAAGCAGAAGACTCTCCGCTGGGACCGGTTCCAAGACAGGGTCGCCACCGCCCTGGTAGGAGTGGTGGTCTACGATCAATTTGCCGTTCCAATCTTCTGGGACCACGATCCTATAAAGGGCGGACCCAATGGACCCGGTTTCCTCGAACGGTAGGTCTGTGTTCCCATGCTTCCCGAGCGCGGGCGTTGCCGACAATGCCAAAACTGCTATTGCGGCGACGAAAATACCAAGTAGCTTTTTCATCTAAGTACCTCCGCGAAGCTTACTCCGCACGTGTAAAATTGAACAAAGATTAACAATAATTTTAGAATTAGACCAAGAGTTAACATAACGGATTATACCGGGAATCTGACCGAATCTGGAACGCCGGAGTGCGCTCCGGCTCGAGAAAGGCCGATAAATAAGAAGAGGCGAGGGCACTACCCTCGCCTCTTTGGTCGTAGACGGACTATTCTTTGGCTAGTCGCAGGACTCGCGCCAGGCGTCAACGTCCAGGTTCTTCTTCAGCGAGTTGAACCCCAGCACCCCGGCCTGGGCGCAGAACTCGCCGGTCTCCAGGGCGTACTCTACGTTGAAGACCGCCTTGCCGGCCTCGATGAAGGGCAGCAGGGTCTCGCATTCTTCGAACTCGAAACATTCTTCGTTCAGCGCCCAATCGAAATGGGGCAGCAGGTCCGGTATCTGGTCCATGTCGTTCTTGAGGCCGATGGACAGTCCCCGGGCGTGGGCGGTCTCGGCCAGCCAGATATTGTAGGAAAGCTGGTCGCCATAGGTCAGGGGAAACCCGGTGTCGTTCAGGAACCCGTCCACGTTGTCGGGCTCGATGCCGTCGAATCCCTTGTCCCGGCACGAGTCCATCCGGGCTTCCATGATCGGCGCCAGCAGGTCGATTCGCCGGATGTCCAGCCAGCGCTCACCGGCCCAGTCGTCCAGATTGGCGCCGATGATCTCTTCGGCAAATAACTGTGCGTCCGGCCGCCATTCCTCCCAGCCTCCCGCATTGACGTAGCAGACCACCTTCCGGCCCTCGGCATGCAGCGCCGCCACAGTGGCTGCGTCGTTGTCGAAGAGGTCGATGTCGTACATCTCGACGTCGAACGAGCGGTCGAGGGGCAGGCCGTTTAGTTGCCATTGCCAGCTTGTCTTGGGCGATGGCATCCATAGTCGCGACTCTGTCGGGACCGCCGTGGCCTCCGTGGCCGGAACATTCGCCGCAACGGCGGGCACGGGCGTGGCCGGCTCCGACTGGCCGCACCCCAGCAAAGCGACTGCGGCAATGACCAACAACCAGGACAGCGAGTACGAAGGCATTGTTGGGATTATATCCGGTGGATTTTGCCTGTGCCCGCCTTTTTGTGTAATATCGGCGGATCAGCCCGGTGGTCTCTGGCAAAGGAGTCTTCATGGCATTGCAGATGTATGTTTCGCTGCAGGGCGACAACCGGATCGTCAGGTTCTTGATGGACCCAGAGACCGGCAGTCTTGAGCCTCATGGCGCCGTGGAGATCGACGGCGGCCCGGCGCCCCTTGCCTTCAATCCTGGCCGCACCGTGATGTACGTTGGTCGGCGGGACGGGCTGCTCCTGTCCAGCTTCGCCATCGACCAGCGGACCGGCGGCCTGACCCACACGGGGAGTGTCGATTTGGAAGGCGAGCCGTGCTATCTGTCGACCGACCACACGGGCCGTTACGTGCTCTCCGCCTACTACCAGGCCGGGCACTGCGCGGTCCATCCCATCGACGCCGGCGGCGCGGTGGGCGCGGCGGCGACCGAGTGGCTGGAGACGGGCTCCGGGGCCCATTGTTTCATGACCGACCCGTCCAACCGGTACGCCTTCCTGCCGCACATCGCCAACGGGTCGGGTGGGATCGCCCGTTTGCCGGCGGACCGGCAGGTGGCGGTGAACGCCATCTACCAGTACCGGTTCGACGCGGCCACCGGACGTCTTACACCCAACGACCCTCTGGTAGTCGGTCAGGGGGATGAAGTCGGCCCGCGTCACTACCGGTTCCATCCCAGCAAGGACCTGGTGTACGTCTCCAACGAGCAGGACGGCAGCGTGACCGTCTACGCGCTGGACACGGCCAAGGGGACACTGACGGCGGTGCAGACGGTCCCGACTTTGCCCGCGGACTATTCGGGACACATATCGGTCTCACAGATTCAGATGCACCCTGCGGGCACGCACCTGTACGTCGGCAACCGGGGCCACAACAGCATCGCCTCGTTCTCCATCGACGCGGCCACCGGCATGCTGACCGCCACCGGCTGGACCGAGGTCGACCCGGTCCCGCGGGCTTTCAGCCTGGACCCCACGGGGAATTTCTTGTATGTGACCGGCCTCGATACGGGCAACATCATCGGCTTCCGCGTCGACCAACAATCCGGCGCGCTGACCCGCCTGGAGACCCACGCCGTGGGCAGTCTGCCCATGTGGGTCTTGATCACCGAGTTGGCAGGGTAGCCCTGGTCCCCGCGCCCCGATCTGTCATTCTGAGGCGCCAGCCGAAGAATCTTGTTACCCGCCATCGACGTGCTTGCCGATGGCAACGAAACCCCTCCCCAGACCGTTTCGTATCGACCGGAGACAGGGTGGACGGGTGAAAAGAGGCAAACGGGGCTCGGCTATTGCGTCTGCGCCGTGCCTCCAAACCGTTCCCAGTGGATGATCTCGTTCATGGCCTTCCGGGGCGTCCCCGGTCCTTTGGGGGTGTCGGCCTGATAGCCGAAAGGCAGCAGGGTGATCAGCTCCATCTTCTCGGGGATACCCAAGAGTTCCTTGATCGCTTTCTGCTGGTCGTCCTCACGCACGCCCACGAAGCACATCCCCACACCCTCGGACCAGGCCATCAGCTCCATCTGCTGCAGCGCCCGCCCGGCGTCAAGCTGGGGCCGGGGCGCGTCGTCCATCAACACGGCGATGCACAGCGGCGCCTGCCCGACGAAGGGGCCATGGGTGGCGATCTTGCCCAGCTTCGCCAGGGTATCCCGGTCCTGGACCGCGATGAAGTGCCACTTCTGGGTGTTGCTGGAGCTGGGCGCCCACCGCCCGGCCTGCAATATCTTCCGGACCAACTCCTGAGGAATCGGGTCCGGCTTGTATTCACGCACGGTCCGGCGGGATTTTATGGCTTGGTATACGTCCATTTGTTGCTCCTGGGGCTGGGAAATTTGTAATTCATCTGTCGGCAAGAATCTAAAAAGCCTATAGATTTCAGATTGAGTCTTCGGGAATGTAACGGCGACCGTGCCTCGATCCGACCTGGCCGAGGACTAACCGCAGGTTATCAAGTAGTTCAGGCGTGGCGGCCGGAATCAGAGGAATAAGGCGTTCATTTGCGAACATTTCGGTGGCGATATTGCCGAGGATATTCCAGCGGTAAATATCCAGGTCGCCCCTCTTTCGGCTCAGATCTGCGAGGAGGAATGAGATGGCGTCTTCGCTAATTTCGTCGGTCGTAAGGTTCTCTCTGAAACAAAGCACAAAACGCGCCAGAACATCTCGATATTTAGAGTCTTTCTTATTAAATTCGTCGACGAATTGTTTTTGAACCGCGCGGTCTAGGTGGCCGGCAAATAATGATCCCAACTGACTCAGAAACCAAAAATTCGTCGGAATAGCTGCAGCTTCGGCAAGCCATTCCAGCCACCATTCAATTGCACCTATATCCAGCTCTCCCAATCCCGAAATCTCAACTGGAATCCCACTGCCAAGCAATGTAGAGGCGAGGTCCGTATTGCGTAACCTAAGGAGTTCAACAAATAGCTCTTCGTTCCCAGCCCAGTCTATCTCGAGGTCAGGCAGGATATTAATGGAACTCCGCTTAGGTTCCCCACTAAGTTCGATTAGTTCTTCCAACGCCTGAAATATTGGACGAGTGTCAGCAGGAGTGACACAGTTCAGTAATGCTGCCCTCATGAGACCGGAAGTATCCGCGGCCTTCTCTCGGATAAATTCTTCAAGATCGGGCCGCGCCGCGCAAAGGATTGCTAGTGCTTTTAATGCCCAATTTTCCACAGCATTTTCGCCAATATTTAAAAGACGTTCAACATGTGCTCGAGTAAATGTATCGAATGACATGCTAGAACTGTGTGACATGCTTGAATCGTGCCTTCGAGATCCGGAAATCAAATACATCGCAAATACAGCCTCTTCAACGCCTCTGAGCAGTAATTCCCCCGCAAAATCGAGAGCTGCTTGCGATTTCTGTTCTTCGATTATTCTGCACATGATACGCGCACGAGATTTCGGGACAGGAAAAGATGCTGATGCTGGCAAAAACTCGCGCCGGATGACCGAAAGATCAAGGTTACTTAGGAACACTCCAGCGCCTTCGGTGAAGCATCCTTCCATGTCATCAGAATCTGACTCAGACTGATCATCAATAGAGTCGGCCCACGCAGCGATGTTTTTGGCGTCCTCGTTCGTCGCGAATGGTCTAAGGGAGCGGCCAATGCCCATATCATAGAAATGGTAGTCATCGCGATTTTCGACAAGCAACTGCAACAACTCTGCTTTCACCTCTTCTCCCTTCAAATCGACTAAGAGAGAGACTCCGGCTGCGCCGATCGAACCTCCGAGCTCTACGAGCGCGCGGATTTCGGGGACGTGGGTCTCTGAAATCGGTAAACCATTTTCCAACGCCCAATAAATCTTGAAATCTGATGAATCGATATACTGAGGTTGCATTGGGATTTCTGACAGAAGCTTTTTAACAACGTCATCTTGGTTCTTTTCAAGGTATTTCACAGCATTCAAAGCTAATATCAAGTCGGCTTTGATGACGTCCTGCAAAAACCAATCGGCTTCGATTGGCGGTAAGAGACTCAGAGTCAGGAATAGAGCTTGATCCCACCGCATGAGCTTAAGCCGCCCAACCAAGACACGTCGGTCCGATTGATAAAGCCTAGCGAGTTCTGTCGCAGCAAGGTACTCTGTGATCGACTGATGGACAAATGCCACACGTCCGCCCGTGTATGGAATCAGGACGGACGATGCAACGAGCCAGTTAGCGACTTCATTTATGTCGACACCGATCGAATCGTTGCCTTCCAGGGACGCATTCAAAATTACGAGCAGATCGTTGAGCGGAAATGCCTCCTCGCCATGGTTGAGCGCATCGTATGCTGCTAGTGAAAGGGGTCTTTCGATGTTGATTTGTCCAGTGAATCGAGAAACGAATTCTTTCTGCAAATTATTAAAGAACACATCAAAGAAATCACGGGTGCGCGGCTCAATCGGTAAGCTTACCGAGCCACTGATAACCTGTTGGAAGTAAAACGGTCGCTGTAACAACTGCACAACGTCTCGGCTGAATCGGCCTTCAATATTGATGTCCAAGCGCCTAAGCTCAGCCGCCACAGTTGTACGGTCAATCACGTCAAGCGTGTATATAGGCAGATCCAATTTAGCCAAGCCATCACTGGTACGTGAACTGATAATGAATGACGAGTCTCCTATTCTGTTGGAAAATTCCGCGAAATCTGACTCATAGGATCCGCTCTCCCAGAATTCTCTCGGCATCTCGTTGAACGAGTCAAGGAAAATCTTTACTTTGTATCTCTCGGTAATCTCTCCAAATGGCAAGCTCACTGGCAAAGATTGATTAACGAGTTCGCCAAGGTTGCCACGATACAACTTAAGATCTGCGAATATCGGAATAACTACCGACTGGTAATCGAATTCCTCCGAGAGGCACTTATCATTAAGGATTTCGGCGAGTCTTGCCGCGGCTCGACGAAGAGAGTAGGTTTTTCCGGCGCCTGGCAATCCGATGAGGATTGCCCGCTCAGGTCCGTCATCCAAGAATTCCTCGACGGGATCATAGTCAAACCTATCACGACTATAATAACGGCCATCGAATCCGCGGTATGATTTCTCAGATCGAACACGAATCTGAAACTCAGTGGTCAGCTTAGGGGTCCGCATCAACCCCGAAGCGTGGCGCGCTAACGCAAGTATTACGTCAGGGGCCCGGGGGTCGAAATCGAGATTCGTCGGCGTTAGCGACTCCCTTTCCAAGAGGGTGTCTAGCAAAGTTAGGAGAGAAGAGTGGTCTCTCGTCTCATCTTCCGCTTCAGTCGTAGCGTAGCTGATTAGATGGATACCGTATTGTCGCCGCCAGTAATCAATCTCCGCTTCCGAAACATCCGCCATGATCGAATAGTGGTCGCGAGTTCCACCTTTGTAAGTGTTAGCTAAAAGATCCTTCACGTACATGAAATCAGGGTCGCGAAGCCCAAAACCAAGGTATACAACCGGCCTGGTTGCCAACAGCATCATCAACGTCTCTAACGCTGCATGCATTTCTCCCTGCGGGAGCAGTTGACGATATTGCTCCCGAGTCAAAACGATGCTTTTGCTATCGGCGGCATCGCCATGGGGTTTAAAAATGAAATCGACCGCACGTGCATGAACGATTTCAGCTAACTCAGTAAGATGACGGTTCGTGACAGGTGGTCGGTAGAAACGGTCGGGTTGCCATTTCCGAAGGCTTTGTTCAATCAAGTCATCGTAGTTTGTTGTTACGAAGAATCTAGGTCCCAAAGAGACGATCTTTTGATGGATATCATGAGGATTTGCGATGCCATACCGGCACGCCGCCCGTATGAACTGCCCAATCTGTGGATTTGTCAGTTTGTCGAATCCATAGCTCGCTGCCTGTAGAAGTTCGCCTCTTTTAGCCTCAGTACGAATTAAATCCGCGTTAAAACCAGCTGATTCAACAAATTGGGCCAATTCTTCAATCATGCCCGGCCAGCTTGGGAGACCGGACCACCTTGAAATACCTGACCCTATGAATAAGATCGTGTCTTCTTGCGCGAGAACCCGCTTGATATTTTCCATGCTCATAGATGATTCAAAACTGACGGTATTCAGGGATTACGTAACATTGGATACCTTACGACCATGTTGGAGTAGATTGCAACGCAGAAATCGAATTCTGGGATTACCAAATCAAACTAATCGATAGCGGTTTCCACCTCTAGGTGTGTCTCGGACAATGAATTCGATTATTTGCAACGGACGTTTCACCCAATTAGGCCTTGTCCTCTTCCCTTTCGGTGCGCCCGAATAGATTCCGGCGATGAAAAATGCTCCCGAACACCTAACCCCCTAACCCACGCCCTTCACCGCCCGCCACACCCTTTCCGGCGTCAACGGCGTGTCTATATGCCGGACCCCCGTGCCTGACAGCGCGTTCAGGACTGCGTTGGTTACGGCGGCGGGGGAGGGGACGGTGGAGACGGAGCCGATGCCTTTGGCGCCTAGGGGGTTGGTGGGGGAGGTGGTGTTTATGGTGTCTAGGGTTAGGTCTGGGATGTGTATCGCCCGAGGGAGGGCGTAGTCCAGGAGGCTGGCGGTTAGGGGTTGGCCGTCGTCGGTGTAGGCGATGCCTTCGGTTAGGGCCTGGCCGATGCCTTGGGCTATCCCGCCGTGGATCTGGCCTTCGACGATCATGGGATTGATGATCTGGCCGCAGTCGTGGACTCCGACGTAGCGCAGGATCTTCACCGCCATCGTGTCCCGGTCCACCTCGACCACCACCGCATGGGCCCCGAAGGAGACCGGGCTCTCAGGAAGGGTGTACTCGTGGTGGAAGTCCAGTCCGGGGTCGGTCCCCTCGGTCGCCGAGTCCGGGTCGTGGGCCATGGCGGCCAGTTGTGAAAAGGCTATCTTTTCATCCGGGTTGCGGTGGTTGAGGACCTGTCCCTCCCGAAAAATGATGTCCGCGATGGGGCAAGCCAGCAGTTTGGATGCGATGAGCGACAGCTTCTGACGCGCCTCTTGAAGCGCCAGGTGGACGGCTGAGCCGCCGATGATCAGACCTCGACTGGCGCTGGTGCCGATGCCATGGGGAAATATGGCACTGTCGCTGTGGAGCACCCGCACCTTCGCCGGGTCTACTCCAAGAGTATCGGAGGCGATCTGAGCAAAGGTAGTCTCGGTGCCTTGGCCGTCGGGAGACACGCCGGTGTAAACGTCAACCCGGCCGGAGGAATCGATCGTCACCCGTGCGCTCTCGGTCCGGTGCTCGCCCCCAGCTCCGGACGACTTGATAAACGTCGCCAGTCCAATACCCAGATATGGCTCGTTGGGTTTTCTCTGCCGCGCTATTTCTTGCCAGCTAGCGTAATCAACCAATTCCAGGGCGCGGTCCAGGGCTTGAGCAAAATCGCCAGAGTCGTACACGATGCCGGTGCAAGTGGTGTAAGGGAAGGCGCCGGCGGGGACGTAATTTCGGCGCCTTACCTCGGCCGGGTCCAGTCCCAGGTCACTTGCGATCAGGTCCAGCGTCCGCTCGATGCAGAAAGCGGCTTCCGGACTGCCGGTGCCGCGGTAGGCGGCGGTGGGGGTCTTGTTGGTGATAACGCCCATCAACTGGGCGCTCACGGCGGGAATATTGTAGGGACCGGTAATGCGGCGGGCGGCATTGAAAAGGGGGAATGGGGTGGTGAAATAAAAATACGCCCCAAGGTCGGCCAGGATACTGACCCGTATCCCCAGAAGCACACCGTCGCTCTTGACGGCAGCCTCCACATCCAGGCTCATGCCTCTGCCGTGGTAGGTAAGCAGGTTCTCTTGGCGGTCTTCGATCCACTTAACGGGTTTCCGCAGCCGCAGCGAGAGGAAAGGCATCAGGACGTCTTCAGGAAAGAGGCAGTCCTTGACACCGAAACTGCCGCCCACATCGGGGGCCACAACACGGATGGTCTCTTCCGGCCGTTCCAGCATTTGAGCTAGATATCTCCTGACCTGATGGGGCGCTTGTGTCGAGTCCCATACGGTCAAGAAATCTTCGGCGGGTTGGTAGTCGGCGACGACGCCTCGTGTTTCCAGGGGGGACGGGGCGAGCCGTGGGACCCGGTACTTCTGCCGGACCACATGGTCAGCCTGGGCAAAAGCCTCTTCGATGTCGCCGCCCTGTTGGACCGACCGCATGGCCACATTGGTCCCCAAGTGCGGGTGGATCGCCGGCGTACCCTCAGCGGCGGCTTGATCCGGGTCAATGACCGGGGGAAGGAGTTCGTAGTCCACGGACACCAGTTCGGCGCCGTCCCTGGCCAGGTATGGGCTGGTGGCCACCACGACTGCGACGGGTTGGCCGACGTAACACACCTTGTCTCGAGCCAAGACAGGGTGCTCCGGAGCATTGAATTCTTCCACGGCCCGGTCGCCCATGGGCCTGATGGGTATGCCGGGCAACGTTCCAGCCAAGTCTGCCCCGGTTAGAACCTCCACTACCCCCGCTGACTCACGGGCGGCGGAAACGTCGATCGACCGGATGCGGGCGTGGGCGTGGTCGCTGCGCACTACTATGGCGTGAAGCATAGCCGGCAGTTTGATGTCATCGATGAACCGGTTGTCACCGGTGATCAATCTGGCGTCTTCAAACCGTTTTAACGGCCGGCCCAAGTAGCTCAACCTTGTCCCCCGTTGCCTGTTCGACTTCATAAGAACGTATCGTCTGCTGGGACCTGCAAGACCGGATGATACAAATATGCGGCATTCAATTCAATCGAACATGCCGGTTTCAAAGGCAAGAATGCCCGCCGCCACCTGCTCCCTGCCGCCGGCCCACCCCAACAACCCACCCTCGAGAAGAAATTCGTATCCGGCAACGGCCTGATTCCGCCGTAGCTGTGGTAGCCTTGCTTGGTGCAAACTCACGAGACTACTCGGGCGGCTTCAGGCTTGGACGCCTATCTAGGTCGGTTGAGCGCGGTCTGGCGGCAAACCGATTTCCGCTGGTACTGGCTGAGCAGCTCCATCCAGGGTTTGGGCCAGGGCACCCAGTTCATGGTCATCGGGTTGCTGGTGTTGGAGATCACCGGGTCGTCCACCCAGTTGGGCCTGGTGATCTTTCTCTACGGCGCGCCCAACGTTGCATTGCTCCTGGTTGCCGGGGTGGTCGCCGACCGGTTCGACCGGCGCCACATCATGATGCTGACCCAAGCCATCGTGGGCGTGGTCATAGCGGCGCTGGCGTTCTTGTCCATCGCCGGCCTGGTGTCGATCTGGCACGTCTACGTAGCCGCCGCACTGATGGGCGTTGTCCAGTCGCTGAGCATGCCGGCTAGGATGACGATCATCGGCGACCTGGTCGACCAACGGTCGATATTGGACGCAGTGGCGATGCAGAATATGGCCGTCCACGTCGGGCGCATGGTCGGCCCCCCCGTGGCCGGGGTCATAATCGTGGTTTGGGGAGTGGGCGCGAGCCTGGGCGTGATCGCCGGATGCTACGTGGCGAGCGTGCTCTTCGTCGGCAAGATGGGGCCTTTAAGCCGGTCCTTGCCCCCCGCGGCCCAGTCCGTGTTCAGGAACTTCGCGGACGGCGTGGTCTACATCAAGAACAACCCGACGCTCCTCACGGTGATCGTCATCACCACCGCCTTCGGCGGGTTCGGCATGTCCCACATGCAGATCGTTCCGGCCATGGCCAAAGACGTCCTGGGGACCGGCGCGGCAGGGGTCGGGGTGCTATTCCTGGGCTCGGGCATCGGGTCGTTGGCGGGCAGCATGATCCTGCCGGCCATCAGCACAGCACAGGTCTACCGCGCGCTGTTGTTGAGTCTGTTGGTTTTCACCGTGATGCTTACGCTATTCGCCTGGTCAGACTGGTTCTGGGTTACATTCGCATTCTTCGCACTTATAGGCGTGTTGGGCGTGGGGATGGTCTGGCCGCTGGCGACGACGATGATCCAGTTGGAGACAACCGCCGAGGTGCGGGGACGGGTGATGGGGATGCTGCAGTTCACGCCGGGGCTCCACTTTCTGGGCGCCTACCCTCTGGCGTTGGCGGCCGGACAGTTGGGCTGGGAGGTGGCCATCACGGGCGCGGCCGGCATCAGCCTGGCGACCACCGTCTGGTTCGCGTTCGTGCGCCGCGGCGCGCCCAAACCGGGCCGGCAAGAAGCCGCGGCTACCTAGAAGCCGGGCGCGGATGCCTGGAAACATGATGAACCCATTTAGATCTCTGGACATCAACGTGGACTTCGAGGACCGGGTATACGGCCTGGGCGAGGAGATTGAACTCAGGGTCACGCTGGCCGCGAAACGCCGGGTGCATGTACGCAGCATCGTGGCGGAGCTGGTCTGCGAGGAGCGTTGGCCGCATTTGGCATTCGTAAACGAGCGGCCGGCCAGCGAACGTTCAACCACGTCCAGCGAATTTATAGGCTATATGGTGGACCGCGTCACGGACGTGAAGGGCCTGTACGAAGACGCCAAGGATAGCAAACCGGAGCACGGCCGGTGGGCCGAAGTCGATTCCGATGACGATCGACGGCAGACGTACATTCTTGGAACAACCCATTTCGGGCAAGACACGGTAATAGAAGCCGGAACGACGACGCTACGGCCAAAAATAGGGATACCCACCGAGCCGCCGCCGCACGCAGCCAAGGCCCGAATCCAGTGGACGTTGCGGGTCAGCGCGGATGTGGCTTGGGGACCGGACGCACAAGCTGACCGGGCCGTCAGGGTCGTTTAGCCGGATAAGACGAGTCCCAGGCCAAACGGACCGGGCGGCGGGTGCCGTAGCGGCCTGCGGTGCAAAACGCCACTTATGCAGAGACTTCATAGGCATCACTGAATTCGTAGTAATTGTCGACCATTTGCTGGTTGACCGGTAATTGGGCTTGTCATACACTCGTACTTCCTCAAAATAGTGGACCCATCTAGCGGTATTGGGGTATTTAAGGGTACAATCAGAACATCGCCTTAGTGTCTGGCCGGGTGGCGGTCCGCCAACGATCGGAGCAAACCAATGGGCTTAATGGAATGGGTTGCCCTCGGGTTCGGGTCTGGTTTCGCCTTCGGGGTTTTCACCAACTGGCTCGGTGTGTGGAGTTCGATCGCTCGGAATTGGAACGAAAACGTTCCAGAGTCATCGGCCAGTGAATTCGTCCACGTTCCGCTGAAGTATAGGCGGCTGCCGCCTCCAAGGTAGCTCCCGCGGCGAGCAAGGGAGCCGGTCCTACCGCCCGGCCCGACCTGCCAAGGTCCATCTTCGGCCTAACCCCCTGAGCCACCGTCAAACTGCAACAGGATACCTTCTGTGTCCAACGCGTGGAAGGCGGTGAGGTTTCCCTGAGCGTTCTTGAAGGCATCGGCGCCGCCGGGGATCTCCACGCCCTTGCCCGCCCAGAAAGTGGTGGATCGGTTGTTCGCGATTTGAGGCTCCCAATTCGGTTATAGGCTGCCATCTGTGAACTCCTACGAAATACCCGATGACCGGCGCTGCCAAAATTGCAACGCGCGTATGCCGGACCCGGCGAGTTGGCGGTGCGAGTCTTGCGGCGCGTCTCAGACCCCGCCGTCTCGGCCGGGAGGGATTCGGGGATTCCTGGGAGAGGTTAACCAACTAAGACCTTTTGTGATCTTTCTCGCGGTCTTGACCGCCGTAATAGTTGCCATGTTTGCCGCCGGATGGGGGCAATATTTCGTGCGGGGACCATTGTGGCCGCGATGACGTAGGGAAGACCGTTAATGGTCATTGCAGCTACCGGCTGACGCCATTAATCAGACTCAAATGGCTTCAGGTCCCATCATGTGCTCGATCTCTTCCGCGTTAGCCAGGTTGTGTGACAAGCGTAGGTTCGGACGGTAAACGGTCCTATACCTTGCTTCGGTCCACCCTGCGTAGAGGCCGGTTGATTCTTTTTAGTCGTCGTATGATTTTGGAATTTAATCTCCACAGCAAAAACGTGGCTGTTGTCAGCACGGCGGCAGTCCGAAACTCCCGGACCCCTTTATCGATATGTGGGGGACGATAGCCAGATAGTGGACAGGGTTTTA
>JADFPD010000138.1 GCA_022562475.1 Chloroflexota bacterium | reverse complement strand
CTGATGACCCAGTTCTCCATGGACCCGGTGGCCCGCCTGGGCCTCTTGAAGATGGATTTTCTCGGGTTGACCAATCTGACCATCCTTGACCGGGCCGTCAAATTGGTGCGGGAAAGCCAGGGAGTGGAGATAGACCTGCAGACCATACCCCTGGATGACAAGACCACATATGAACTGCTTTCTTCAGGCAACACCAATGACTTGTTCCAGCTTGAAAGCGCGGGGATGCAGCGGTACATCAAGGCCCTGAAGCCCTCTAATCTGGGCGATATCGCGGCCATGATCGCTTTGTACCGCCCCGGACCCATGGAGAATATCGAGACCTTTATCGATGCCAAGCACAAACGCAAGCCCATAGTCTATCCACACCCAAGCTTCAAAGATTTGCTGGATGAGACCTACGGCGTCATCGTTTACCAAGACCAAGTGTTGTTGATCCTGCAGCAATTCGCCGGTTACTCCCTGGGAGAAGCCGACATCGTGCGCAAAGCCATGGGCAAGAAGATCGCTTCCCTGATGGCGGAAGAGCGGGTGAATTTCGTCGCCGGCGCCCAAAGCAAAGGGTATGAAGAGAAAGTGGCCGTCGAGATATTCGATCTGATCGAACCCTTCGCGGGCTACGCGTTCAACAAGGCGCACAGCGTCAGCTACGCCCTCATCTCTTACTGGACGGCCTATTTCAAGAACCATTACCCGGTGGAATACATGGCTGCGGTGCTCAACGCCCGGTTGGACAATCCGGAGAAGGTCCTGAGCTCAATGAATGAGTGTTTCCGGCTGAAAATTCCCATCTTGCTGCCCGACATCAACCGGTCGGAAGAATTCTTTTCCATCGACCATCAGACAGATGGCCAGCGCACCAGTGGCCCAGACGAAGACGCGCCGACCGGCCCGGGTCTCAGGATCGGTCTGGCCGCCATCAAAACGGTGGGAGAGGGCGCGGTCCGCCCCATCGTGGCTGAACGCAAGGAGAACGGTCCCTATAAGTCCATCGACGATTTCAGCCGCCGGGCGGGCGCCGCCGGATTGAACCGACGCACGCTGGAAAGTCTGGCCAAGGCAGGGACATTCGACAGCCTGGCATCCAGGGGCGCGGTGATTGATGCCCTGGACCAGATCGCCGCCACCGCCCAGAGGGAGGCGCGCACCCGCGATTCGGGCCAGAGCAGCATGTTCGATGGCGTCGAAGAGGTTTCCGACGGCGGAGTTATGAGCGGCATCACCCTCGATGCGCCCGACGTTTCAGACCAGGAGAAGGCTGCCTGGGAAAGGGAGCTGCTGGGGATGACACTGTCCCACAATCCCCTCCGCAGCCTGGCCACCATGGATACCGGAGGAGCTTTAAATTCGGTGGAGCAACTGGGCGAGGAGATCACCGGCCGGTCCGTCAACGTGTTGGGCTATATCTCCACCGTCATTGAGCGCACCACACGGGAAGGCAAACGGTTCTTCATAGTGAACCTGGAAGTACTGGGCGGTTTCCTGGAAGTTATGGTTTGGCCGGATACCCTGCAGCGGACCGCGGAGGTGTGGCAGGACGGCCGGTTGGTAATGGTTACCGGCAGGGTGCGGATGCGCGGTGACCAGATGTCCCTTGCCTGCGACACGGCTATGGAATATAACTCGGAGCACCCGGTGACGCCCCCGCCGCCGCCCGCCAAGGCACGCAACGGCAACGGATACAACGGGAACGGGTATGGCAACGGCAACGGCCACAAGAGCAATGGCGGCGGTAATGGCAACAAAGCAACCGATCACAACGTCAGCGAGAAGAAGGCCCAAATGACCATAGGTAATAACGTTCCAGCGGAACCACAGAAAGTGGTCCGTTTGGCATTGACCGAGTCCGATGATTCCACTCGTGACGCCCACCTGTTGAGGGAAGTCATCGGCGTTCTATTGGAATTTCCCGGCCGCGACCGGGTGAACCTGGACATTCGCACCGGAGAGAAGCTGGTCCGCATGGACCTGCCGGTGGTCAGTACCGGTTATTGCGAAGCCTTGCACGCCCGCTTGGAAGAATTGTTGGGACCGGACACGGTGGCGGTCCACCAAGAACTTGCGCTGGGCATGGAACCCCCGGCCGAATCGCCGGCAACCATGCCCCTTGAAGCCGCTCCATCGACGGACTCTGTCGTCCCTGATCCCGTCGCCGATGGACCGCCCGAAGCGGCCCCAGACATTGCTTCTGTCACCGATTCCACATCAAACGTGGCGTCTGAAGCCCCGGTGTCGGTCCCCGCCGAGGTTTCTGCGACTGTCGGCGTAGATGCTGAGGGAGACGAACCGCCTTTCTAGAGCTATTTTCTGCTCGACGACGTCGATTTGCGTTAAGGATGTGCATTCGCCGCAGTTAACCGGCCTTATTCACCGATTATTTTCAATCCTGGAACAGGTCTTCGTGGAAGAACGTCATAATCGAGTCCAAGGGGCATACTCCTCAGCCGATAACAAGAGTTGTAAGAGTGCTACGACCAATGGACTGGCGAATACGAGCGCTATTTTGCCGAGGATTTTGCCTGGAACGCTGTCTTCGTAGCGGCCGCGCTCTTGGTCAAGCATGTGGTTAGAACTGCGAGGATCTAGGACGCCGGTGCGGGCGCCGGGTTGGTGGGAGAGTCACTCAGCAATCTGAGATGCGCCGACCTGGTTGCGGTCGACCTAGCCAACGGTAAGCTGGAAGAGGCTCGCCGCAATGGCGTATACAGCGACCTCCACCGGATGGTGTTAGGGGAGACTCTCGGGTTCCAGTCCAATCAATTCGATGCCGTGATCGGCATTGGCGTGTTCACGTTGGGTCACGCTCCAGCCAAATCTCTGAGCGAGCTGGCCCACGTCACAAAATCCGTAGGCCACGTTGTATTCAGCCGCTGCCCAAAGGCGAACCGGAGGTCTGGCATCGAATCTGGGCCCACCGCGTCAGCTACGCGTACCGTCCCCGGTCAACCACTCTCCGGCGCCCAAGGTATATCTATCCCTCGGATAGGAAGTCGCCGATGACTTGCGCCAACTCCTGAGGCTTGTGGTAGCCGATGTCGTGGATAGTTTCGGGGATCCAGTGGACCCGGCCGTTCTTCAGGTTCTTCTCAGCGGCATCGACCATCCGGCGGCGCGTCTCGGCGAATTCAGTGCCGGCGCGCTCCGGGGTCGGCCCGGCGGCGATGATCAGGGTGGGGCACTCGATCAGCGGCATAGTGACCGACGCCGGTTCGTCCCACATCGCCCGGATGGTCTGGGCGTGATTCTCGGGACGCAGGATGTCCTGGATCTGCCCGTCATCGTCTTCGTAGACCATGGTCTGGACGATCCGCTCTACCTCCGGGTTCCAGATATCTCCCAATTGGTCGCGGAGTCGGCCCAGAAATTCCTCGCGGTCTCCGGTCACGTCCCTCGGCCGAACCCGGTGGGAGAACGCCTCCCAGGTCGCCCCGGGAAAGAGCCTCCCGTCTAGGAAGCCCCCGTCGATCATGATCAGCCGGGTGACTCGCTCGGGGTAGTTGGCGGCAAGATTGGTGGCCACGTTGCCGCCCCAGGAATGGCCCATCACCGCGACTTTGTCTAGCTCGATGTGGTCTAGCAGCCCAACCAAGTCGGCGGACAGGGTCTTCCAGTCGTAGCCGTCCGGTGCGTTGGTGGTCTGGCCGTGGCCTCGCTGATCGGGAGCATAGATGTGGTAGCGGTCCCGGAGCAGAGGCGCTACGATGTCGTACCAATGGGCCGAAGACGCCAGACCGTGCAGCGCCAAAAGGGGCTGACCGTCGCCGCCCCAATCCAGATATCGTACCTTGAGGCCGCCGATGTCAGCCCAGAGTTCTTTGGGTGAAGGTCTTTCCGCGCGGCCATCTACCAATCTGCCACCTCCGATTCCGCTTTCGCTGGCTGCGGGCTAGTATACCAATGGCCGAGATGCCCTGTAAGCAGACTCGGTTGTTAACAGCCGTTCGTCTCATAAACTGCGGGTAGCCGCCTAAACCGGAGCGGCCATTTTTGTTACTTGTGCCCGCCCAACTCCATCTGCAGCAGCCGGGCCTTTACTCCCAGTCCGCCGCCGCCGTAACCGCCAAGTCCGCCGTCGCTGGCGATCACCCGGTGGCAAGGAATGATCAGGGAGAACCGGTTGCGGGCCATTGCCTGTCCAGCGGCCCGCATGGCCAGGGGACTGCCGGCTTCAGCGGCCAACCAAGCGTAGCTCCTGGTCTCGCCGGGAGGGATGCTCCGGCAGGCGTTCCAGGCCGCGCTGAAGAAAGGCGTCACTCCTGATAAATCGAGCCCTATCTCGTCCAGCGCCGCCATGTCCCCGCCGGAATAGCGGTGCAGACACTCCACAATTTCGGTGAAGGCGTCCGGGTCGTCCTCCGCGCCTTCCAGGTCGGTTCCCAGGTCTTCCAGGGCCTCCTGGGGCGAGGGTTTCAACGACGCCCGCTTCAGCCCATCCTGTCCGCCGAGAAGGACCATCCAACCCATGGGTAATTCGATCAGGTGGTACCTGTCTCCCTTCACCGAACCCTCCGTCTTAATACCGCCCAAAGCATGGGCAGCCGCAGCCTTTGCCACGCCAGCGCCAACAGCCGCCTCTCGCTGGCCGTCGGATTCTTATTCCCGTACCGGTTGCGGACGTAGGCCGCCACTATGATGGAAACCGGGGTCTCTTGGGCCGGCAGGACCTGCTGCAGCCGGTCTCCAAATTGATATGGAGTTTGGAATTCGGTTGGGCCTGCTGCTGCCAGCGTTGCCAGGGTGGTCATGCGTCTGAATGCGGTCCGGGGATTGCTGGGCGCTGCCAGGAACTTGCCCCAAAGCCAGCGGGCTGCTCCGCCAACCACGGTCAGTCCGGCCAGCAAGCCAAGCAGCCAGGGCCACAGGCCAATGATTGAGCTTCCCCCACTTCTGTCGACGCTGAATTCGAAATTTGACGGCGTCAATTGTTGGTTGAAGCAATCTTCCAGACCGTCGAAGCATTCGTCGTCAAACGGTTCTATGTCGAGTTGACCGGCATCTTGAATCTCCGGACGCTCCGCCCCCGGCTGATAGACGCCGGGCAGCGATTTCCCTGGCGTCGGTTCAAATGGGATCCAGCCGAATCCGGGGAAATAGACCTCCACCCAGGCATGGCTGTGGCTGTCGGTAACCGCGAAAATATCCTGCTCGCCAATCTTATCTCCGGTGGTGTAGCCCACTGCTAACCGTGCGGGGACGCCTATAGCCCGCAGCATGACTGCCATTGCCGAACCGAAATACTCGCTGTAGCCCTGTCTCTGTGTGAATAGGAAATGGTCCACCCCGTCGGCGTTGAAGGGTGGAGGGTCTACCCTGAGGTTATAGGGATAGCTGCTCCTCAAGTATTGGGCCACGGCACTGGCCTTGTCGTACGGCGTCCCTAGTCCGCCGACCACCCTGGAGGATAAATCCCTTACCCGCCGCGGAAGGTCCGGAGGCAACTGCAGGTAACGTTCCGACACCCAAGCCGGGTATTTCGAGCCGGCGCCTCGCAGATGCTCCGGTCCGGCCAATGAGATCGCGGATGTCACCCGGTAGGGGTCACCGGTCTTGAACTTGCCCTTGGGGCTGGAGACCGATAAAACCTCAGGAATGGCCGGCAGCGCTTCCGTAAACTGCACCCGAATCGCCTGTCCCGCTTCCCGGTCCACCTTATCCAGCCGGAATTCGGGCGGAAGCGAGAGCGCCAAGTCCTGATCGCTGACGAAGGCGCCGCGTGCTTCAAGGGTTAGGAGCAGGCCAGCGCCCACGTCTTCTAGATAGTCAGGCAGCGTGCCACCCTGCTGCAACATGTCCAGGTCCAGGGTGAAGACCGGGGGAGCCTGGGTCTCGATCATCACATCGCGGTCTACGTCCAACACCTGGTCTCCGGAGAATAGTCTCTTGGAGGCGTAGAGAGGTGTGACGGTGTAGGTGACTTCTGTCCGCAGTTGGTCAACCTCCCGCCGGGCGAATTCAGGCGTATACCCCAGCGGCTCGGTCACCGTGTGCTCAGATAGCCACCCTTTGCCGTTATAGGTGCTATAGGTCCTCGCCTTCCAATACAACTCGGTTGGCGAGTCCACCCACAAGACCTGGGTCGTGGTGGGGTAGATGCTCCCTTGAAGGGCCATAACGTTGTCCCAGATGCGGAAGCCCATGGGCCGGCGGGCCGGCAAGCCGGCGAACAGCCGGTTGAAATCGCCTTCCATCGTCTCCAAGGGGTTGCGCATGTACTCGTATGCGTCATTAGCCACGCTCCATTTGGGCGCCATCGGGAGCATGAACGCCACCACGATGACTAGCACCGTCAATGCCAGACTGTCGGTCAGCGACAGCCCGGTCAGGTGGTCGTCCACCTTAACCGAGCGCCGTTCCCATTCATGTTTGCGCCTGATCGCCTGGACCCGGGAGATCACCAGCAGACCGGTGAATAGGTAAATAGCAAGGTGGAAAGCTGTGTTGGGTGGCAGAAACGTGAGATTGGACAACAGACCGATCCCGCCGAGCACGAAAACGCCCCAGAAGTTGCCGTAACGCAAGAACAGCCACGAACCCAGAAAGCCGGTCAACCAAGTTGCGGTCATCAAGGTAAAGGTAAAGGGAAGACTGTCGATACTGATCGAGCCGGAGCGCGCCGCATCCAGCCAAAGGCCGAGCCGCTCCAAAACCTCGCCGGTCCCGTTGATGCTGACACCGTCTATGGTGAAGGATGAGAGTTGCCACAGGATAATGGCCAGACCCACCGCGAGTCCCACGGGCAGGAGGGCGATCGACCAGAGGGGTATCCGGTAAAGGGCCAGCCCGGTCAGCATCGCCATGAAGAGCAGCACGACCAGGTTCGGCGAGGGCACCCAATCAGCCTGCTCTACCGACATAACGACTACCATCAGATTCAGGACCAGGAACCCCGCGGCGATCCAACCCTCATCGGGCCGCATGGTGCGCTCAAACCAAGCGATACCGTCGCCGATAAACTCCGTGTCGATCCCTTGCCGATGGGGCACGCCGGTCCCCAACGTTTCGGAGGTCATTCGACGCCTCCAGCCACGCCGGCAGCCCAACTCCGGGGTATCTCCCGCACCGGCGCCAGGAGGGCATCGTTCAGATTGTCGCCCCGCCGCACCATATAGACCGGAATCAGATTAGCGCTCAACGATTCCAACGGAGCGCTCATGTTTGTCGGCGAACCGAAACTGGACCGGTCCACCAGCACCACCGAGACCTCCACTCCTTGGCGGCGCAGGTCGGTGAGCGAAGCTACCCATTGGGTTTCGACTGAGGAAGTCACCACTGTTAGCGAGTTGAATTGGTTCAAGTGGGAGCGGACTCCGTAGATGAAATCCTGAAGC